>CAZGYE010000021.1:0-34992 GCA_964530165.1 uncultured Planctomycetaceae bacterium
AACTATTGGAACCAAGCCATGGCCCCGTGACACCTACTTTTCAGATGCACACACTACGAACACCATGTAGTGAAGAGAGGAACATGTGACTGTTTTGCTTCAAAAGCTGGAATTCCTCTTGACTTTTTCCCCTTCACAAGACATTAGTTGTCAGGGGACTCGGTTACTTTGGGAACGAGAGATCCGATGTGGGGTTGTTCACGGATTTGCCAAACAGTTTGCTTGATTTCGACGGCCCTCTCACTATTGGCTGCGAGACCGATCTCTGCGCGGCTCCTGAACGGTTGTCGGGGTGCCGCTACCGCCCAACGGTCGTGCCGCCGTGCCGACCGGCAGAAATCCGCGAGACAGTCGCACGCGTGTTGTTCCGGTGCTAGAACGGAATCGGCCCCAGTTGTCGATTGTCCGTGTTGCTGTCACTCTCATTTCCCGGCTCCTGCTCCACGACCAACCGACTCGCGACGGCGACAGTTCGTCGAGAGTTGGCAACTGGTCGGCGAGACTGCGCCACGAATCGAGGTTCCATCTCGACCAAGCCGGGGATTGCTGCAAGATGGAAATGCTCCGCCGCAGGGCGTCGACGTCTCCTTGCAGGTTCTACACTGCACCTGGCTCGCGTGAACAGTGTGTCAACGCTGCCGGATTGCGCGCAGAGGTTTCTCGTGGTCTGTCAAAGCCAATTTGACAGATGTCGTGGGGCAGGCTTTCCAGCCTGCCAATTGGCCGCGGCAGGCTGGAAAGCCTGCCCCACACTCGGCTGCCCGGCATGCGAGGTCCAGCCGAAGGCAAGCAAGCCCCGTCGAGAAGCGAATCCGAAGCGAAACGCATCTGCATCAATACTCTCAGGCTGAGTTTCCTATGGTTCCTTTTTTGTCTCCCATGGAAGGTGTAATATGTTGATCCTATCGCGCAAGGAGAATGAGGAGCTCGTCATTGACCGAAAAGTCCGAGTCAGACTGCTTAAAATTGGACGCGGGCGAGTGAGTCTGGGAATCGTGGCTCCGCAAGAAGTCAAGATCTATCGCGCGGAACTCCTGGCAACCCAGTCGTCCGATGGTTTGGAATCGCATGAATTCGAGATGGTGAAACCACCGTAGATTGAGGGAGACACCCTCATTGCGTCGCTTGGCGGGATGTCTCGTGGCATTCTGCAGCAAGCGTTTTGACTGACTGTTCCGTTCACGATCTGGTTTTGAAAAGGAGGTTTGAAAGATGAGTCAGACACGTTTCCTGTTTGCGGCTTTCGCAGCCCTTGTGATGGCAGCCGGTCTTTATGGTTGTGCTTCCTCAACACCTGAGCAGCCGGCTCCGCCGCAGCCGGCCAGCGGCGAGCAGGCCATTCAAGACACCAATGCCGATACCGGTCATCACGAAGCGGCGCAGATGTGGACCTGCTCGATGCACCCACAAATTCAAAAGAACAAGCCGGGGAAATGTCCGATGTGCGCCATGGACCTTATTCCGGTCAAGTCGGACAAAGGGCATGGTGATATGCATGAGGCACATGGTGCCATGGAGGAGATGAAAGAGGGTCTCGCGGAGCTTTCCGAGGAGGACCGGGCGGCGGCCGAAAAGCAACATATGTGTCCGGTGAGCGGTAAAATGCTGGGTATGATGGGGACGCCGGTCAAACTCAGCGTCAAGGGCCAGGACGTGTGGATCTGCTGTGAGGATTGTGAGGAGACACTGAGGGGCGATCCCGACAAGTACCTGGCCAAATTGCAGAAATAGACCGATTCAAACTCCGCCGGACAACCCGCCCACCGGGCCGCCGAAGCACGAGACTGGTCCGGGCGGGCGGATCTCTGGAGGCGTGACGCACCGGAGAGGCTGCGTCCGAGCAAGTTCCTCTCCACAGTGTGTTTCGCGGCAAGAGGATGATTATTAGGAAACCAGGAAAGCAGGAATCTCGAGAATCGTCTTTCTCCTGTCTTCCTGGGTTCCTAATTTCCTCATGACTGCATTTGGCTAAACAGTTACGGAGGATGCAAAATGAAACACTTCCCAGGCGCCAAAGCACTCGAGCGGTTTCTTGTGAAACACGCGGTGATACTGTTTGTGGTGCAAGTTGTGATTGTGTTTGCGTTGGGATACGTCGCGCAGTCGGTTTTGTCCGATTCAGAAGCGCCGGGAGATCCTCAGGAAGAGAACGGTTCACAAAACCTTCAGGCCGCAGAAGAGTCGACGCTTTGGACCTGCTCGATGCACCCGCAGATTCGGAAGACCGGCCCGGGGAAATGCCCGCTGTGCGGGATGAATCTGATTCCGCTGCGGACGACGGCCAAGGACAAAGGAACGAGCATGCGGCAACTGACCGTCAGTCCGGCGGCCCGCGCGCTGATGAACATCCAGACGAGCCGGGTCGAAAAACGCTACGTCACGGCCCCGGTGCGGATGGTCGGCAAGATCGATTACGACGAGACGCGATTAAGGCACATCACCGCATGGATTCCCGGTCGGCTGGACCGCCTGTACGTCGATTACACCGGCGTGCAGGTCAAGCAGGGCGACCACATGGTCTACATCTACAGTGAGGAACTTCACGCCGAACAACAGGTGCTGATCGACGCGCTGCGGTCCGCCCGCAAGCGCAAAGGACAAACGTCGCTGTTCGGAGAGAACGTGAACCTCGTCGAGTTGACCCGCGAAAAACTGCGGTTGTGGGGGATGACTCCCCAGCAAATTCAGGAGATTGAACAACGGGCAAAACCGACCGATCACATGACGATTTACGCGCCCATCGGCGGGATCGTGATCGAAAAGCACCGTGAAGAAGGCGATCGCGTGAAGGTGGGCGACAGAATTTACACGGTCGCCGATCTAGGCCATCTGTGGATGAAGCTGGACGCCTACGAATCCGATTTGGTGTGGCTGCGTTACGGTCAGAGGGTGACCTTCACGACCGAGGCGTATCCCGGCGAGACGTTCGAAGGCAAGATCGCCTTCATCGATCCCGTCCTGAACCCCAAGACGCGGACCGTCAAGGTGCGGGTCAACGTCCCCAACCCCGCCGGCAAACTGAAGCCGGAGATGTTCGTGCGCGCCGTCGTGCGCGCCGGAGTGGCAGGCGGCGGCCGAGTGATCGACGCCAACCTGGCCGGCAAGTGGATCGGTCCGATGCACCCGGAAATCGTCAAGGACCATCCTGGCAAGTGTGACATCTGTGGCATGCCGCTGGTGCGGGCCGAGTCGTTTGGCTACGTCACGTCTGAAATCGCCGAATCGACCAGGCCGCTGGTGATTCCGGTCACCGCCGCGTTGGTGACTGGCACGCGAGCCGTGGTGTACATCGAAATGCCCAGCCAGCCTCGCGGCCTGAAAGAGGCGTACCAAGCGTTGGGCGGTGCGATCGAAGTCGCCAAGACCCAACCTGACAAGATGTCACACGTCCGGGCCGCGTTCCGCTTGGTGGGAGACGCGTTGACGCAGCCGAACGAGAAACTCCTCACCACCTCTGCTCGGCGGCTGTGGAGCGAGGTTTCCGCACCGCTGGAAGCGGACGTGGAGAAAGGGAGCACGCTCAAGAAACACAAAGACGCCGAAAAGGTTTTTGCAAGTCTTACGGAAAACATGGAATTGGTGCGCAGCGATTTCGCAGATCCGAATGAGCCGACCTTCGAAGGACGCGAAATCGTTCTCGGTCCACGCGCGGGAGATTACTACCTGGTCAAACACGGATTACAGGAAGGCCAACTCGTGGTCACCCGCGGGAACTTCAAGATCGACAGCGAGATTCAGCTTCAGGCCAAACCGAGCATGATGACCCCCCAAGGCGGTGGCGGCGGCGGCCACCATCACGGCGGCCACGGCGGAGCCAAGTCGAAGAAAAAGGCAGGTCCATCCGCCGCCGCTTTTGACCTGCCCGTGACGGTCCGCCAGAAACTTCAACAGCTCAACGCGGCCTACAAGGATGTGGCAACGGCCCTGAAGTCCGGCAATCAGGCACAGATCCGTGCGGAGTTCGCTGCGCTGGGAGAGGTTCTGGACGGCGTCGACGGCAAACTGCTGACCGGCCACGCGAAGATGCAGTGGAAGGAGTTTGCGATGCTTCTGGGCAACGACGTGGCCGAAGGACGCGACGTGGCTCGAATCAAGGATGCGCGACGCGTGTTCGAAAGTTTGGAGAAGACGATGCGGCGGGTCGATGCGCAATTCGGCCTCTCTCACGCACCAGACGTAGCACAACGTTTGGATGTTTCGTCCGAATTCCAATCGCGACTGGCCGGCCTCTGGCGGACATACCTGACGATCGGAGACCTCTTAGCCGGCGACAACTTCGAAGAAGCGAAACGAGCGGCCGCCAGCCTCGAACGGACACTGGGAGCCGTCGACATGAAATTGCTCACGGATGCCCGGAGTCACACTGCCTGGATGAGAGAACTCTCGAACCTGCGCTCCATTCAGAACGGCATGGCCACAGCCGACGACCTCCAGAGACTGCGCGGACATTTTCAGTCACTCTCCGGCGAGATGCAGGTGTTGGCGCTCACGTTTGGTTTCGGGGACAAGGTCCTCGTCTATCAACTGCATTGTCCGATGGCGTTCGGCAACCAAGGCGCGATCTGGCTGCAGAAGGACGCTCAGGCCAGAAATCCTTACCTCGGCTCAATCATGCCGAAGTGCGCCGACCGCGTGGAACTGATCGCCGGCGCCAAGACCAAGTAACGCAAACACCAAAACACAAGTCACCAACATTAGGCGCGGCGAGCAAGATGGAAGAAGCCTTGACACACATCAACGCCGAATCTGTTCCCACAAGGGCAACGCCATCAGGAAGAACCGCGCCGTTTCGTCATTGCGCACACGCTGCCAAGCTTCTGCGGCGTCGCCCGCGTCTTGCAACAGGTCTAATACTTCGGCCTTGTAAAACGGCGCTGCGCGGTTGTAGTCCGCTCGATGTCGTTCTTCCTGAAGCTCCCGAAACACCGTGGCCACGGTTTGAAGATCAGCAGGAATCGGCAGCGGCGCGACTGCGGAAGCAATGGACGTGGGAAGATTCGCGCCGGCAAAACTTCTGCACGCTGCCGCCATCGAGCTGTGTGAGAAGCCGCGAGCTAATACGTCTCGGAAGCGACGGCGACGGCCCGCGCGGCCGAACATCATGGCCGTCGCTTCATCGACCAACAGGTGAAACAGGGAATAATACGCCGCAGAAACGGCCCGGCGCAAACTGGCTTGACGCGGGCGACGAGGTTCCAGGTTCGCCAAGTTGCGGGCCTGTCGCAACAAATCGGCGTGCAAGCTCATCGTTGCTCCTGTGCCCACTTCAGATCGGCACGGGTTGCGGTGCGAATGTAAGGAAACTCCTCAACGCCGTCCTCGCGAAGCACTTGGCGAATGCGGTTCTCAATCTCGCGAGTGAGTTTGCGTTCGCGATGCTCTGGCGGCGTGTCGTCCGCCAGAATTACTGTGATGCGATAGGCCGCATCGCCAACCGAGTCGGTAAACGGATACCACTGGATCTCGTCCACTTTGGGATACGGCGGCAAGTCCAACTTGTCGAGTTTCAGTATGTTGTCAAGCGATTGTTGCATTGATTTGTTCCTGTTCAACATTTCCAATTCTATCTGATTATTATGAGCAACGCACCGTCAGCTTCAAACACCACCGAAGAGCCGCCTCAACCAGCTCTAGTGCAGCAGAAGATGTCGCTTTTGGACAAAGTCATTCGCTTCTGCCTGGAGAACAAGCTGGTTGTCGCGATGATCGTGCTGGGGGTCATTGGTTGGGGCGTGCTGGTGGCTCCGTTTGACTGGGAGGTGGGCGACCTGCCCCGCAGCCCCGTCCCGGTCGATGCAATTCCCGACATTGGTGAGAATCAGCAGATTGTCTTCACCGAATGGATGGGCCGTTCTCCCCAGGACGTGGAGGACCAAATCAGCTATCCGTTGACCGTCTCGCTGTTGGGCGTGCCCGGCGTGAAGACGATTCGCAGTTATTCGTTCTTTGGGTTTTCGTCGATCTACGTCATCTTCAAGGAGGACGTGGAGTTCTACTGGTCGCGGACGCGGGTTCTGGAAAAGCTCAACAGCCTTCCCGCGGGCACGCTGCCCGAAGGGGTGCAGCCGGCCTTGGGTCCCGACTCCACACCGCTGGGACAGATCTTCTGGTACACGCTGGAAGGCCGCGATCCGGACGGCAACCCCATCGGCGGCTGGGACCTCGACGAGTTGCGGACCATTCAGGACTGGTACGTGCGGTATTACCTGCTTTCGGCCGAAGGCATCAGCGAAGTGGCTTCGGTCGGCGGGTTTGTGCAGGAATACCAGATCGACGTCGATCCCGATGCGATGCGGGCCGCCCGCGTGGGCCTGGAGGATGTCTTCAGAGCCGTCCGCAAGTCGAACATCGACGTGGGCGCCCGCAGTATCGAGATCAACAAGACGGAATACTTTATCCGCGGCCTCGGTTTCATCGAGCAGGTCAGCGACGTCGAAAACAGCGTGGTCACGGTCAACGACAACATCCCGATCTACATCAAGAACATCGCCAAGGTGTCGCTGGGGCCGGCCCTGCGCCGCGGAGCGCTGGACAAAGGCGGCGCCGAAGCGTGTGGAGGCGTGGTGGTGGTCCGCTACGGTTACAACCCCTTGGAAGCCATCAAGAACGTCAAGAAAATGATGCGGCAGACCGCCGCCGGCCTGCCCACCAAGGCGGTCGTCGACTACCGGAAGGTGACACGTCAGCAGATCGTAGACTTCGCCCAGTCTCACGGATTCGAAGCCTTTGCCAGCGTCGAGCTGAATCACGAGGAATGGGTCAAATGGCTGCGTTCCACCCCCCGCGACCAATGGCCGGACTGGATCAACACCAGCCAGGTCACGGTTGTGCCCTTTTATGATCGCACGGGCCTGATCTATGAGACCCTGGGCACGCTGAACACCGCCTTGGTCGAGGAAATTCTGGTGACGGTGATCGTGATCATCGTTTCGGTGCTGCATCTGCGCAGTTCGGTGTTGATCAGCTCGCTGTTGCCTTTGGCCGTCTTGATGTGCTTCATCATGATGAGGACCTTCCATGTGGACGCCAACATTGTGGCGCTCTCCGGCATCGCGATCGCCATCGGCACGATGGTCGATATGGGAATCATCCTCTGCGAAAACATCCTCAGGCATCTCGACGAAGCCCACCCGGACGAAGATCGCCTGGAGGTGATTTTCCGGGCGTCACGCGAAGTGGCCAGCGCCGTGCTGACCGCTGTGTCGACGACCGTCGTCAGTTTCCTGCCTGTGTTCACCATGACCGGAGCCGAGGGAAAACTCTTCAAGCCGCTGGCGTTCACCAAGACGTTCGCTCTGATGGCTTCGGTGATTGTCGCGCTGACGATCATCCCGCCAATGGCACACATCCTGTTTGCGGGCAGGGTCGATTCTCAGAAGATCAAGCGAATTCTCCTGAGCGGTCTGATCCTTGTCGGGATTGTTGCCGGCTTCTGGCTGGTCTGGTGGGCGGGGCTGATTCTAGTGCTGCTGGGCACCTACCACCTGGCAGCCGACACCCTGCCGCCACGAGTTCGCCATTACGGTCCCTGGATGGCCAACACGGTGGCGGTGCTGTTGGTCGGAGTGCTGCTGACCGATCACTGGCTGCCGCTGGGGCCGGAAAAGGGACTGGTGAAAAACTTCGTGTTTGTGGGAGGGTTGATCGGGGGGCTGTTGCTCTTTTTCCAGATCTTTCAGCGTGTGATTTACGTCCCGTTGCTCCGCTGGTGCCTGGCGCACAAAGCGCTGTTTCTCTCGATACCCGTGGTGATTATTTTCCTGGGGGGCAGCGTCTGGTTGGGTTTCGAGCGGGTTGTGGGCTTCGTCCCTTGGGCCGCACAAAGGATCGGGGTCGATCCGACCGCCGTGCGCGAGCTGGCGGTCTGGAAGAAGGGCTCCGCGACGTTTCCCGGCCTCGGCAAGGAGTTCATGCCGCCGCTGGACGAGGGATCGTACCTCTACATGCCGACCACGATGCCCCACGCCTCCATCGGCGAGGTGATGGACGTGCTGTCGCTACAGGACAAGGCCATCATGGCCATTCCCGAAGTCGAATTGGCTGTCGGCAAACTCGGCCGGGTGGAAAGCCCGCTCGACCCGGCCCCCGTCTCCATGATCGAAACCGTCATCAACTACAAACCGGAATACCTGACCGACAAAGCCGGCCACCGCATCAACTACCAATACGATAACGAGAAAGGGGAGTTCGTCCGCAAGGACGGCGACCTGATTCCCGACCCTGCAGGCCGGCCCTACCGCTTGTGGCGGGACCACATCCGCAAACCGGACGACATTTGGAAGGAGATTGTCGACGCCGCCCAAATTCCCGGCACGACGTCCGCGCCCAGGTTACAGCCGATCGCGGCCCGCATCGTCATGCTGCAAAGCGGTATGCGGGCCCCCATGGGCGTGAAGATCATGGGGCCGGACCTGGAGACGATCGAGCGGGTCGGGCTTCAGATTGAACGATTCCTCAAAGAGGTTCCCTCGGTGGAGGCCCCCGCGGTGATTGCCGACCGCGTCGTCGGCAAACCGTATCTCGAAATCAAATTCGACCGCGAGAAAATCGCCCGCTACGGCCTGACGATCCGTGACGTTCAGGACGTCGTCGAGGTGGCCATTGGGGGGAAGCGCATCACGACGACGGTCGAAGGCCGAGAACGCTTTCCCGTCCGCGTTCGCTATCTGCGGGAGCTACGCAACGAGATCGAAACAATGAGCAAGATCCTGGTTCCCACCAAGGATGGGTCACAGATTCCACTTTCGCAGGTTGCCGAGATCACCTACCTTCGCGGACCGCAGGTCGTCAAGAGCGAGGACACGTTCCTCGTCGCCTACGTCCTGTTCGACATGAAAGCCGGCGAAGCGGAAGTCGATGTCGTTGAAGACTGCCAGCGGTACCTGCAAGAAAAGTTAGACAGCGGCGAGTTCATTCTACCGGCGGGCGTCAGCTTCAAGTTCGCCGGAAACTACGAAAACCAAATCCGTTCCCAGAAGACGCTCTCGATCGTGTTGCCCGTGGCGTTGTTCATCATCTTTTTGATTCTGTATTTCCAGTTCAAATCGGTGATCACCACGTCGCTGGTCTTCAGCGGGATTATCGTGGCCTGGTCGGGCGGCTTTCTGATGATCTGGCTTTACGGACAGCCGTGGTTCCTCGACTTTGATGTCTTCGGAACCGACATGCGGACGCTCTTCCAGGTGCACCCGATCAATCTGAGCGTGGCCATCTGGGTCGGCTTTCTCGCTTTGTTCGGGATCGCCAGCGATGACGGTGTGGTCATCGCGACGTACCTGGATCAAAGTTTTGGCAAACTCCGCATCGAGACAATTCAGAATGCCCGCGAAGCCACTGTCCTGGCGGGACAGCGGAGGTGCCGACCCTGTCTAATGACCATCGCAACCACCGTGCTCGCTCTGATTCCCGTGTTGACCTCAACCGGCCGGGGGGCCGACATTATGGTGCCAATGGCGATTCCCAGCTTCGGCGGCATGACCATCGCCATTATGACCATGCTGATCGTCCCGGTGATCTACTGCCTGGTCAAAGAGGTCAAACTGAAATGGGGCATCGAAGATTCACTGTTTGCAGAGCACGCCGACAAGTCACCATCCTCATCGGGTTAATCACTGCGACACGATTGCTCCAAGACCACCAATTGTTTCAAGCGCAACATTCGACAAAACCGATGTAAGACACAACACGCGGCAATGCTGCGCGTTGAACTCCTGAAGATTGAGTCAGTTCGGCAAACGTGAACGGAGACGCAAATTATGCGGACACAACTGACGGCGTTTGGCGCAATCTGGGTTGTTGTGGCAGGTTGCGCCGGCCCGCCGCGACCGCATGCAGCCTATAATGAAACAAATGTTCAGGAAATAGACGTTCAGAAAACGGCGGACCAGGTGCAGCTCGTTGCGGCCGAGAGGGAACGCGACGAGCCGGCCACGCTGCCAACTGAAAGTGAACTGAACGGCCCGCACCCCGTCGATTTCTACGTGCGGATCGCCCTGGAACGGAATCCCGAGATCCGCGCCGCCAGTCGCCGCGCCGAAGCCCAACAAGAAGTCATCCCGCAAGTGACCGCTCTGGACGACCCGCTGCTGGGCGACACGTTTTGGCCCGTCACCGACAACAGCCCGCAAACCGCTTCGGGCCGCATGCCCAACACGTTGACGCTGTCGCAGCAGTTTCCCTGGTTCGGCAAGCTGCGGTTGAGGGGCGAAGTCGCCGAGCAGCAAACGAAAATCGCCCTCACCGATCTGGCCAAAGCGCAGTTGAAGGTCACCGAGGACGTCAAAATTGCGTATCACGAGCTGCAATTCCACCAGCGGGCGATCGACATCACTCTAGTCAACAAAGGGTTGCTCCGCGATCTGCGCAGCGCCGCCGAAGCGCGTCTGCGCGTCGGCGGCAGCCAGCAGGACGTGCTCCGCGCACTGTTGGAAGAGGATAAGATCGAGGATCGACTGATCGGACTCCGACGCGAGCTCGGCGTGGCGCAAGCGGACCTTGCCAAGCTCTTGCACACGTTGCCCGATACGCAGCCCAGAGCGCTCGAAGGGCCGGAGTCACTCTCAGCACCGGCTGAGCTGGCTCAACTCTACGAAGTCGCCGTCCGTTACCGTCCCGAATTGCACAAGCGATTGCACGCCATCATGCGAGACCAACGTGCCGAGGAGCTGGCCGAGCTCGATTACTATCCCGATCTCGTGTTGGGAGTCGGCTGGCAGGCGGTTACCACCGACGACTCTCTGTCTCCCGCCGCGAACGGACACGACAATGTCGGCTTCGGCGTCGGTGTGAATCTACCGATCTGGCGGGACAAACTGCGGGCCGGCGTGCGCGAGGCCGAACAGCGGGTCCTCGAGAGCACCCGCAGGTACGACGCAACTCGTGACGACACATTCCGGCTGATCAAACGGCTTGTCGTCCAGACGCACGCCCTGGAACAACAGATTCGCTTGTTCAAGAATCAGCCCGACGGCCTCATCCCCAGGGCCGACCAAACACTGAAACTTTCCACGGCGGGGTATCCGGGCGGCACGGTCGACTTTCCGCAGCTCATCGACGACTGGACCGATGTACTGGATTACCGAATTCAACTGGCACGTTTAGAGGCCAGCCTCGGCCAGACGCTGGCCTCGCTGGAACGGGTGGTCGGCCGCGAGCTGGCGTCGCTGAAGGAAATGGACGTCCCACCCAGTCCCGACCAGCCTCAGCAAGACGCCCCCGAGTGATAAAAGAGGCCGCTCACCCGCGTGATCCATAGGCTGTCGTCGTGCCAACCAAGCCGACAACTTGTTGTCGGAATCACGCAGCGTCGCCGTCAAATGATGCAGGCCCTTCGGTTCCGTAGGGGAGTGCTCGGTTGCTGCTTCGCAGCGGTCGCCGCCACTACGGGCGGCGTGGCTCCGCCCGCCATCGCCTGCAGGTCTGCGGCGATGTCCTTGAAGCGTTGGCCGCGTGGTTTGCCGTCGCAGTTCTCGCCGGGCTTCAGTAGATCGCACATGCCGACCAGGTTACCGTTTCGTCCGCAGCCGTACTCATGACACTGCCAACGTTTCACGCCGTCGGTTTGCACCGCGACCGCTCGATCGCCGGTCGCTTTCTCTTTCCCGCAGTTAAACTCGCACGCCATCCGCACTTCGGAGCCGGCCTGCTTGAGTAGAGCCTCGACGCCGTAGTAGGCGAGCACCGTTTCGAGCGGAATCTGTTCTTGCAGTGCGTCTACGTTCACGAAGCCTTTGCGTCTTTCTGCGGTTGCCATCCTGCGGGAATGGAGCGTGAAATAAAGGCGGACATGGTATCATACGGCTCCGACGTGTCCAGTAGCACTGCCAAACGTCGGGTTGCCGTCACCGAAAGGGACCGTGACCTGTTTTCCGCGTTGTATCGTTCGCCACTGACGGCGGAGCAAATCTTCAAATTGAGCGAAACGTTCGCCGAACCGTTCCCGACACTTCGCCGCACACAGGCACGGCTGGGGCAGCTCGCTGCAAGTGGCATGTTGCATGCGTGGCGATATGCGACGATGGGGCAGGGGAGTGCTCCGCACTACTACAAGCTCAGTCCGGAAACGTTCCGGCTTCTGTTCGGCGACAAGGCCGTGCTCCCATCGAAACGTTTTTTGCACGAAGTGAAGGTAAGTCAGCACGAGCACAAGCGATTGCTCGGCGACTTCACCGTGCACACGGCCGTCGCCGCTCATCGCCGCGGCCTTTCGTTCGTGTACTTTCACCCGGAGAACACGCACCGGATTGAAACTGCCGACGGAACAATCTTTCCCGACCAGGCGTTCGGCCTGCATCTGCCGCCGTCGACGCAGCTCAATTATTACGTCGAGCTGGACAACTCGACGGAGCCGATCCGATCGACCGACCGGATGGATAGTTGGCAGAACCGACTGCGGCGGTACTACCAAAACGAAGCCAACAGCATCGAACGTTCCCGGCTGATCATTGTGAGCACGAAGAACGGCAGCCGGCTGGCCAACATTCTCGACCTGGCTCGCAGATTGAATCCGAACCTGTCGTATTCAATGGCCGTTGGCGTCATTCTCTCCGACTACCTGGCCGAGTCCGATCCGTTTTTCGTTCCGTGCTTCCGCGACCAGCACAACCAACGTGTGCCGCTCATCAGGGCATTTGCGGGCACGGCTGCGGTCATGCTACCCTCCGCACCTGATCGGCAGGCCTCCGCTCTGATGGTGTGAGAGGCAGTTTGCCGGCTCCCCCCACCGCCGCGATTTCCGACCTTTGGCCGGATCGCCCACGGACGGGGCATCACCGCTGAGACGATGGCTACGACCAGGCCCCGCCGAGGATTGTACGCACATTCCGAGGCGGGTGTTTTTGTTATTGCATGTTGTTTTCTGTACGATGCATTGTGTACAAGCTCTTCAGATACGAATTGCAAAACTGATTTACGTTTGGGCGGTCCCTGTAATGATTCACAGTGCTGTTATCAGAGGACTCGACGCCATTCTCATTGAGGTGGAGGTTGGCATTCTCCAGAACCAACGGTCTGGCCTTGCGATAGTCGGTCTCGGAAAACGCGAAGTCCAGGAAAGCGGTTTACGTGTCCAGAACGCTTTTCAAAACTCAGGTTTCCATTGGCCAGGCGGCTTGATTTCGGTGAATCTTGCTCCGGCTGATATTCCGAAGGAAGGCACAACAATTGAGCTTGCCCTTGCCTTGGGCATCCTCCAGGCTAGTAGCCAACTCACGATCGATCTTGACGCTCCACTTTACGCGATCGGAGAGATGAGTCTCGATGGCAGTCTCAAACTCGCGAGGGGTGCTTTGCGGATCGCACAGGCAATTCCGGATGGCAGTATCGTTGTTGCACCAGCACAAAATGAACACGAGCTTGCTCTCCTGCGTCAAATGAAAGATGCCAACAAGAACTACAAACCCTACGTCGTTTCGGACCTGAACTCCGCTGTCGACGTTGTCCAAGGTCTCAAGCGTCCTTTGGCGAAGACCACAAAAGAGAACCTCCGTCCGGCCTTCAGTGCAGGTAAAGACTTCGCACAGATCAAGGGTCAAAAACGGGCGAAACGTGCCTTGGAAGTAGCGGCTGCCGGTGGTCACAACGTGCTTCTCATTGGTCCTCCTGGTGAGGGAAAGAGCCTGATGGCGAAGGCTCTCCCAACCATTTTGCCTCGACTTACCCCGCAAGAGATTATTGAACTGACTGGCATATACAGTGCCTCCGCAAAACTTCCATCAAGCGATTCGATCATCTTGGAAAGGCCATGTCGAGCAGTGCATCACACCACCTCGCGGCAAGCTCTCGTTGGAGGCGGTCCCAAATTTCCACTTCCTGGTGAGATTACGCTTGCCCACCGAGGGGTACTTTTCCTTGACGAAATACTTGAGTTTGGACCTTCCCTACTCGAAACACTTCGACAGCCTCTTGAAGATGGAAGCATCCACCTGCAGAGAACCGGTGGCTCTGCCGAATATCCTTGTGAAGTGATTTTGGCTGCAGCAATGAATCCGTGTCGTTGCGGCATGGACGGAGAGTTTATTTGTTCTCGCTGCAATCGCCGTTTGTCCTTCGATCACTCTGAATGTCCGGATTGTTCGTCTCAAGAACGTCGTCCCCTTTGTACCTGCACGGACCATGAGAAACGCCGCTACAAAGCTCGTCTCAGCGGTCCTATCCGAGATCGCATTGATCTTGTCGTTCGCGTTGGTGCCCTGTCGCCAGAAGACCGCGAATCTTCGCGTACTGCCGAGTCTTCGAGAGTTATTCGCAAGCGTGTCGAGGAAGCACGCCAAATACAGCATCGCCGCTTCGAGGGGAAGTCTCCTAATCTCGTAAATGCACGAATTCCAGGCGGGTACGTCGACGACTTCTGCGACCTTCACACGTCAGCACGGACCGCGATGCACGAAGTCAACAAGCGTATTCACGAACTGTCAACGCGTGGCTACGACAAATTACTGAAAGTTGCTCGCACGTTGGCTGACCTCAATAAATCGTCTCAAATTTATAAGAAACACATCGTTGAAGCCGCAGAGCTTTGTGATCATGAGGACGTCCGCGATTTCCTCCTTGAGGAGGCTGACGTTGAACCTTGCCCTTCATGTGGTGAGGCAATTGAACCTCGACATCACTTCTGCCCGAGTTGCGGCCACGTCCTTCAATGAGCTTCTGCTATACTTCGCCCGATGCTCCTTGCCATCAGCTCGCCGGCTGACAATGAACGAGGGGCTGTCTATTGCGAGCAAGTGCTCGCTGCGTTGCACCAGGCGAACCGTCGTCGTTTGCCTCTCAGCTTGATTTTCGGTCGGCACGATCAGACCGTTGGTCTGTATTGTCGTGTGCCAGCTCAGCTCGAAAGCACGTTTCGGCAACAACTGATTGCCCGCTATCACGATTGCGATCTGACGGAACTGCCCGACGATGCGTTGAACGCTCCCGCAGAGAGAACGACCGTCTCACTTGATTTGCGGTTGCGTCCGGACATCTTTCCGATGCTCCGGCATCCGCAATTTGAAGATGCCATCGAGCGTACAACGGTCGATCCGTTGAGTGGTTTGCTGGGAGCGGTTGCTCCGCAGGGCAGAGGAGAGGTTGACGCTTTGATCGAGATCACCGTGCGTCCGGCTCGCCGCCGGCGACGTCGACAGGCCCGCCGCAGCGTGGAGTTGCTCAACAAACCGTTTCTGCGATCGCACCGACGCATTGCCCATGCGTTCGCTTTGACCGCTTCGCGGTCGCGAACGCTTTGCATGTGTGCCTGGCTGACCGGTTTGTTTGCGAATGCTCGTTTCCAACAGCATGATCCGCTGGCAACATCCGCCAGCCGGCAACATGACCGTGAGGACGAATTGCAGGCTGCGTATGGCAAGGTCGGCCGAGGCCGACATCTGTTTGAGACGCACATTCGGATCACGGCTACCGCAGTAGAGCACGATGACCTTCGGCGGGCGAAGGCGAAGCTCCGTGATGTTGCCGCTGCGTTCGCACAGTTTAATGGGCTGGCGACGTTTCACATCGCCCGCCGACCTTTGGTCGCAAGTCGTTCCGGGTTTCTGCTGAGTGACGAAGAGCTGGCAACGATCTGGCACCCGGCGATCACCACTGTTCAGGCACCGGCGATCACCCGCAGTCCGTTCCGGCGGATGGAACCACCTGCCAAGATACCCCTCAAAGGAAGGGGGACGGACGGTGTGACCGAGCTGGGCCGGCTGACGTACCAGGACCGGGGAGACGTGTTTGGGCTTCGCGTCGATGATCGGCTTCGGCACCTGGCCATCATCGGCAAGACCGGCATGGGAAAATCGACACTGCTTCGGAACATGATCGCGTCCGACATGCGTGCCGGCCGGGGCGTTGCGTTGATTGATCCGCATGGCGACCTGGCTGAAAGTGTGCTGGCCCTCGTGCCGAGGCACCGCACCAACGACGTCGTCGCATTCGACGCCGGCGACCGTGCGTACCCGCTTGCATTCAATCCGCTGGCATTCCGTGGAACGGGACAACGCACGCACGTAGCGTCGGGCATTGTCTCTGTGTTCAAGAAGGTGCACAGCGATAGTTGGGGACCACGACTGGAGAACCTGCTTCGCTTCACCATGCTGGCACTTTTGGAAGTGCCCGGCACAACGATGGTGTCGATCCTTCGCATGCTCAACAACGAACAATATCGGCAGGGGATTCTCGCCCGCGTCACCGATCCGGCCGTTGCTGATTTCTGGAACCGGGACTTCGCCAACTGGAACGAGCGATACCGGGGCGAAGCCGTGGCACCAATCCAGAACAAAGCGGGACAGCTCATTGCCCATCCGATCCTGCGATCGATTCTCGGTCAGCCGAAGAGCACCCTCGACCTGCGGGACGTGATGGATGACGGTCGCATTCTTATCTGCAACCTCAGCAAAGGCAAAATCGGGGAAGACGGCTCGGCGATGCTGGGATCGCTGCTGGTGACGTCGCTGCAGCTTGCAGCCATGAGCCGGGCCGACGTCGCCGAGCAAGACCGCCGGTCGTTCTTCCTGTACGTCGATGAGTTCCAGAACTTTGCGACCGATTCGTTCGCAACGATTCTCTCCGAAGCCCGCAAGTATGGCCTGGCACTGACGATCGCCAACCAGTTCGTCGAACAGATGGAAGAGGGGACTGCCGCCGCCGTGTTCGGGAACATCGGGAGCCTGCTTGCGTTCCAATGCGGAGCCAGCGACGCCGAGTTCCTCTCGGAACAGTTCGCCGGCAAGGTGCAGACCGACGACCTGATCGCGTTGCCTGCATTCAATGCGTACGTCCGGCTGCACGGCACACCCGACCGGCCGTTCTCAATGGAGACGTTGCCGCCGCCACACGTGCATCCGAGAACCAAACGACCGCAGAAGATTCAACGGGCATCGAGGCGACGATACGCACGGCCGGCAGAGCAGGTAGAGGGGGAGATAGCGAAGGCGTTTGCGTATGCGTGAAGACCTTGCAAGAAGACCAGGGGACACGTAGGCTGTGCACCCCATCATGGCAGACGACCAGGACATCACACCGGCCATCCTGCTTGAGCATATGCAGGGCATGAAGAAAGAACTCAAGGAAGACATCGCCGGCGTTCGAGGAGACGTCGCCGGCGTTCAGAAAAGCGTGACGGAGCTGGATCATAAGCTGGATGGTGTCGAGACTCGGCTTTCCAGTCAGATTGATGCCATCGACAAACGCCTGGATGCAGTCGAACTTGAGCAGCTACCGCAGCGTGTCGATCGCATCGAAGAGCATCTTGATTTGCCGTCATTCCAGGCAGCCTGATCCCTATGATTTTGTTTCGAGGCGATTTCTTGTCTTCGGCCGGCTCCGTCCGGCCTGCTGACGATCATCAGCGATTCCATGTCCGGCAGTATCGGAAGTTGTAGGACTTGATCTGCAGGAAGTATTGCTCGGGGGCAGTCTCTTTCAGCTGGAGCAACTTTTCCACCTGCTCGCAGGCATTGATCATCAGCTCCTTCATCTCCGCGTCCGTGATTCGACTCAGCGACGAGTCTTCGAGTAACTCCGAGTATTTGCCAGCGTGCAGGTCCTCCAGCGGGCCATTGCGAAACGCCCACGCGACGATCGCATTTGCCTCATCTCGGAGCGTGAAGCCGTCAGGAAAGTAGTGTTTGAACGGATCATCGGAGCTTTGGAGGTCACTCATATCATTCATGCTCGTGGAGCGGAAGCGGCACTGAGTGAAGGATACCACTCACACCGTGCCGAGTGCCACGGCGTACCTGACCGGAGCGCCGCTCTGCACACGTTTCCCCCCCCGCCCTGTCGAGTAGGTTGCGCATTCCCCGAATTTCGGGCACGCTCTCCAACCTTTGTCTCTCATCGAGGCAAAGGACGCTGAGAACCGCTCTTTCACACCCAATGCTTTCGAACGAAAGGAGACCTACGCTATGGTTAATCTCAAACGTGCCCACGAGCAGTTGTTTCGCCGGACGAGAGACGAAAAATTCGAGTCGCTCCCGGAACTGATGGCTCACTGCCGCAGTCAGCGCGAAGTTTCCCAGGAACTCTGGCACCCGCCCGGATTGCTGCTGCCGCAAGTCGGCAGCCGCAGCATGGAACTGCATCTTGGATCCGACGGTGCGTTCGCCCTGAACCACTGGAGTTTCTCGCAGCTCTGCTCCTTGTGCGGTGTCTCTCGTGATACCATCAACAAGTTGTCGCCAGAAACGGCGAGCCGTGCTCTGCAGGAGACGAGGCCCACCGGCGCGAAGCCGATGCAGGTGTTCGTCAACGAGGACACGGTGCGTGCAATCCACGGCACGCAGTACAGCCGTCTGTGGAACACTGACCTGCTCGACGCGGTGCTGGACGCTGCTCCAGACTTTCAGCCGCCGCAGACGGCGGCTGGTGGCGGCACCGGCCTGTATGCCGGGCAAGAAGACTTGTTCATCTTCCTGATCGATCCCGCTGGTTGGACCGACATCGAAGGGCAGCCATTTGCGCCCGGACTCTTCGCGTGGAACTCTGAGGTCGGTAAACGATCGCTCGGTATCCAGACGTTTTGGTTTCAGCAAATTTGCCAGAACCATCTCGTGTGGGACGCTTGTGAAATTGTCGACTGGTCGAGGAAGCACACCGGCAACGTGCACGACTCGCTCGGTGACGTGCGCCGCATCATCGGCGACATTGTCGCCAAACGCGACGAGCGCAAGGACGGCTTTGCCAAGGTGATTGCCAAGGCAATGGAGTCCACTGTCGGTGATGCCGAGGATGCTACGAAGTTCCTCTTCAAGCACGGCATCAACCGCACGCTGGTGAAGAAAGCCGTCGCCAAGCTTGGCGACGAGGGCAAGCCCTTCAACATTTTCTCGCTGGTGGATGCGTTGACGCAGCTCACCCAGCAGCTTGCCTACGTCGGCGATCGCACGGAAGCGGACACCAAAATCTCGAAACTGCTGGCCCTCGCGGCCTGACTTCTTTGAACTGGTTCTCAGCAGCCCCTGCCGCACGGCAGGGGCTTTTTCCAAATCGTGTGATTTGTGTGTCGGGGTCGGCAGGACGTGCTATAATAGCGACATGGCAGCCAAGCTCACCGAAGAACTCCAAAAGGCGCTTCAGGAACAGGCCGGACGACCTCTCGAAGTCGTTGATCCCGCCACGAGCAAAGTGTATCTGCTCATTGAACGTGAGCAGTATGACCGCTTGCGACCCCTGTTCGAGCACGACCCGCTAACGAACGAGGAACAACGTCACCTTCTGCAGCAAGCGGGGAAACGAGCAGGCTGGGATGATCCGGAGATGGACGCCTACGACAGCTACGACGAGCACCGTTCCGAGAAGCCATGAGAGTCAGCCGCGGTGACGTCGTGCTGGTCGATTACCCGTACAGTGATCGGACGGGATCGAAAGTTCGTCCCTGCCTGGTCGTCCAGAGCGACGACAACAATCAGCGACTTGACGACACCATTGTCGTTACGATCACCAGCCGCAGGCAGCATGCGCCTCTATCCACGCAACTTCTGATTGATGTCGCCACTCCAATTGGTCAGCAATCGGGCCTGCTTTTTACGTCGGCCTTGCAATGCGAGAATATCCTCACCGTGGATTGCGGCTTCGTCCTGCGCAAGGTCGGTACCCTCCCGCCGGACGCCCTGTTGCAAGTGAATGACTGTCTGAAAGCCGCGCTGGCGATTCCGTGACCTGCCGCTCGAAGAGCAGGTCGAAGCATTGTTGGTTGTTGCCCACAACCAGCTCATTGCTCCGTAGGTGGACCAAACCGACACAGGATCACTCCAAGGTGCGCTGTCTTTCATCATGCGTCGGCAGGTCTTCGACGATTGCGTCGAGTCCGTCTGCAGGCCGCTCTCCAAACGCGACGAGCGCAGGCTGGCAGAGATGAGGGTTATGAAGCTGTGCGAATGCATCATGACGCCCGCTTGATTCCCGCTTGCCACCTCCTGGGCCAGCATCCCCCCCAATCCTATTTCGCCACGATGCCGGCGGCTTCGCAACCTGAAACCACTTCGCCGCCGGGAAGCAGGGGAGTACGATCGCCTCCTTTTTGTTCCATTCCTCTTTTTTTCATCATGACTACCGCCACAAAAGAAGCACCGGTTGAAACGAAGACCGGAGAGCAGCCAATTTGCCGCCTCAGCGACCGGGGCGTGCAGCTGAGCACCTTCCCGAACACTGTCTCCACTAAAAACGGCCGCAGGACATTCTACAGTACGACGGTTCAGGCGAGGTACAAAGATAAGGAGGGACATTGGCAGACCGGCCACAGCTTCGATGAAGACCAGCTTGCGGTTCTGCAGGATCTCGCGGTTGAAGCTCGCCGCTTCATCCGTCAGGCCCGTGCCCAAGACAAGGCCGCTGTGAAAGCGTGAATCCAGCTTCAACAAACTGCTTCATACCACGCGCCGAACGCACCCATCGGCTCGCCGGCGCGCTCGCGGAACTGCTCAACTCTCCCGACTTGAACTTAGACGAACTGTGTCCTTCCGGCAGGGCTGCAGAACTTTGCGGTGCCAGCCTGAGAGCGGAGAACGTCGGGGCAGGAGTTGCGGCGGTCAGGCAGCGATCGGGAGGGATTCGAGCGCGGCGTGGTAGTTCCAAGGCATCCAGCGCTCAGGGTTCGTAGCGGCCTCGGCGGTGTGACGCAGCAGTTCGGTCAGGTAGTCGAACGGGTTCGTCTGGTTGAGTTCGCACGTGTGGATCAGGCTCATGTACATGTCGCCGACGCGAGCGCCGTTTTGCGTCTTGAAAAACATTGCGTTCTTGCGATGTAGAATGGCCTTTTTCAGCGCCCGTTCGCAAACGTTATTGTCCAGCGGAGCACCGGCCGTGTTGAGGAAGCGAGTCAGCTTCTCCCAGTGCTTGAGCATGTAGCGGATGGCCGCACCCAGCGCCGAGTTCGGCTCCACCAACTTCTCGTCGAACTGCCGCTTGAGCCAAGCGTGCAGGTCCTCGATCGTCTGCCGGCTGTTGTATTGATGAAACTGCAGACGCTGCTGGGCCGAGAGGCCGTCCCGCTGAGCGATGGTGTCATTGTGGTAGACGACCCGCAACGCTTCCAGGACATAGCGACATTCATCCGGAAACCGATCGTAGACATCGACAAACTGCCGGCGGGCATGAGCCAGGCAGTTGGCCACGATCGTCTGCAGTTCGCGAGGCAGGTTGCGTGACAGCGCATCACACATCTGGATCGGCTGCCCCAGTTCCTCGGCGCGGAGCTTGAGCACCTGCGTGAGGTTCTCGCCCGCGTGCCGCCGACCACTGAAGAACAGCGCCATCCGACGCCCTTCGAGCGTGGACACGACACCCGACGTGAACATGCCGGTCCGGGACACATCCGAGTCCTCGTCGACTTGTCGCGCCCGCTCTTCCATCAGTTCGAGGATCTTGACCGTCGTGTCGTCATTGTGCAGCACGTCGCCTTGGGCGGCTTGCCGAATCAACTCCTCGAAGGCCGGAGTGATTCCGGGAGCCAACGCCTGCACGACGTCCCACTGCGTCGAGGCCGGCAGGGGAATCTCCAGATCCCGCTGCAGGCCCTGCAGTCGGTTGAACGGCATGCCGCTCCCGTACTTCAACAGCGCGATCATGCCCGCCGCCGTCGCGTCGTACTTCTCGCCTCGTGCCGCCTCGGGAAGTGGAGCGGTGAAAACCTTGCCGCACAGGCCGCAACGCAGTTTCTGCAGTTCGTATCGCGTTGCCTGCAGCGGAGCTTGTCCGGTGATCCGCACGACGACTCCGGGCGACTTCTCGTAGACCGTTCCCTGCCGGCACTCAGGACATGCGTCGCCCGGTTGGAGCGATCCGTGCGGAACGTCAATCCGCTGGGCGCCCCGATAAGCATCGGCCGCATGACGTCCGTGACCCTTCTTTTTGGCGGGCTGCGCGTCGGCTGCGTCAGACTCGGTTTCGTCCGAGTCCTCCGCCGGAGACTTGCCGTCTTCTGCTGCCTGGCCTGATCCAGCGCCGTCGGATGCATCGGCCGAGCGCCCCACGACGGTATCCGTCTTTTCCGTCTTGGCACCGAAGTACAGCTGCCGCAACCGGCGGATCGAGGTGTTCTTGTCCTGAATCAACTCCGCCACGTATTCGTAGGACTCGAACACGGCGCGGATCAGTTCGGCATCCTGCTTTTCCAGCGATTGCTCGGCGCGGCGCACGACCTGTTTGAGTTGATCGGGATTCACTTCGACAACCTCTGGCTTCCAGCCCGACATGACCTGCCCGTCCCTGGCGCTTGAGAAAGATCAACCCCGGAAAGATCAACCCCGTCAACCGGCTCCGTCCAGCGAACGATCGAGTATCAAGAATGTGAGATTCCAGGCAAGAGCACTTTGCCCGATTCCGCTTGGTCAGGTCTGCGGTCCCACCGGACGCCAGTCCGGGGCCGCCGCCGTGCAATCCGGGTTGCCGGCCGAGAACAGAACCGATAACTGGTGCGCTGCGAGTCGTTTCGTAGCCGCATCGCCAGCGGCCGGCCACCACGCAAAACGCCCCGTCGAGAGTCGCTTGTGGCACAGCCAGAATCCTTGGCCGTCGTAGACCAGCACCTTGATGGCGGTGCCGCGCCGATTCCGAAAGCAAAACACCACGCCGGTGAACGGGTCTTGCCCGAGCGCGTCTTGGCACAGCCGCACGAGTCCATCGATCCCCTTGCGAAAGTCGGCCGGCTCGACGGCCACCAGAATCTTCATCTGCGGCGTGATCGCCAGCATCACAACCCATTCCGCAAACTGCGTCCCACCGCCACGATGTCCGTCGCGTCGTAACCTTTCAGATGGACGCGCAAGCTGACTCCCGCGCTGTCCTCGCACTCGATGACGCATTCCCGCCCGGCAGCGACCGCCGGTGACAGCTCGATAAATCCCGGACCGCTGGAATCCTGTTGGCCCTGTGCCGCCTCGACACGTTTCTTCAGAGAATAGTAATCGAGCCTCAGTGTCGACGCCGTGCGATGAAGACCATGAGCACCTACCAGCTTAACCGCCAGCGACCACAGCCGACCCGGAATCCGCGATTTCGGCTTACGTGTCCGGCGCCACACCTGAAACCGATCCCGTGCCCGCTCAAGCTCCGGCGCCACCGCGCCACGCGTCCTTCCACCCATGCACGTCCTCCAAGAATGCGAACGTGCCCAGGATAAAACATCCGCCGAAACGGTTCATGCACGCTTGCCGGAAGGACACGACGAACTGGAGCCTGCCACTCAGTCGGCCATTGAGAACGCTCGGGAAGTCCTCGACAGCGTGAACCACGACTTGAGCCGGTTCCACGTCCGTTACAGCCGGATCGTCATCATGGAGACGGAAGTGCTGGCGGAGTCCGCAGAGGAAATTGTCCACATGCCGCTCCCCGGCGTCTACGCAGGCATCTCCGCCGACAAGGTTCCACCGCATGTCAAAGACGTCCAGGATTACGACCACGTTTGGGACATCGAACCGGCATGAGCACCGGCTCCCACCAGTTCGACCACGACAGTGACCACGACCCCGTCGAATGCGAATTGTCCTTTGAGAACAACCACAGCGTTTGCAACACTTGTTGGTGCCGCAACCGTTGTGCCGGTGGCCTTCTGATAGAGGCCAAGCCTCCACGGAGTCTTCTCCTTTCCAGCTTCTTCCGCGCACTCGCGAGCGTAGGAACAGTTCCTGAGTTCTCCGTCATCATCAGTATTGAAGGAATCGAGTCCCCTTTACACTATGAAGTAAATTGGTCGACCCCCACACGCGCTTCTGCAAATTCCTGAATGGTTCGGTAACAAGGCCCTTTCATATAATTCCCAGAAAGGAATTTCGTATTGCTGTCCGGTTCATACACCCACCCACCATTGTCTACGGCATAGGCATTGTACGCGGCCACAAATGCATCGAAGTCCCACGGCTCCTTCTCCGTTTTGGATGAGTCAGTATCGTTGTGCATGGGCTCTTCAGAAAGCAGCATTTTTTACCAACGCGGAACAGGTGAAGTGTACACGCCTTGGTACGATTTATCTATGGTCACGGTTGCTGGTCAGTTTGAATCTCGGCTAAAATCACATTTCGGAATCGTTCTCTGAAACATGTGCTGGCCAATGTTGAAGGAATGCAGCTGTGGGCTGTGATGTTTGGATGTACGGCTGCCAACCGGATGCTCAGTTGCAGCAGGAGTGCGTGGATTGGATCGACACTGAGCCACCGGGTGCTCCTTGGCCGGTTCCAGTATTTACCGTCGACAGGAACTTCATTTGGACGTATCCAGTATTCACGCCGACAGAGCAGCCCTTTCCGTTTGAATTCAGAAGCGTACCTGAGAAACTTCGGAGCGAATATGAAAACGCTTTCACAGGCTATGAGTCCACAGGTTCTGCAGCGTTCGTGCGATTGGACCAGCTACGCTTGAGTCGACATTGCCGATTCGGATTCGATTGTAAGTGTGGGCCACTTGTGAGTGGTTGGTGTGGAGAAGATGACCAGAATCCAACAGGGTTTCGTTCTTACGTCACCAACGGTGTCCAGTGGCGAGTCCCCACGGGAGACCCCCGACCATATCTCTTCGCTCACGCCCTGCGAACGCACTTCATCCCCAATTTGCAGTTTGAAGCGGACTACGATGTCGAGTTATTTGAAGAACTTATTCACGAACTCGGTCTGCACGAGCAAATCCAATCCGCCGATCTGAACGCACTCAACAGCGTCCTTGAAAAGTCGGTGCCGATACTCGGTAAGAGATACCACGGCGAGGCTCGCTATCGCAAATACACCGAACAGGAAGAGAAACGGCGGAAGGAAACCCTGCAGGAAGTCGTGCAACATTTCCGAAACGTCACGCCGGACTGTCGACAGATTCGGATTGAAGATCTGGCAGTGCATCTTACGTCTCTGCGTCTTATAAATTTTCTCGAAGTCTCTGGTGGTATCACCACGCTTGGTGAACTCGCGTCGCTAACGGAGCAGCAGGTCAGAACATTTCGCAACGTGGGCGATACGACGGTCGATGAAATTGCAGAACTGCTGCAGGAGTTCGGTCTGGAGTTCCAGAACGGAACGGAGTGATGCTCTGAGGATTTGCCAGAACGGCTTTTTTTCCTGAAGGAAGACATCGATGGGCTGTGACGTTTGGATGTACGGGTCGCAACCGAATGCTCAGCTGCAGCAAGAGTGTGTGGATTGGATCGATTCGGAACCACCTGGAGCCCCTTGGCCGCCGATCAATCTACCATTCACGCCGCCAGCACTGATTCCGTTTGACTGCCGGCTTCCGCCCCAAGTAGATGGAAACGGAGACACGACTGCAAAACTCCGGAGCGAATACCAAAACGCTTTCGCGAGTTATCAGTCCATACATTCTGCTGTGTTTGTCCGCTTGGATCAGCTACGCTTGAGCCGAGATTTCCGGCTCGGCTTCGGCCGCAAGCACAGCACGCTCGTTGGCGGTCTTTACGAACAAGAAGGTTACCCCAATCCCACAGATGATGAACGTCATTTTTTCATAACCGGCGGCGTATTTTGGCGTGTGGGGACGGGAGACCCCGCAACATATCTCTTCGCTCACGCCTTGCGAACTCGCTTCATCCCCAATTTGTACTTTGCCGCGGACTACGACGTCGAGTTATTTGAGGAACTCATACACGAATTCGGCGTTCACGAAATGATCCAATCCGCTGATATTGACTCATTGGATGGGGTCCTTGAACAGTCGGCGTTGACACTCCGTGAGACATATCAAAAAATCACAGACGCGGCCATTCGTGAACGGCAGCAATGTGAAGAGACACGACGTAGGGAAGCCGTGCAAGAGCTCCGAGACTCCACGCCGAACAGCCGGGATATTCGGATTGACGATCTGGCAATGCTCCTTTCTCTTGCTGCCGTTGCTATTCTCAAGCAGTCTGGTATCACCACGCTCGGTCAACTCGCCTCGCGAACGGAGCAACAGGTCCGATCACTTCCCAATGTCGGCGAGACTACGTTTGATGGATTTGCGGAATTGCTCAAGGAGTTCGATCTGGACTTCGACGCGGAAAGCTAAGTGATTGCGTATCGTCGATGTCTAGGCAGGGTGCCCGTGACGTCCCAGCCGACTTTCGGGGTTTTTGCGTCGTCCTCTTCTTGATTGCAGTTGGCTGGTCATCCCTCTTTCCGAGGAGAACTGTTTGGGCCGGCTCCTGCCGGCCGTGCTATGCTGTCGCACGCAATGTCGGCACTACACGATGCCATTGAACGGTATCTCACATTTCTGCAGTCCGAGGAAAACAAGGCACCCCTCACGATCCAAAGCTATCGCTTATCCCTCCGGCTGACCGATACGCTCATGGGCATTGATGCGCCAGAGCAGGTCGACAAAGCGACCGCCCGCACGCTCAAACAGGGATTGCATTCCTACCGCACAGAGCGCGGCCATCCGCTATCGGTGCGAACCAAGAACCATCACCTCACGGTGCTGCGGGCTTTTCTGCGATACCTGCTGCAGGAAGAAGAGCAGGACGTGTACCCGCCGGATCGTATCCGGCTCTTCAAGGAAGAGCAGCGTAAGGTCAAATTCCTGCGGACTGAGCAGTTGGAACGGCTTCTTGCGGCCCCCGACACCTCCACACGCATCGGCAAACGTGACGCCGCGCTTCTGCAGATGTTTTTTTCGACCGGCGCGCGACTTGAGGAACTCCGGCAACTCAACCGCACGGACATTGATTTTCGCACACGAGAGGCATCCGTTCGCGGCAAAGGCCGCAAAGTCCGCGTGGTGTTTGTCACGGATGCCGCCGCAGATGCGCTCAAACGGTATCTCGATTCCCGCCTCGACCATTTGGTGCCGCTTTTCATTCGAAGCGACAAAGATGTCCGCTACGCGCTGCCGCCCGGTGAGGAATTCCGGTTGTCTCGCACAACCATTGGCGAGATTGTGAAGAAGTATGCCGCACTGGCCGGCATCGTCACCAGCGCCTCCCCGCACACGCTGCGTCATTCCTTCGCGACGGAGATGCTGGCGAATGGTGCGGATCTGCGTTCGTTACAAGAAATGCTCGGCCACAAGGATCTTTCGACGACGCAGATCTACACCCACGTGACGCACCCGCGTCTCAAACATGTGCACCAACAGTGCCATCCAGGCCAGAAGGGGAGTGATGGATGGAGGCGGCAATAAGGCATCTTATACGCGGCGCGCCGGGAACGACGTCGCATTTCCGGGTGCCACGGTCGCTTTCGCATCGCGTCTGACAGGGGTTGCATTCCCATACGGTTATTTTAGGGACAATCACTCTTAACCATAACAAAAAATACGGATATGCTATGTACCAATGGAAACGAGGAAAATCATGCCCGCTCCCCCCGGGAACCAGTCTTCTCTTTCGAAAGGTACGATGAGAGATTTCCGTTCAACCTTTGCACTTGCAACACTCGGCATTGGAGTGTTGTTTGCGTGTGCCCGACGAATACGAGCGGCAGATCAACTCTTACAACTTCTGATACTGTCGGAGATGGGATCGCTGAAGATCGTCAGCAGGCCGGACGGCGTCGGTTACGGTGCGAAATTGACGACCGTTTGGTCATTGCGGATGCCAAGCCGCTGATAAATGCCCAACGCCGTCGATCCGGGCGTGTCACCTGGCGAGCACCAAGATCCTGCGCCAAGTGTCCCGGCAAACGAGTTGATGTTTTCGCTGAGGAAATGTACCGAGCCGTCGACGAACAGAAAATGCGCGCCGCCCTCGTGCATGCTACCGAAGGCGTATTCTGCATCGCCAGGCGATTGCAGTGGTGCCGTCTGGATTGTAGAGTTGATTGAAGAGCTTACGGCGCGGACCATGCCGATCGCATTTTGGCTATTAAGTCGGGTGCCGCACCAGTGACCAGCGCCGGAAAACGTGTTGTCGCTGTTTCTGAAGCCCGCCTCTCCCACAAGGATAGTGTTACTTGTCCCGTCGATCACATCTCGTACGCTGACGTTGCTGTTCTGATGGAACATACCATTCGAAGCAAAATGAGTAGTGAAACTGCTGGCATTGTTGCCCGGAGAGCTGGGTCGGCAGAATCCGGAATTTGGACTGGACCCGTCTTTATTCTCCGCGGAGTTTCCATAGTTGCCCAGATAGTTTGTAATGCCATTGGCGCGCTGGTCGGCGATGGTTGTTTTTCCTGGGACGATGATTCGGCAATTGTCATAGGTAATACGACTAACTGGATCGGTAATATCACTGGGACACTGGTACTGAGGCAAGGATGTTTCCACGTCCGCAGCATCTGCCGTGCTTCCACCAAGCCCGTTGTCGATGATATAGGAGTTAGTGATACCCAACGACTTGTACAACGCCGATTCGTCGAGGTATGGCAGGATTCTAGCGGACCAGGAAAACACGGCCATCCCCTCGGTAACCATACTAGCAGGATGGACCCAACCGCACGGAAACTTCCCGAAGACGTCGTGGTAGTTGTGCAGTGCCAGGCCGATTTGTTTCAGATTGTTCCGGCATTGCGTGCGTCTGGCGGCTTCTCTTGCTTGTTGAACGGCCGGCAGTAGCAGCGCGATCAAAATGGCAATGATCGCAATCACCACCAGCAATTCGATTAGCGTAAAAGCTCGTTTTTGTCGACAATTGGTCACTTTGGCGCTCCTTAGGTTGCAGCGAAACAACGTGTGACGGGAGGCGACGACAGGAGATTCAAGCGCTTCCATTATTGACATCCCTCGCGATTCACTGTGGTCTCTATGCACTGAATGTCGGTTGGCCGAAGATTCAGGCCAAGAATTACTCGAATTCTCTGGTAAAACTGAAATCTGATCGCGCTCGTTCAAATCTCACTGTGTGTTCGGGTGATCAACGCGTGAACAGCGCACAATACCCATGGAAACGCAGAAACGCAAGTCACCTTAAATTTCCTGAAAATGGGCAGAATGAACTGGCGGTCAAGAAACGAGATGGATCTGGCGTGCCACGGGCGCCGTTCCGTGAGTTCCCCGACCAGGATCTCCAGAAAGTTTAATCCGACGTTCGCAGTCGGAGCCGGATTCTGGAGAGCGGCTGTGCGCCACAACGCCGCTTCCTGCAGGCCGACCAGCGATGGTGGGTCGTCGTCGATTTGATCTGCCAGAGTTTTCGCACGTTCTCCCCCTTGTCGACCGTGCCGGGACAGTCAACGTACCCGCAATCATGGTCGTATGGCTCCTCCGATTTCACGATTCGACTTCAAGGCATTCCACACCTTCAGTGTGTTGTCATCACTGCCGCTGACGATCCGCTGCCCGTCCGGGCTGAACGCTACACCATAGATTCTGCCTGTGTGTCCTTTGAGCGTGAGTGTCTCATGGCCGGTCTGGGCATCCCAAACCTTCAGCGTGTTGTCCCAACTGCCACTGACGATCCGCCGGCCGTCGGGGCTGAACGCTACGCTCCAGACAATACTGGTGTGCCCTTTGAGGGTCAGCGTCTCCTGACCACTCTGTATGTCCCACACCTTCAGTGTGTTGTCATCACTGCCGCTGACGATCCGCTGCCCGTCCGGGCTGAAAGTCACGCTCCAGACAGACTGGCTGTGCCCGTTACAAGTGAGCATCTCCTCCCCGGTCTGAGCATCCCACACCTTCAGTGTGGTGTCATCACTGCCGCTAACAATCCGCCGGCCGTCCGGGCTGAAAGCCACGCTCCAGACAGGCTTGCTGTGCCCTTTGAGATTAAGCGTCTCCTTCCCGGTCTGAGCATCCCATACCTTCAACTCGCCATGCTTGCCGTATTCCCCTCCGCCGGAAACGATCCGCAGACCGTCTGGGCTGAACGCCGCGCAAGTCGGACAGCTCGCATGCCCTTCAAACGTCAGCGTCTCCTGGCCGCTCTGGGCATCCCACAGCTTGAGCGACCGGTCGTGACTGCCGCTTACAATCCGCCGACCGTCCGGGCTGAAAGCCACGGCCCTGACAGCAGCGGTGTGGCCTTTGAGTGTGAGTGTCTCCTGGCCGGTCTTGGCATCCCACACCTTAATCTCACCCGGCTCGTCCCGCCTCCCGCCGCCGCTGACGATCCGCCGTCCGTCCGGGCTGAAAGCTACGCACCGGACAGAGCCGGTGTGCCCACTGAGCGTTGGCGTCTCCTGCCCTTTCTCGACATCCCATAATTTGAGTGTGCTATCCCAGCTACCGCTAACGATCCGGCGGCTATCCGGGCTGAACGCGACGCTCATGACGGCGTCGGTGTGCCCTTTGAAGGTCCGCGTCACCTGGCCGGTCTCGGCATCCCATACCTTGACCTGAGCAGACTTGTTGAATCGAAAACCACTGCCGCTAACGATCCGATGGCCGTCGGAGCTGAACGCCACGCTATGGACACTGCCGGTGTGCCCTCCGAGCATGAGCAACGACTGGCCGCTCTGGGCATCCCATACTCCTAGCATCTGGTCATCACCGCCGCTAACAATCCGCCGGCCGTCCGGACTGAAAGCCACGCTACTGACAGAGCCGGTGTGCCCTTTGAGTGTGAGCGTCTGTTGGCCGGTCTGGGCATTCCATACCTTTACCGTCTTGTCCGAACTGCCGCTGACGATCTGCAAATCCACATCCTCCGGGCTGAAAGTCACGCTGTTGACAGGTTCGGTGTGCCCTTCGAAGGTCAGCGTCACCTGGCCGCTCTCGACATCCCATACCTTTACTGTCTTGTCCGAGCTGCCGCTGACGATCTGCAAAGCGTCCGGGCTGAAAGCCACACTGTTTACAGATCCGGTGTGCCCTTTAAGTGTAGCCTTCTCCTGGCCGGTCTGGGCATCCCAGACTCTTAGCGTCTCGTCATCACTGCCGCTGACGATCCACAAACCGTCCGGGCTGAACGCCACGCTGTTGACAGGCGCGGTGTGCCCGTTGAGATTGAGCATCTCCTGTCCAGTCTGGATATTCCATACCTTCAGCTCCCCCTCCCCAGGCTTTAAAGAACGATCGCCACCGCCGCTGACGATCCGCCTTCCGTCTGGGCTGAAAGCCACGCTCGTGACAGCCAGCGTGTGCCCTTTGAGTGTCTGCTGATTGCTGGTGAACAAAGTGTAAAGATAATCGTGCTCCCAGCCGCGGAAGTCCGAGTCGCAGGCATTCAGCGACTCCCAAGCAGCCTGGACGTATCCATCGTTCCAGAGTTGCTGGGCCCGAGCAATCTGGCTGGCATAGAGCTGCCACTCCGAACGTAAGAGTTCACGCTCAGCTCGTTCTGTCTCACTTCTTGCCAGGCTCGTCGCTTTTTTTTCTCCGTCGAGGGCGATTTGCAGGTGAATCGCAAAATACGTGGAAACTGTAGCGCCGATCAACAGCACCAACATCACGGCTGCACTCAGGCTAGCGACGATCGGATTGCGCCGGCACCACCGCCAGGCTCGCGCGGCGCGGCTGATGGGACGGGCTTGGATTGGTTCGCCGTGGAGAAAACGGCCGAGGTCGCCGCACAATTCGGCGGCCGTTTGATAGCGCCGCTCTGGTTCCTTGTCCATCGCCTTCAGGCAAATGGTCTCCAAATCGCGGGAAATCTGATCGTTGAGCAGGCATGGCGAAACGGGTTCCTTTTCCAGCACCTGCTGGATCGTCTCCAGCGCAGTGGCCGCCTGAAACGGCGGCCGGCCCGTCAACAAGCAATACAGGGTAGCACCAAGCGAGTAGACATCCGACAGCGGACCCACCTCGCCCGTCTTGCCGCTCGCCTGTTCCGGCGGCATGTAGCTTGGGGTTCCAATGATTGTGCCGGTCGCTGTCAGGCTACTGTCACCCTCGGTCTTTCGGGCAAGGCCGAAATCGGTGATTTTGGCTTGGCCATCGTTGTCCAGCAGGACGTTGCTCGGTTTCAAATCACGGTGGATGACTCCCCGCTCGTGGGCGTAAGTAATCGCTTCCGCGATCTGTTCGACCAATGCCGCAGCTTCACGGGGGCGTAGCGGTCCGTCAACGACTTGGTTGGCAAGACTTGCACCTTCGATGAACCCCATCGAGAAAAAGTGCTGCCCTTCGTGTTGACCGACCTCGTGGATCGGCACGATTCCAGGATGGTCCAGGTTAGCAGCCGCCTCGGCTTCGGTGTGGAACCGTCTGACATCGTCCTCGGACGCCAATTGCCCGGCGAGGATCATTTTGAGTGCCACGATCCGCTTCAAACTGATTTGACGGGCTTTGTACACGACACCCATCCCGCCGCGGGCGATTTCCTCCAGGAGTTCGTAATCGCCGAACTCACTCCCCTTGGAGAGTTTGGGACCAGAGACCTTACTGCCACCCGGAACTACGGTCGACGCGTGCGCGTTGATGCTCGCATCAACAGTTTCATCCGACTTCCCGTCCCGACCCTCGACAACCATGCTTCGTTGACCACGTTGTCCGCACTCCTGCCGGGCAACGGCACGTTGCAGGTCCGTCTTCTGCTCGTCTGTCAGTTCTGGATACCGTCGAAAGTAGCTCTCCGGTTGCGTGAATTCACCGCTTCTCGCTCGGTGATCCAGATCGGCATGGATTAGCTCAACCAGCAGCGCCTGCCGATCCACACCTTCGGCCGACAAGTAGTCCTCGATCCGGGGACGCTTTCCCTCGACCCAGGCATCTTCAAAGCGCGCGACGACCTGATCCAGGGCGGCCCATGCTTCACTCGGCAGTTCGTTTGCTTCGGGCATCGAAGTATCTCAAACTGTGCAGCCGTTTCGAAAGTTACTCTTCGTCTGATTCTTCTACTTCCCGCAATCGTTTGCGGATTCGTGCAAGCACTCGTCGCACAGTTCTTCCCGATCGACCCGTGTGCTCGCTGATCTCCGCTTCTGTATTTCCTTGGAGTTTCAACGCGACGATCGCTCGGCCCTGTTCGTCCAAGCCTGTCATCACGTGCTCTAACGTGTCAGTCAGCATAACTGCCTCCGCGGGTGTCGCCTCCCGCGAGAGCACTTGCCAGCTCCCATCCGCATCGTCTCCGAAAAGTTCGTACGGACGTTCGCGACTAACGGCTCGCGCTGCTTGATTGAAGGTTCTACGCTTCCGGCTGCACTTTCGTACCGTGATGACCACGAGAAGCGCCCACAAGCCGTCCCAGTCGACAATTTCAAATTTTCCCTCTGCCGTTCGCAGGAAAAAGCTCTTGTAGACGGATTGCAGAACGTCCTCCGCATCAACCTTCCCGCGGATCTGATTTCCCAGTCGGCTGCGTGCCAAGGCGATCAGTCGCTCCGCGAACCGGTGAAACACCTTTGCCGCTGCATCGTCATCACCGGCTTGGAGCCGTTGCACGAATTCGTCGAATGAACTGTCAGGATTCATCCCACTGCCCTCAGAGAGATTGGGGCGTTCTGCCTTTCCGACCTCATTATCAGCTCATTCCGACGTGATCGCAAGAGCCTGACTGTCGCATCGCGAGCTCGCCTGAATGCCAAGCCGTCCGAAAAGTCTCTTTTTCTTTGGCCGGAAACTCAACCGAACCGGCATTCACTTCATAGAGACCGAAACAGACCATTCGTCAACGAAAGGGGAAACTCATGGAGAGTCGGAAACTTGCATTCTTGGCGGTGTTGCTCTTGGTTACGGCGTCAACCGTCCAAGCGGGCCAGATTACTGGCAGGGTGTTTTACAAGGATGGCTCCAACGGGAGCAATCTGCGAGTCAGTGGCGAGACATCGGATGGCTTCACGTCAGTCTACACCGATGGGAAAGGCAGGTTCACGTTGAGGTGGAGTACGAACAAGACCCTGCTCAGGGTGTACGTCAAAGGTAACGTGCGAGCTCGTAACGTCAGGAATGGTTCAAACATTACCATTCGACTTCCATGACGGACCGTCATCGCCGCGATCATTTCCATCCGAACAAGATAGTGCTTGACATCTGGAGCGATTTGCGACTCTTGCGGGCCTGGCTGATGAAGTCGAGGATTCTATCATCGGATACCAGGCAACGATGGACGGTCAGAATGTTCGTCTTTGGATGGTCGGGCCTATGAGAGAAAAAACTCGATTCTTTCATGGCGGTGCTTGGGAGTAACGCGACGACTTTGACGGAAGACGTTTGACAAACTTTGGAGTTGAGAGATGGCTGAGGCACCAATCATGGATCGGGCGATCACACGCGGCGCGGATGAAGCGGAAGGTGGTGCAGAGACCGCCATGGGAGTGCCAATTGCAATCGTGGGCCTTCTTGCACTCGTAGGGGGGCTTGCAGAGTCCGTGGTTTCCATCGGACACGGCTTGCCCCAGATATTCGTGGTCTCTGCCATTGCGTGCATTGAGGTCGTGCTGCTAATGGGGCTCGTCGGAATACTTGGCTCGATCTTTCTCGGAATCACGAACGTAGCAGCACTGCGCCTCGTTGCCTACTTGGGCTGGGCCGTGACGTTCGTCGTACTCCTGCTGATGTTCCTGATGCCGGGCTGGTCGTACACCTTCCCATTCGCACACGCCATCCTCGTGGAACGCTTCGCACAAGGAATACCGCTGGTGATCGGCGCGATTGTGATCAAGTACGTTGCGTTGACGTCCGCATTTCTGATGCTGGCGGTGTGCCTATGGGGTCAGTCTTCTCCAATTCGCCATCTTACGATGGGTGCAGTCGAACGGGCCGCAAAAGCCTTGTGGTTCCCCGCACAAGTCGCACTCTGTGTACTGTCTGCTTCCCGTGTCCGGTGGAGTCGTCGACACTTTCGGGAAGCCGGCCCGGACGTCGGGGCGCAAGAACGAGATGCTGTGAAAGTCTCGTACCGCGCCTTCACCTACGAATTGCTTCCTCTGCGTCGTCGACGACTGCTGTCAGCAGTTGCAGCTTCTCTCATTCTACTGTGTGTGGGCTGGTGCGGTTTCTCTAATCCCGACTCGCTCAAAATGATTGGGGCAGCAGTGTTCCATCGGCCGGAAGTCGAGAGGTCATTAGTCAGAATGAAGCAACCCTGGGCATGGCCTGTCACTCTGACCGTGGAGGCCGGTGGTACCTACGCGGTTTACGAGGGGTCCAAGTGTGTTTTGAAAGGTTCGGGGGCTTCCTCTGCCGGCTCAACAGAACGCCTGCAATTCGACTGGGACTGCGATGGCCCAGGAGTGGCGGACTCCGGACGGGGGCGGGACAATGCCCCTGAAA
>CAZGYE010000022.1:0-34497 GCA_964530165.1 uncultured Planctomycetaceae bacterium
CCAAGGCATTGAAGTGATGCGCAAGCTTGTCTACAGCTTCTACGACAAGACGTTCAGCTTCGGCAAGCTGCTGAAAAAGCATCCGCACTTGCGTCACGACCTGACGGATTGTCTCTTCGGCAATCTCTTTCGGGACTTCGATCCGCTGTTCGAGGCGGTGGCGGAGTTTGCGCATGTGCCGGAACCGCTACCGCACGGCCGGCCCATGGTCACCGCGGAACCCGCCCGACCGCAACCGGCCGATCAGACTGATTTGGAAAGCTGACGGATTTCGCAAGGAACACAACAACATGAATCAAGACCAAAGCTTCTCATGGCTCGCGTTTGCCCTGATGACCGTCGCCTCATGGGGCGTGTACGGCGTTTTTCTGCACAAAGGCGCCACCGGCATGATCGGCGACCCCAACGCACGGTACAAAGCGTTTCTATTCGTCGGCATTGCCTACTTCATCACCGCCGTGTTGGCGCCGCTGGCGGTTCTCGTGTTGGGCGGCGCCAATTGGAAGTTCTCCGGTGGGCTGATGGGGTGGTCGCTGCTGGCCGGTATCGTCGGCGCGATCGGTGCGTTTTGCGTGCTGCTGGCGTTCGGCGCCAAAGGCTCGCCGGCGGTCGTGATGTCGATCATTTTTGCCGGCGCGCCGATCGTCAACGCTCTGGTGGTGATCTCTTTGGACAAGACCTGGGGCCAAATTCGTTGGCCGTTCATCGCCGGTATTCTGATGGCTGCGATCGGCGGCTGCCTGGCGACGCTGTATAAGCCGCCGCCCAAGCATCACGGTCAGCCCGCAGCGCTGCCGGCCGTGCAATCCGCAGCCCAACCCGAGCAGTCATGACTGTCACAACGCGCACGAGAAGGGAACCTGTCCCGCTTTTGCTCCCCTTTGTGCCTTTGTCCCTTTTCCCCTTTGCGACAGTCATTTCAGTGGCAAGCTCACCGGTGCGCCGACTTCGAGCGATCGATCGATGGCCATCGACAGCTCGGTGCTGCGGGAGCCGTCGGCGATGTTGCAGTGCGGCTGGCGGTCGTTACGGATGCAATCGACGAAATAGTTCATCTCGTCGTCGAACGCGTGATGCATGACGTCGGCAGTGTCGAGCATGATTGAGGGAAAACTGCTCCAACCGGTCTGGCCGGGAAACAGCTTCTTCGACCAGATGCGATTGTCTCGCAGCGTCCCCTCGGTGCCGGCCAGGTCGATGTTCATGGCATAGGGCATCTCGCAGTCCAGCAGCGCCGAGGTCTTGGCGACCACCCCGCCGCGGAACTTCAAAAGGGCCACCACGTTGGCGTCGTATTCGAAGAGACCCTTCTGGTTGTTCGAGTAGGCGGTGACCTCTTCGACCTCGTCGCCGACCAGCCAGCGCAACGTATCGATGGCATGGCAGCCGCCCAAAAGCATGGTGCTGCCGCCGGTCTTCCGCTTGCTGTGAAGGTCCCACGCATGGTGCGTGGGCTTGATGCCGTGCCAGTAATCCACCTCGGCGTAGAACAGCGCGCCGATCGCGCCGGATTCGAGCAGCGACTTGATGATCACCACCTCGGGGTTGAAGCGGCTGACGAAGCTGGTGATGCTCTTGACGCCGGCTTTGTTGACCGCGTCGCGCAAGGCCCGGTTCTCCTCGACCGTTAGCGCGATCGGCTTTTCCACCAACACGTGCTTGCCGGCTTGTGCGGCAGCGATGCCCTGCTCGGCGTGCACGTGGCTAGGCCCGGTGATGTCCACGATGTCGACCCGCTTGTCGGCAAGCACCGCGTCGTAGCTGTCTCGCACGGCGCAGTCGAGCCCATTCTTCTCGGCAAACTGCTTTGCACGTTCCAGGTTGATGTCGCCGATCGAGACAACCTCGACGTGCGGGTTCTTCATCCAACTGAGCACGTGCGCGCCGGCCACCCAGCCGGCCCCGTGAATGGCGACTCCGAGTCTCCCGTCTTGCATGGTTGTTCTCCCAAAATGGTGCGAACGTGCCCAATTTAGTTGAGTGATCTGCAGGCCGCAAGGCTCGACGCGCACTGCTTGATTGCGTGCGCGCGGCCGGTTATGTTCGGCAGACCGGCTTCGGCGGCGATGCGTCCCGATCCGCTCCCAAACCTGCGGAAGAACAACCATGACCACCATCGACTACGTCGTGCTGGTCCTCTACTTTGCGGCCATGGCCGTCATTGGCGTGGTGTCGATGTTGAAGATCAAGAGCCAAGAGGACTTCTTCCTCGGCGGCCGCAGCTTCGGCAAAATCCTGCAGGCGTTTGCCGTGTTCGGCGCGGGCACCGGCTCGTACGATCCGGTGGCTGTCGGGCGCACCACGTTCACCAGCGGCTTGAGCGGCATCTGGAGCGTGTTCCTCTGGTTGTTCGTCACGCCGTTCTATTGGTTCTTCGCCGTCTGGTACCGGCGTATGCGGCATCTGACACTGGCCGATTGGTTTGTGGAGCGCTACCAAAGCCGGCCGATGGGCGTGGCGTTTCTGCTGTACGGCATCGCGTTCTACATGTTCTACCTGGCGTTGGGCTTTTCGGCCGTGGGGAAGGTGTGCGCACCGTTGATCGGGCGCGAGACATTCCAGCTCCCCTGGCAGTCTGGGCCTGTGCCGGTCGAATTCGTGCTGGTGCCGATCATTGCCGTAGTCGTGACGATCTACGGCATCTTGGGCGGTCTGAGGGCGGCGTACTGGACCGACCTGGTCCAAGGCATTTTCATCATCGTGCTCTCGGTGCTGTTGATTCCGGCCGGGTTGGATGCGTTAGTCGAGAAGTTCGGCGAACCGCAGACAATGAGCACGCTGAGCGGCTTTCAGGTGATGCACGAGCGCGTCGCAGCCGACTACTTCAAGATCATCGAGACGCCCCGTGGGGGCGATTTCCCGCTGCACTACATCGTGGCCATCACGCTTCTGAGTCTGGTGGGCATCGTGGTGCAGCCGCACTTGATCGCCGTCGGTGGGGGTTCGGCCAAGACGGAGATGTCGGCTCGGGTGGGGCTGGTCGGCGGGGTGTTCATGAAGCGGCTCTGCTCGGTCGGCTGGGCTTTGACCGCCCTGATCATCCTGGCCCTGATGGCCAACAACATCGAAATCGCCGAGGACCCGGACCGTGTGTGGGGCGTGGCCGCCCGGGAGATTCTGGGCCCCTTCCACCTCGGCCTGGTGGGCCTGATGCTGGCCTGCCTGATTGCCGCCCTGATGTCCTCGGCCGATTGCTACATGCTGATCGTCTCGGCCCTGGTAGTGCGCAACTTCTACGCCGCCTACATCAAGCCCGACGCCGGCGAGAAGGACTGTCTGCTGGTGGGCCGGGCCGTCGGCGTGCTGGTCATTGCCGGCGGGGCAGTGATCTCGTTGTATTTTCTGAACATTTTCGAGCAGTTGAAGATCATCTGGGAGCTGCCGATCATCTTTGCCGCGCCATTCTGGGTGGGCATGTATTGGCGTCGGGCGACTCGTGCGGCGGCGTGGCTGACGCTGGCGTTTTCGACGGTGGCGTTCTTTGTGCTGCCGGTGGCGCTGCCGCTCTTGATCGGTTCACTGGCCGAGAACCCACGGTTCACGGTGACCAACGACATCGTGACCACGATCACCACCCGCCCGGCCGCCCCGGCCGACGTGGCCCGACGTGAGGCTCAGATCGGGTTGTGGGACCAACAGGTGCGCAATTGGGTCGAACAGGAGGGCCCACAAAGCGAAGAGGCGGCAGTGGCGAAGTTCGGCCCCCAGCCGGAGCCGATCGCGGTCGGCAAAATGATCGAGGACAAGTTCACCACCGGCGGCAAGCCGATCTACTTCAAGGACCGCGTCGACGTGCTCGGCCCGGACGGCGAGCTACAAACGCCCGGCCCGCAACATCTTGTCGAGATCAGCCGCACGGAAGACGGTCATACGGTCGTCGTCCGCCAGCAGTACCGCCCCGATTGCCGGCTGCACGGGCAGGGCCGCTTCAATCTCGATTTCCTGATCTATGAATGGATGGGCCTGAACCTGGACCTGAAGAAGTGTTCCAACGCGGCGCTGGAAACCTTGCGTCTGCCGACGCGGCTGGTCTTGCCGTTCGTGGTGATGATCCTGCTGAGTTTGATCACGCCGCCGGGCGACAAGAAGTCGCTGGACCGCTACTACGTCAAGATGAAAACGCCGGTCGATCCGGACCCGCAGCTCGACGCGGCCAAGATGGAGGCCTCCTACCGCGACCCTTCGCGCTTCGACCACAAGCGGCTGTTTCCCTTTTTCGGCCTGGAGAACCAAAAACCCCAGCTCCTGGATGTTGTGGGTTTCGTAGCGGCCTTCGCGATCTGTTTCGGCATCATCGGGTTGACCGTCTGGTTGGCCCAGCGTGGCGAACCGATGATCTGACAGTCTGTTGAAAAACGCTTGTAGTGACCGCATTCATGCGGTCTTTCCGGGGAAAAACCCGATGAATCGGGTTACTACGAACAATTTTCAACGGAGGGTGGCGGGGCCTGAGCGACCAACGGGAGCGTGGCCCCGTGCTTGCATGCTGGCAGGAAGCGTTGATCTGGGCAACAGACCAACAGCGTGCATGCTCCGAGGCCACGTTCGCTTCGCTCTCTAAGGCCCCGCCACCCCGCCGCGCCCCGCAAGCGGGACGGCTAAGCGCCATCGACTGTTGCTCCGCATAGCTTGAAACTGCGACTTCATTCGCTCGGGCGCTGGAGACGAGCGGTCGCAGTTTTGGGCCGGACGTTGATCGTTCGTTGATGGGCCATTATTCTGGGGGACAGTTTACTTCGGCATTCAACACAGTAAAATCGGACAACCCTGAACGGAGAACAGCAATGAGGCCTTCCATGAATCGCCGCGAGTTTCTGGCAACCACGACCGCAACCGGGGCGGCGTTGGCCGTTGCCAAGCGGACCGATGCCGCACCCTATGAGACCCAATTGCACAAAGCACTGATCGGCAAACCGATCGGGAAAACGTTGTCCGATTGGAAGACGGCCGGTTTCGCGGGCATGGAGGCGAACGTGTGGAACACGTCGCCGGACGAGGCCGCCAAGGGGCGCGAAATTGTCGAACGTCTGGGCATGAGAATCCACTCGGTGATGCGGGGATGGGCCAACTTCAACAGCACCGATCCCGGCGCCGTCGAGCGGGACATCGCCAGCGTCGAGACCGCGCTCAAGGCGGCGCAGGGTTACGGAGCCGACACGATCCTACTGGTTCCCTGCCGGACCGGCGGCATGCTCATGCCGCAGCCGTGGGAGTTCGACATTGCCTTCGACGAGAAAACCGGCCACGTAAAGAAAGTCGCCGCCGGCGACAACAGCCGGTACGAGAAGTACATCGCCGCTCACAATCATGCTGTAGACAGCTCACGTGCAGCGGTGCGAAAGTTGATTCCGGTTGCTGAAAAAGCGGGCGTCATCATTGCCTTGGAAAACGTCTGGAACAACCTGTGGGTGAAGCCGGCCATTTTCAAGCACTTCGTCGCCTCGTTCGACAACCCTTGGGTCCGGGCCTATTTCGACATCGGCAACCACGTCAAGTACGCCCCGTCGGAGGAGTGGATCCGCGTGCTGGGCAAGTTGATCGTGAAGTGCCACGTCAAGGACTTCAAGCTGAATCCCGACGGCCACGGGGGACGTTTCTGCGACATCCGCGACGGCAGCGTCGACTGGCCGGCAGTCCGCAAACAGCTCGACGCGGTCGGCTACAATGGCTGGATGACGATCGAAGGCAGCGGCCGTCTCTCGCTGGAGGAAAGAAGCCGGCGTCTGGACCTGATCATCGCCGGCAAGTAGCACTGCGGCGCTGCGCGCCCGCCGATGATGGCTCACTTGATGAATGTGGGCGGTCCAGGCAAATTGTTGCGGCTCTACGAAAAGCTTCCCAACCGGAGCGGACTCGCCCATTTGAGAATTTTTCGCTCGTATCTTGTGTCCTTTCTCTCGATTTGGCACAATTCGTCGTGTTCCCATCGGGGTAAACGTTTTGAACAAGCGGCACGGACGCAAGGGGCGAGACAATGCAAGATCAACAGCGTGGACAGTTGCTGCGGCTTCTGCATGACAGGGCGTTTTTGCAAGGCGATATCGTTCTGTCCTCTGGACAAAGAAGTGAATTCTACATCGATGGCAAGATGGTGGAATTGCATCCCGCAGGTGCTTTCCTCATCGGCGAGGTGTTGTATCAGTTGATCGATGCTCTCGATGTCGATGCGATGGGGGGGTTGGCCGTTGGTGCGGTTCCGATGGTAACGAGCACCATTGTGAGCTGTTACCACCACAACAAAGATATCGAGGGGTTCTTCGTTCGGGATGTTGCCAAAGTACATGGCACGTGCAAGGTAATTGAGGGTAATTTGCCGACGGGAGCGCGGGTTGTGGTTGTCGATGACGTCGTAACCTCTGGGAAATCCGCCATGAAGGCCGTCGAGGCTGTTGAAGATGCTGGCGCGGTCGTAGAAAAGATCATTGCCATTGTTGATCGCGATGCTGGCGCGTCTGACCTGTTCCATCAGCATGGTTATGATTACCAGTTTATCTTCTCGAAAGACGAGGTCGCAGCAGATGTCCAAACGGCGTGATTTGCTCGAAGTGCTGGAATCGGATGGCCTCACGCCTGATAGTGTAAGGCACCTCGCAGAAATATCCCGAAAGGCATTTCAAGACTCGTCTTCAACCAACTGGCTCATCGCATGGTCTGTATTTCGTGGTCTCGCTGATTATTGGGACGATGGTCAAGGAGTCTCTACCGGCGAGTTCGACCGTGTACAGTCTGCGATTCTTGCGCCGACCCGAAAATGGATCAGCACAGACGAGGCATTTCAGGATGCTGTGAACCTTGAGGAGGCGGTTTCCGGGTTCCATCGGGCGTTTTTCTGAACGGGCAGCTACAGTGGACTGGTGTTCAAAACCCTCCGTGCAATCGCGGGCGTTTTTCTGCGCGAAAGAATTCAGATGGGGACACCACCCAAGCATGGCTCCTTGCTCTTGAAGCGAGGTGCTTTTGAGGGCATGTTGACATTTCTGACTAATCCGGTGCGGAGTACGAACACAGAATTCTCCGCTTCTTTGAGGAACACCTAAGCGAATGAGGAAACGAATAATGCGTGAGAACCTGTTTGCCAAGACGTTTCTGGGACTGCTTCTGCTGGCGTGCGTGACCGCGGCCGCTTCGGCCGATGTGACTCTGCCGGCAGTGTTTTCCGACCACATGGTGCTCGAGCGCGACGCGGCCCTGCCGATCTGGGGCTGGGCTGAGCCGGGCGAAAAGGTCACCGTCACCCTCGACAGGCAGAGCAAGGCCGCAACGACCGATCGTGCCGGCAAGTGGTCGGTCACGCTGGCTGCACTGGAGGCCGGCGGACCGCACAAGCTGACAGTCAAAGGCAACAACACGGTCGAGATTGCCGACGTGCTCATCGGCGAGGTGTGGCTCTGCTCGGGTCAGTCGAACATGGCCATGTCGGTCAGGGGATCGGCCAATTTTCCGCAGGAGCAAGCCGACGCCAAGCATCCCGGGATCCGCATGTTCACCGTGACCCGAACACCGGCCGAGACGCCGCAGGAACGTTGCCAAGGCGCCTGGCAGGTGTGCAGCCCCGAAACGGTCGGCGGGTTTTCGGCGGCCGCGTACTTCTTCGGCCGGGAACTGCACCGTGAATTAAACGTACCAGTGGGCCTGATCAATTCTTCCTGGGGCGGCACGCCGGTTCAAGCATGGACCAGCTTGAAGTCGCAACAGGCCCTGCCGGAACTGGAACCGATGCTCAAAGGGTGGAAACAGCAGATCGCCAAGTATGACCCACAGGCCGCCAAAAAGAACTACGAGAAACGACTCGCTGAGTGGCCGAACAAGGTCAAGCAGGCGAAGGCGGCCGGCAGACGACCGCCGCGGAGGCCGCGAGCCCCGGTCGACCCCAGGCTGAGCTCGCACCGGCCCGCCAACCTCTACAACGGCATGATCGCCCCCTTGGCCGGGTATGCCCTGCGCGGGGCGATCTGGTACCAGGGCGAGAGCGATGCCGGCGCGGCCGCTCATCTTTACGGCCTGCAACTGACCACCATGATCAAGAACTGGCGGCAAATTTGGGGCCAAGGCGATTTCGCGTTCGAGTGGGTCCAATTGCCCAACTTCCGGGCGCCCCAACAACGGCCCGTCGAAACCAGCGGCTGGGTGATCGTCCAGGAGCAAATGCTCAAGTCCCTAGCCCTGACCAACACCGGCATGGCCGTCACCATCGACATCGGCGAAGAGAAGAACATCCATCCCAAGAACAAACAGGACGTCGGCAAGCGGTTGGCCCTCTGGGCATTGGGCACCACCTATGGCAAAGACATCGTCTACTGCGGACCATTGTATCAGCGCCACAGCAAGCAGGACGGCAAGATCACCATTGAGTTCGACCACGTCGGCGCCGGCCTGGTCGCCAAAGGCGGAAAGCCGAAGGGGTTTGCAATCGCCGGGGCGGACAAGAAGTTTGTCTTCGCCGACGCGAAGATCGAAGGCGATACGGTCGTCGTTTCCAGCCCGGACGTCAAGGACCCCGTCGCGGTCCGCTACGCCTGGGCAACCAACCCCGACTGCAACGTCTACAACAAGAGCGGTTTGCCCGCCTCGCCCTTCCGCACCGACGATTGGCCCAAATAGGGTGCTGTTGGGTCGCATGAGGACAAGACAACACATCCACATTCCCCGGCGAGACCCTGCGAGACCAGTACCGATGAAAGTGGTCTCCCCACAAGTGCGACGGCCCAGGAGTGGCGGACCTGTTTCTTTCGATTCAATCTGAGTGTTGGAGCAACGGAATTCTTGCGAATTCCGCTGCGCACAGGTTTGGGCTTGGCCGCGGCCTAGTGCCTCGCCGCTTCGTAGGTGGCCGGCTTGAGCAGGACCTGTTGGGTTCTGGCCCGGATTTCCTGGGCGATCTCGGCACAGCGGGGGTCCACGGCCATCATGATTCCCGCCCGTTGCCGCAGGGTCCGCACCACCCACCGGCACTCGCCCACAAGCTCGTCCTGGTTGCCGCCAATCTGCGTCAACGCCCCGGTGTACTTTTTGAGTCGATCCAGCACGTCCGGGCCTTCATAATCGAGCAAGTCTTTGCGGAAGCTCCCGTTCATTTCGGCGACGAACTCCGGCGTCTTAATCTTCTCCTGCCGCCGTCCGATCCGAGCGTCGATCTCGCGGGTGATCTTGTCCATTTCGGTCAGGAACTCCGCCAGCTCTGGATGGGCCTTTCTCTGCTCGGCCAGGTACGCTTGGGTCTCGTGTCCGAACTCGACGTAGCGAGTAATCCGGCCGCGGATGTGCGTGACGAACGCCAGCGCGTCGTCCAGGACCGCTTCGATTTCTCTGCGCTTCTGCCGCTGCTGGTTGTTGCGGTAGATCGCCTGCAGCGCGTCTCTGGCCGCACACGTGGCGCGGCCCATTTTCTCCTGCTTCTGCCCTTCCACTTTCAGGATGTACTCGCACGGCCCGACGCCCAGGCTGTTTCGTACGATGTCGACGACCGTGAACGTATCAGTGGGCGTCTGCGGGAGGCGGTTGATCGGATAGATGAGGGCCGGCCCCTCGAACGTCAGAGCCCGGTGCTTCAAGGGCTGGATGTAGCCTCGCCCGACGCGATCGATCCAGCACGGGTACACGAACCGGCCGAGCACCGTGGTCCAGCGTTTTCTGTCAGGACCGATGCGCGACGCGCCTCGGCCCATCCAGGCCGGCTTCAGGTAACCGCGCCCCTGCTTCTCTTCGAGCAGCATCTCCCAACTGTCGGTCAGATCGTTGGTCCTGGTGAAATCGATCCGCCACTGGGCCGCGAACGGCATTTTCCATTCCAGCGGAGTGACCTTCTTGGCCTGTTCGGCGCTCACGGCCGCAGCGTGCCAAACCTGAGGGGCCTCCATCAGCGCCACCCAGATCTTCCGGTCTTGGCCGAAGTCGATTTCCGATCCCGTGACGATCCTCTTGTCGCCTTTCCCCGCCAGCGAAAGTCTGACGTCCTGCTCGCGGTTCTCGAACACGCACATGACGATGGCGTCTCCCCCCGCCGTCGGTTGCAGCAGGAAGTTTTCGCTCGGCACTTCGACGTGGGGCACGGGGACCTTGCGGGCATCGATCACGATGTCGTCAGCGAAGAAATCCGGGAGAACGACGAACCGGCCCGGACAATCGACGCGAAGCCGGCCGACGCCGGGGCTTGGCTCCAGCTCGACGGAGACGTCTCCCCGCTTGATCCGCAACCTCGCCGTGAGCACGTCCCCCTGTTTGGTCTGGTACGAGGCTTCCAGACGCGCGGCGCTCCTGGTGTTTTCGACGAGAGCGACGCGATCCAGCCGAGCCGCCGGCTCACCGGTCGGTGAAAGCAGCCGGAGCCGCACCCGCGACACGACGCCCCGGGGGCCCACGGAATAGACTTCCACGGCCGAGTCCAACTTGCGCAGCACGGCCAAGACGTCCCCGGCAGTCAACACCGCGTCGCCCTTGAACGACGCAGCCTTCTGATCGCGCGGGATACGCGTCCATTGGCCTTTTCCGGCAAAAGCCGCCGCCGCAAGCGGCTCGGCCGACGGCCGAGCCGTGTCCCAGACGGCAATCCCCGCACCGAAACTCTGCAGAACGTCTCCGTATGCCGCATGGTGCAGCAGCACGGTCATCGTGAACAACACAGCTTGAATGATGACGGCCCAATGGGTGTGTTTCACAGTCTGGTCTCCGGCAATCGATACTTCGTCGCGTTACACGCTACTTAGCCGCCGCAGCAGGCTGGAAAGCCTGCCCCACACCCACCCGTACCGCTCATTTCCACGTTGACGGACCACTAGCCGGCAAGCGACCGGGCCGTCTTCTCGACGAAGGCGATGCACTCGGCGACTTCGTCCATCAGTTTGGGTGACTCGTGCTCGTATTCGACCGACATGACGCCTCGGAAACCTTGCCGTTGGAACTCCTTGAGGACCGCCGTGTAGTCGGCCAGACCGGTGCCCAGCGGGACGTCGCGTGCGGCGGGTTTGTTCCACTCGGCGATGTCCTTGAGGTGGACGCTGATAATTCTGCCTTCCATCTTCTTCAGACAGTCGACCGGCTTGAGCCCCGAGCGGACCCAGTGGCCAGTGTCGCAGCAGGCGCCGATCCGTTTGCCGCGGCCCTTGCAGACGGCCAAGACGTTTTCCGGCCGCCAGTATTTGGACTTCGGCGACTTGGGATGGTTGTGCACGGCGAGGTTGATTTCGTACTCGTCCGAGAGGCTCTCGACCAGGTCGAAGGCTTCGGCAGGCGGTTCCGCGACGATCGTTTCGGCGCCCATCTGCTTGGCAAACTCGAAGGTCCTGCGAGCCGCCGCTGCGTTGTTGTCCAGGCGGGCATAGTAGTTGATCATCCTGATGCCACGGTCGGCCATCCGCTGCTTCATCTCTTTGCGGAGCGGAACGGAGAGCTGCTCACTGGTCTTCAAGCCGGGACGGTCTTTGTCGAGCCGTAGGAAAAAGCACGGTTCGACATACCGGAGGCCCAACGAGGCAATCTTGTCGAGCGATTCGTAGAACGAGAAGCTGCGAAACGTATAGAGTTGACCGCAGAGAGACCAGCCGAGCTTCTCGGCGTGAGGTGTTGCGGATTTGACGGTCTCGGCGGCCGAGACCAGCGCGCCGCCGGACCGTATGAGCGAATCGCCCACGGCAATGGCGGCGGCGGTCTTCAGGAATCCACGTCGGTCGATCTTGTTTTGCATTGTTCAGTTCCTCTCGGGTCATGGGGTCACGATACGGCCACCACTGATGTGATCAGGGGACTCACGTCCCCCGCTCGCCGGAAGCAGCAAACGACGAACGACTCTAACGGCCTGCAGCCCAGCGAATTGCCTGGTGGAGCAGCCTGCGGTAGATCGGGTTGTTGTAGGCGTTCGCGTCGTGTCCCAGCATCAGGTAACAGACCGGGCTCTTGCCATACTTGGTCGTCCAGGCCACCTCGGGATTGTTTTTGGGGTGATCGGTTTTCAAGAGGACCTTCACGCCTTTGGCCACGTAGAAACGGCCGTACGTTTCGTCGAGGATCTCGAAATCGTCAATTCCTCGGGTAATGGGGTGCTTCTTGTCGACCACGGTGATCTTCAGATGCTCGTCATGCGACCAGGGCGTCTTCTTGTACGACTTGCCGTCGATTTCGCAGTCGGCGAACACGAACTTGCCGCCGATGATTTTGCGGAATTCGTCCCACTTGGCATGACCGCCGAGATTGTGGTGCAACGAGACGACGCCGATCCCCTTTCCCAGCAGCGCGACAAACGCCTGTTGCTGCTGTGGCGTGATGCCCGGCTTGCACATGTCGTACATCACAATGCAATCGTAGTCGTCCTCCAGCCCGGGCTTGAGCAGATCGGCATCCTGTGGCATTTGCATCTTGGTATATTCGACGTCTTGCATGGCATCGAACATGCCGTAAAACGGCTCCTGCTGAAATCCGTGCCCTCCGCTAGTCAGAAGAACGCGGACCTTCGCCCCCGCGGACGACTGTTGAGCCTCCGCAGCGTTTGCGAAGGGGATGACGAGAAACGTCGCCAGCATCGACAAAAGCAAGCCTCTCATGATGATCTCCCCATTGTTTGTGGTTTGACGGCCTCGAAAAGTCCGAGCCACTGCAAATAGTGGACGAGTTGCCGGGAAACGATGTCTGTCTCGATATTGACCGGATCGCCGACATGCAGGTCGCCCAGGTTCGTTCTTTCCAGCGTCGTGGGAATCAGGGCCAGGGCGAAGGCGTCCGGCCGGACTTCCGCGACCGTCATGCTCACCCCGTTGACGGCCACACTGCCCAGCGGCGCGATGTACACGCTGAGCTCTTCCGGAGGCCGGATCCACAGTTTGAACTCTTCGTCGCTGGTGATGCGTTCGGCCACGTGGCCGACATCGTGTACATGACCCTGAACAAAGTGTCCGTCGATCCGGTCGCCGGCGCGCAGGCTGCGTTCCAGGTTGACCTTGCTGCCGATCTGGAGTCGTCCCAGATTTGTCTTCGACAGCGTTTCCGTGATGACGTCGAAACGGCAAGGCCGGCTTTCGCCCGTCACCGCCGTCAGACAGACGCCGTTGACCGAGACGCTGTCACCCGGCTTGAGGTCCGCCGCCGCCGGGCCGAGATCCACGTCCAGGCGTTTCCCGCCGGGAAAATCCTCGATGGAAACAACCGCACCGGTGCATTCGACAATGCCTGCAAACATGACTGACGACTGACGATTCAAGATTGTTGATTGACAAACACGTGAGCAATCTATTCCAATCGTCCATGGTCACACTTCAATTGTCAATCCGGGACAAGGAGAAACATCGATGATCCATTATCTCGTGCATGGGGCCGCGGACACCGTGGGCGTCACGGCCGTCGACGTCAAGAAGGGCCAGTCCTTGAAGGGCTGGGACATGACGACCGACAAGACGCTCGGCGCCAAGGCCGCGCAGAAAATTCCGCTGGGACACAAAATCGCCTTGATCGACATCGCCAAAGGCGACGAGGTCGTCAAGTATAACGAAACGATCGGCGTCGCCACAAAGCCCATCAAGAAGGGACAGCACGTTCACACCCACAACCTCAAGACCACAAGGTGGTAAATCATGCCAAGGACGACATCCAAAGACGGATCCAGCTTGCAGCTCGCCAAACACTTCATGGGATACCGCCGCGAGAACGGGCGCGTCGGCATCCGCAATCACGTGGTCGTCATGCCGCTCGACGACATCTCCAACGCCGCCGCCGAAGCCGTGGCCGCCCACGTTCAGGGAACCACGGTGATCCCGCACGCCTACGGCCGCCTGCAGTTCGGCGAAGACCTGGAACTGTTTTTCCGCACGATCATCGGAACCTGCGCCAACCCGAACGTGGCCGCCTGCGTCGTCATCGGCATCGAGGACGAATGGACCGACCGCGTCGTCCGAGGCGTTCAAGCGCTGGGCCGAACCAAGGCCGCCGGCTTTTCGATCGAATTGAAGGGCCAGTTCGAATGCGTCCGTCAGGCTTCGTGGAAGGCCTGGGAATACAAACTGTGGGCCAGCGAGCTGAATCGCGAGAAATGCCCGCTGCGAGACCTGTGGGTCTCGACCAAGTGCGGCGAGTCGGACACCACCTCGGGTCTGGCCTCGTGTCCGACTGTCGGAAACGTGTTCGACCGCCTCTACACCCACGGCAACACGCTTTGCTTCGGCGAGACGACCGAGATCACCGGCGCCGAACACATTTGTGTCAAGCGGGCCGCCAACAAGCAGGCCGCCCGTGACTACATGCGGATGTTCAACCGCTACCAGGACCTGATCACGGCCCAAGGCGTCGATCTGTTCGGCTCGCAGCCAACCAAAGGCAACGTACGCGGCGGTTTGACCACGATCGAAGAAAAGGCGCTCGGCAACCTGCAAAAAATCGGCAAGAAGTGCAAGTTCGTCGGCTGCCTGGAGCCGGCCGAAAGCCCCACCGGCAAAGGCCTGTGGTACATGGACACCTCGTCGGCCGCCGCCGAAGCGGTGACGCTGTGGGCCGCCGCGGGCTTTGTCTGTCATCTCTTCCCGACGGGGCAGGGCAACGTCATCGGCCATCCGATCGAGCCGGTCATCAAATTGACCGCCAACCCCAACACGGCCGAGTTGATGAAGGAGCACATCGACCTGGACGTCTCAGGAATCCTGCAACGCCAACTGACGCTCGACCAAGCCGGCGACCTGCTGTGGGACATGATGATCCGCGTGGCCAACGGCCGCTGGACCTGTGCCGAGGTCATGAACCACAACGAGTTTGTACTGACGAAACTCTACTCCAGCGCATAATGCGTGAATGGTCGAGAATGAACGTGACCGTAACCGGCGGCGCCGGTTTCTTGGGGCGCGTGGTGTGCGAGAAGCTCCGGCAACGTGGGTGCCGCGATGTCCGGGTTCCCCGCAGCAGTGCGTACGACCTGACGCGTGAAGAAGACGTTTGCCGCATGTACGACGATTTTCAACCCGACGTCGTCATCCACCTGGCGGCCGAGGTGGGCGGGATTGGCGCCAACCGCGAGCACCCCGGTCGCTTCTTTTTTTCCAACATGGCGATGGGCCTGCATCTGATCGAGCAAGCGCGGCTGCGAGGGATTCGCAAGTTCGTCGAAATTGGAACCGTTTGCGCGTATCCCAAATTCGCCCATGTTCCGTTTCGCGAAGAGAACTTGTGGGACGGCTATCCCGAAGAAACCAACGCCCCGTACGGAGTGGCGAAAAAGACTCTGTTCGTGATGCTCGACGCCTACAAGCGCGAATACGGCCTGAACAGCGTAGTGGTCGTCCCGGTCAACCTGTATGGACCCGGGGACAATTTTGATCTGCGGACGTCACACGTGATCCCCGCGCTGATCCGCAAGTGCGTCGAAGCCCAGCAAGCCGAGGCGGAATGTGTGACCTGTTGGGGAACCGGCTCTTGCTCACGGGAGTTCCTCTATGTGGACGATGCCGCGGAAGGTATTGTTCTCGCTGCCGAAAAGCTCCAAGACCCGACACCCGTGAACCTAGGCACGGGCCATGAAATCACAATAAAGGACCTCGCAAAACGGATTGCTTCGCTGACCGGCTTCCGCGGCCGCATCGAGTGGGACGCCTCGCAGCCGGATGGTCAGCCCCGGCGGCGCTTGGACGTCTCCCGCGCCGCACAACTCCTTGAGTGGCGCGCCGAGGTCGATCTGGAAGAAGGGCTGAAACAAACCATTTCCTGGTATCAACAGCAGCGAGAACGCCGCGCAACATGAGAAACCACGTCAAGCCGCGTTTTTCACCGGCCCCACAGAATCCAGAAGCGGTTCGCCGGCCTTTTTTTTGACCGTGGCAATGCGGCCGGCGGGATCGAAGCCCCATTGTCGAAGCCAGCGCAGGTAAGACAGAAGGTGGACCCACGCGTCGCTCGACAAGAAGCGCTTGCTGGCGCGCCGTTCGAGATGGTAGCAATAAGTTCCTCCACAAAACATCACGCGCCATCCTGCCAATGCCATTCTCAGGCAGATGTCGACATCTTCGAAATACTTTTGGAAGCCGCTGTCGAGGAATCCAACTTCTTCACAAGCCCAGCGGCGCATGAGCAGAAAGCAACCGGACAGCCATTCGCATTCGAAGGTGGAGTAGGGATTTCGTTCCCTGTAAAGGTACGTGTCAATTGTGCCCGGCATCAGCTTTGCCAGCCCGAGTCGTCTTGCAGCGATTGTCCGCAGCGACTGAAATCTCCGAGGTGGATAAGCATAACTATGATCCGCGTGGTACAAGCGACATCCGGCAATGCCGCAGCCGGGATTTCTCTCCATGAAATCGATCATTTTCGCAATGCATTGTTCTTGCGGGTCGAAGTACATATCCGTGTTCAAGAGCAGGACGTATGGCGCGGTGGAGCTGCGGAGCACTCGGTTCAAGTTTTCCGCATAACTGAGCCGCTGGTTGTTGCGGACTGTTTTCGTCGACTCGAAATAAGTGCTCCAAGCCTCGGTGCCTCGCTCGGAGGCATTGTCGATGAGAATGAGCCGCGTCATCAGATCCCCGGTGGAAAGCGACAGCGACCACAATAGCCGCGCCATGAGATCGTCCTCATCCGTGTAGACGACGCCGATTTCGAGATCGCAAGTGTCAGCACGAAGGCGGTTGTCTTTCACACCCAGCGTTTGCTGGAGTACACTTTCGTTTTCACGCATGCGTTCGGCCTCCGTGCCAACACGTGATGATCTGATAGGGCGCATTAACGATAACGGCTGACGACGCCGAGTCGTCCCTGCAACGCAAAGTAGACGAGCATCTTGCCGTACAGAATTGGATTGCTGGGGATTGCCAAGAACGTCAAGGGGTCCAACGATTTTCCGTTCTGCAGCTTCCCAATCTGCTGTTGCAGAGAAAGGTTGTGACGTTGTTTTGAGTTCAGCCGATGTCCGAAGCGGTTTCGCATCAATGTTGCGATTCTCTCGCGAACCTCGCCGAGCTCCGAAAAACGCGCGCTCATGTTTGCGCCGTGGATATTGATTACGGCGACGGCGGAGCCCCGGTCGATTTCCATCTTTTCGAAAATTCTTGGGTTGCAGAACCAGAAGTGCCAATCTTCGAGACATTTCAAGTGCTCGTCGAACGGGCCGTCGATGCAGGTCCGTCGCACAATGAGCGAACAAACCGGATACGGGTTGGCAGCCGTGAACCGGTCGAGAAAATTGGCAGGCCTGGTGAGCCGCGGCCGAAAGCGGGCAACAACTCGATCGTTCTTGACGACAACGACGGGGACGGCAACGACGGTTGCTTCATTGCATTCCTTGATGATGTCAACAGGATCGCGTGTCAACTGGTCGTCTGCGTCCAAGAAATAGATCCACTCACCCCTAGCCGCCCGGAGCGCCGTGTTTCTTGCCCCCGACAAGCCCCGATTGGGTTGATCGATGATCCGCCAATCGAAGCCGCAGATCCGACGTTGCGATTGCTCGACGAGGCTGCGGGTTTCGTCCGTGGAGCCATCGTTGACAACAATGACCTCAACGCCAGGCCGATGTCCCTGGGTGATGCGGTCCAGCGACTCCAACGTTGGGTCGATTGTCCGCTCGGCGTTGTAGGCGGGGATAATGACACTCAGAATTGTCGGCGTCTGAGACATATCTTGTCGGTCGATCACAATTGCGACTCCCGAAATGGACTCACGCTGCCGCTGGCAGCCTCGGAACCTCGTTGGCATACCCGGCGTCGCGCAGCACACGTTCTCGATCGGCCAATTCCATGTCGGCGTCGACCATCGCCTGGACCAACTCCTCGAAACCGACTTTCGGCTTCCAGCCGAGTTTCGTGCGGGCTTTCGTCGCGTCGCCGAGCAACAGGTCCACTTCGGCAGGCCTCAAGTATCTGGGGTCGCTCTTCACGAAGTCGCGGTAATCCAAGCCGGCGTACGCAAACGCCAGTTCCAGGAATTCTCGCACGGAGTGCGTTTCTCCGGTTGCGACGACGTAATCACCGGAGTCGTCCTGCTGAAGCATCAACCACATCGCCTCGACGTAATCGCCGGCAAACCCCCAATCGCGTTTGGCATCGAGGTTGCCCATGTACAGCTTGTCCTGCAAACCACGTTTGATCCGACCGACCGCGCGTGTGATCTTGCGCGTGACAAAGGTCTCGCCGCGTCGCGGGGATTCGTGATTGAACAAGATGCCGTTGCTGGCATGCAGACCGTAAGCCTCACGGTAGTTGACCGTACTCCAATAAGCAAAAACCTTTGAGACGGCGTAGGGGCTGCGGGGGTGAAATGGCGTCGTTTCCCTTTGCGGCGCCTCTCGGACCTTGCCGAACATCTCACTGCTCGAAGCCTGATAAAAGCGTACGCGGCGGCGAGTGTACTCTTCGAACTCGCGGACCGCTTCGAGCAGCCGCAAAGTCCCCAGCGCGTCGATGTCGGCCGTTTCGATCGGTAAGTCGAAACTGACCCGCACGTGCGACTGAGCACCGAGGTTGTAGACCTCGTCCGGCTGGACTTCGTCGAGGATGCGCCGCAGGCTGTTCGCATCTGTGAGATCGGCGTAGTGCAGCCGCAGCCGTACGTTGGGATCGTGGGGATCCTGGTAGAGATGGTCGATGCGGCCAGTGTTGATCGTCGAACTTCTGCGGACCAACCCGTGCACTTCGTACCGTTTGTCGAGCAAGAACTCGGCCAGATAACTACCGTCCTGACCGGTGATTCCGGTGATCAGAGCTTTCTTTGTCACCACGGTCATTTGCTTTCCAATCCACCAAGGTTTCCGTGCGCGCGGAGACGATGCCACCACGCAGACAGTCGGACGGGCCCATGGCTGAAGGGGCCCAGCATCGCCGCAGCAGTCAGCGCCCACGAGACAACAGAGCACGGCCTTTGGCGGCGCAGTTGTTTCGCGTGCTTTCGAGCCGTGGTAAAGTTTGCCGCCAGAATCGCGTTTCCGATCCAACTGCAGTACGGGTCCAGGCGAGTCATCGGTCTCTGCACAATCCTTTGTGAGAGCCGCCGCGGAAACACAAGTCCGCGGCGCTCGTACGCTTCCCGAACAGCACGCTCACACGCCAGGGCCTGTTGGACGTGGCGAGTCGTGCACAAGCTGCCGGGATGAACGCGGTAATTTAGCAGCACATCGGGAATGTTGGCAAGACGACCTGACTCACCGAGCCGCAGCCAGAGGTCGACGTCTTCCGCATATTGTACGTGTGGACGATAACCGCCCACCTGAAGGACGTCGGCCCGTCGCAGCATGGCCGTGGGATGTGCCAGTCCGCCCCTGCCCTGTAACAGCTCGGCCTCGATCTGCTCGTGGGACATGCTCCACTGCTGACGGCAAATCGGGTCGCCGTCCGCATCGATGAGCAAAATGGCCGAACCAACGCCCACACAGTCTGCATGCTTTCGCAGATAGCTTATCTGGCGTTCAAACCGGTCGGGCAAGGAGACGTCATCCGCATCCATGCGGGCCACGTATTCGCCTCGCGATGCCTGCAGAGCGTCGTTCAGCGCGCCCACAATACCGGTGTTCGGCCGGCTGATGAGGCGAATGCGACTGTCCCTCGCCGCAGAACGCCGAAGTATCTCCAGTGACGTGTCTGTCGATCCGTCGTCAAGAATGATGAATTCGAAGTCGGAGAACGTCTGGACGAGGATACTGTCGAGCGCCTCGGCAAGGTACCGCTCGGCGTTGTAGACCGGCATGACGACACTGATGGTCGGCGCGTCGAGCATCTAATACACCTCCAACACGTGTCCTGGGCTCGAACTCTGATCCGCGGAATCGCTCCGCCGCCACTGCTCTTCCAGTCCCATGCACCGAAAGATGTCGTGAAACCGCGCCGTGTAAGTGTGCTCGCGCAAGGTTCGCCGGTATCCGGCCTCGGCAATCGCGGCACGCTCATCCTCGTTCCGCAGATAGTAGTCCACCTTACAAATCAGGTCATCCACGCCGTTGAAGCAGACGACCTCTTTGCCGTCGACGTAGTAGGCGTCCAAATTCTCCGCGAACTCGGTCAGCAGGAAACCGCCGCAACCCGGAACCTCGAACGTGCGTCCCTTGATCTGCTTCGGGTGAACGTCGCCGTCGATCTGCGCGGGAACGACCAATGACGACCGGGCGCCTCCCACGATTGCTTGCGCAGCCCTCTGGGCGATTCGGACAGGTCGCCAATTGTGTGCCCGCTTCGGCAGCAAGCGCTTGCCGAGGCGCGTCAAACGGTCCAGGCCATCGCGATCGACGATTGACGAATCGGCCGGATTGAAGTTGATTCGGCTTTGGTTGAACACCTCGATCATCTGCGCCTGCGAGAGCCGTCCCGCCGGCCACCCGTGCCCCCACGTGTGAACCGCATGACCTGCGGAGCGGACCGCGTCGATCTTCGCGCGTCGATCGCCGTATGGCTGTCCGACGAACGTGGTGTCGTACTTCAGCGGCAAATTGAGCTTATGATACGAGAAATGGTTACACGCCCACTGGCTCTTGATCACCGTGTGGTAGCCGATCTGTTCGTATTTCGGCAGTGCGCTGTGGGCGGTCGTTACCACCCAGTCGAAACACGGCGCCCACCGGCTGGAAAAATCCTCAAATCGCCAGTGGTCGTCGCAGAACCAGTTGACGGTGGTGGTGATGCCGGAATCGGAAATCCGCCGAATCGTCGCACGATCGAGTTCGTCGCCAAAGAGCACCGTAAACATCACGTCCGGCTTTTCGGACTTGGCAACCTCAAGTAGCTGACGGTTCATTGCGTCGCGACCGTGCTGTTTGAGCAGGCTCATGAAGTCGAAGTAAATGAGATCGTGTCCCATGCCCATAAGGCTTCCGGCGAAATTGCAGTGCTCGAAGCTGTCGCCGCGCTGCGGATCGCCGTAGTCGTATTTCATCGCCACGTAGAGGATGCGCATGATAACGTGTGCCTTTCATGCCGAGTTTGCGAGAGCTGCGCGGGCCCCGACAACGTTTTCATAAAGCGTCTCGTACTCTTTCGCGATCTTCTCCCACGTGAATCGCTGTTTCCACGCTTGGTGACCGGCTGTCGCCATCGTCCGTCGTCGTTGCGGGTCAAGAACCAACTGCTCGATTTCTCGCGCCAGTTGTCGAGGATCCGCTTCGACGAATCCGTCGGCACGCATGCGCGTGGGGACCACAATGCCGCCGCCCCGTTGGGCGATTTCGGCGGAATTGCCGCAGACTGTCGCCACAAATGGAGTTCCTGAAGCCATCGCTTCATAGAGCACAATCGGCGAACACTCGACGTTTGAAGGGAATACGAATAGGTCGGCAGCGTGGAAAGCCGCCACCACGTCGCGACGCGGAGGATTCGCCAGCAGCACGCGCTTTCGCCCGAACGAGACCGCGCGCGTGACGGCCGCCCGCAGCCGACAGCTCCACCGGCAGCCGATGCGTCCGAAACGGTTTCCAATGATCACAAGCACGGACCGACCGATTCGGGCTTGTCGAAATGCTTCGATCGTCGTGGCATGGCCTTTGAGTCGTGTGTGACTTCCAACACTCAGCAGCAGCGGTACGTCGTCGGGGATTGCATACCGTCGACGAAAGGTTGCATCCACGTCGGCAAACTCCGCCGCAGAGGCGCCGTTGGGAATGACTGTGAAGTCCGTCAGGCCGTGCCGCCGCGCGAATTGTACGTCCTGATAGGTTCCAGAATGAAAGACGAGCCGATCGTATCTCCGCAGAAACTTGGGAAGGCCCTGGAAATAGCCAGAATAGCTGGCTCGATGCAGGCCGGAAAAACCGCACGGGGCCAACACCTTGGCGCAGGGGATGCGGTCGAGAATCGGGAAGGCGAGATCGGTCGCCCATTGCTGAGCGCCATAGTTCATCATGACGTCGAAGTCGCCGGACAACAGGAACTCTTTGTATCGTTTTGCTTCGCCTCGAATTCCGCAGACCTGGTTCCCGGAAATCGAGAATGGCTCGATTCGCACACCGTTAACCGACGACGCCGTTCGATTCGGCAGCTTTGCGGTCGCCACGGTCACCCGATGCCCACGCCGGACCAACCGCTCTGAGATCTGTTTGAGGACCTCCTGCGAGCCTCCAATGCTGGGATGATAGTAGGCGAACGTGTGTAGGATTTTCATGCGCTCAGTTGACCCCCATCAGACGCAACAAGCACGCGCCGGCTTTACCCAACCGGCTTTCCACCAGCAATGCACGAACGAGCCGTTCGTCACACTCCAGCGACATTCGGTCCACAACCCTCTCCAGCTCAGGCGTCCAGACTTCAGAGTCCCGCGCAAATCGACGGAGCCGTTGTGCGATCAGCGCGACGCCCTTCCAATGGTCTGTGCGGGATCGCTGACCGCGAATGCTTGTCTCGGGAGCGTCACGGTAGACGAGCAGCGGCGCGTGTAGATAACGGACCTCACTAATTGCAGCGACGCGCAGCCAGAGGTCCCAGTCTTCGAGCGCCCGTAACTGGGGGTCCTCGCAAAACCCGCCTGCGACGTTCATCAACGACCGCCTGATCACAGCGGACGAGTTGATCACGAAATTGTTCGCAAGCAACTCATGCAAGACAGGGCTGGACGGGTCTGCCGGTCGGTCCACAAACATGAGCCCTCGTTCTGCTTCGCCGTCTCCCAGGACCCGATACGCGTTCGAACAAACCAATCCGATGCTCGGCTCGTTCTCCAATACTGAAAGCTGCTGGTGCAGCTTGGCCGGCAGCCATCGGTCGTCGGAATCCAGAAACGCGACATACTGGCCGCGCGCAGCCTGGAGGCCGTGATTGCGAGCGACCGCCGGAAGACCCGAGTGGTCCATTTGGAGATGCCGAACGCTGTCCGAGAACCGCTGCTGATAACCGGCGATCAGAGCGGGCGTCTCATCGGTTGAACCGTCGTCACAGACGAGTATTTCCACGTCCTTTCGACCGCACGCGAGGACCGAGTCGATCGCCCTTTCGAGCAATCGCGCACGATTATACGTTGCAGTGATGACGCTGACTTTCACCATCCCTCACGATCTCTTCTTCGACGCCCCCCGCGTGCGAGCGATCTGCAAACGCAATCGCACAGAAACATTTCGCCGAAACTTCATCGGTCATGTTCTCCAGCACCCATCGACGTGGAGCAAACGTCGAAATCGTTGATGAGGCCTGCCTCAACGCACTTTGAAAGTCGTCGCGTCCCCGAAAGAACAAGCCGGTCGGATCGCCCAGATAGGGAGCGCTCGATGCGGCGATCTTTTGCCCGCTGCAAAGGGCATAACCACGACTCCAGACGAGCGTGGGGACGTCCATGGCCCAGGCTTCCGCGAGCGCGATCCCCTGACTTTCGCTCTCGCTAAAAAAAACTGCCAAGCGGGAGCGCCGCAACTGCCGCCGGTATTGCTCGGGGCCGTACCGGCCGTAGGCCAATTCGACGACACGATGACCGCTGTTGCGAAGCGAGGCGACACACTCGTCGATCAGCTCCGCCGGCCCCGACTTCCGGTACACCAGCGTATCGGGGCGATGTCTGGCCGGTCTGTCTGGTTTCCAGAACCCAACGTCCACGCCGGCCGGCCAGACCGCCAGCCGATCGGTCAATTCCGGGCAGTCAGCGCCGTAACAACGAAAGGTCCAGTCTCCGGGAACCAGACAGACGTCGATCAGCGGGGAGGTCATCAGCGATCGCTCATCAGAGGGCATCACGACCAGATTGGGACCGGCGAGCAAGCGACGGATCTGTCCCGTGCGTTTCCACTGAAGGGCCTCTGCCAGTGCATCCAAACTGCTCAGCACGGCGACGATGTGTCCCACATCCCGTTTGTGGCGAGGGTTAGAATTGAACCGCACCCCCAAGCTGATGAGGCCTTCGATCAGACTGCGGGTGACCGCCGGAGGACCGCCGTATTGTGAACGATGCCAATCGGGATTGTCCAAACCGCACGCCGCCAGAACGGCCCGCTTCGCCGATCGACGCGTTCGCAGCATCCATTGTCTCACCCGCGGCAGCGCGCCGGGCGTGACCGGCTGCGTTAAGATCGTGATAGTCTCTGCCTCAGCGGCCATCGGACATCCTGTTCATTAGCGTGTCGCTGAAAATCCATACTGGCGAATACCCAGCGTAGTATTCCTCTCAATTCAATCTCAAGTACAGCGACCTGCGCTCGACTATTCTCGTATTACAGTGCCATCAATCGCTATATAACCTCCAATCCCTAATTGTTGCACGTACCCTATATCATCGTGGTCGACGCCGGACATCAGAACAGATTCAATACTCTTCCCTTTCTTTGCCCAGTACAGACACCGCCTCAGCTGCCGCTCATAAGTCGTCTCCAATCGTTTCGGCACAGAATACAATCGGGTACTAACCCCACCGTCTCGCGACAGGACGCCAAACTGGGTGGTACTAAATCGTTCGAGTGAAAACCCATCTATTAGAGTGTACCGGCCGCTTATCTTGAAGAGCCTCTCGTAATCAAACAGCCTGATGATCTCCATGATGGCGATCAACATGGAACTTTCCGCAGCTCCTTTGTATAGGCCATCCCTCAGTCGGCACGAATAGTCATCTTCGTGAAAACAAACAAGCCAGTCAGCTGCCTCGGCGAGCTCGGCTTGTTCCGCTCGCGTTAGTTCCGAGTTCTCAAGCACAACAACCATACTACCGGGAGCTTTTTCTCGCACGCTCGAAATCGTTTGGAATGTCTGCCGAAGGCGTTCATCCCAAGCGAAAATACTACGGCAGCCGGTATAGCAAAGTGGCGCGTCCGTTACGTGGATCGTGGATGTAATCAAGAAAATGGGACGATTTATATGCACGCCGACCTGGCCGGCTCGGTTGCTGCAACTGAACAATCGCCGAAGCGGTCGGCAAAGGACATCATAAATGTCGTCAACCGTCGCCATCATTCATGGAGTGGCCGTGGTTTGGCCAATTGTCGAGGGTTGAGATCTGCCATTGTGGGAGGAGTTCGAGACTGCGTCCAATAGGCGCTGCCAGTGGACTGCGGGCACGGCTAGTACCTCCATCCAAGCACGCGTCTGTTCTCCGCACAGGGCGTCCAACAGACTGCCAAAGTCAAAGTAGAACACGGAGCGCGTCTGATTTAGCATTCGTTTTTGTAATACTCGGCCCGTGCAGCCGGTGGCGACTACCACAACTTGAAAATGCTTTCCACGGCGGCGGATTTCCTGAAGGAGCTGTCCCTCGATGCGGTCCAACTCCTGGTAGGCGCAGCGGCTTGGGGTAGGAACATGAGGGGTATCTCCGAAGAGAGCGCGCAAGACGTGCGGCGATGCGTTTTCGTTTCCAACGAAGATCGGATTCGTCGCTTTGAGTTCCGTGAGGAAACGTTGCGCAAGACTGGGCTCGAAAACGGACAAATAGGCTAGGGCGACGTGCGAATAAATGTGGTCACCGATGAAGTATTCGAAACACTTGGCCAATTCAGCGGTTGCCCAGTCGTCGTTAGAGAGGAACGCGCCGTCTACCATTCCGGGACACATGCCGAACTTGTTGGAGTGCAATGGTAGGCATTTCAGAATTCCGGGGCCAGCGAGACGGAAGGCCTCTCGCATCTCGAGTTGAAGGTGTGGGTGAGGTGTTTGCATCATGTCGGGCTGGCCATGCAAGAGGCAAATATCGCCATCGCCAAAGCGGAGATACGCGCCTGGCTGGCGGTGCTTCATGGCGGCTCGAACTGCCGCAAGTGTTGTTTGGGGCGATTGGACGCGAATACAATTCGGAAAGGTGTTCCATCCACGGCGCGGTCGCCAGCGCCGGAGTCGTGTCAAGCAGGCTTGTAAGGGGGGGTGTAGAAGGTGTGGAAGCCGTGCGTGGACGGTCAAGCTGAATTCCTTTCGAGTGCTGCGGGAGTAAACGACGTTGCGGAATTGGGGCGATACCAGCGGTGAGGTAAGAAGAAGGCGGCATCGAATGGGCCAGGATAATTGTACCCGGTCGAGAAAGGATCGCAGCTGACGACTTCGAAGGCAATCGCTGGATCAAGCTCATCAAGATTTTCGTAATGGGGTACATGTAGCACGAGACGAAAAGTGTAGGTGCCAGGTAATAATGTCAACGGTCCCAGGTTGCACAAAAGCGTTGAATCAGTTGGCTGGAACTGAACAGAGTCCATCGGAAATGAGGATCCAACTGCAATCTGCCTTCCGAATTGGTCATAGAGAAACCAAACTGCCGCGTAGTCCTTTGCACAATCCTGGATACGAGGATGATCAACCGTAACGATAAGATTCAGGGTGTCGCCGTACGAGAAACGGTTGCACAAGTTACCTGTTTTGTCTCGGATCTCAACTGCCGCAATTTTGGGAGCGGCGCGACCGTTGTGAGGCGGGCGCACTCGTACTGCGGGGTTGGGCATCGCTGACACGAGGAGGGCCGCCTGTAGCTGGTATGCCTCGCAGAGTTTATAAGATGGACCAATCTGTTGGATTCTGCCGTGTTGCAACCAGATGACGCGGGAGCAGAGCTGGCGAATGTTAGGAAGGTTGTGGCTGACGAATACTACGGTCGACCCGCTTCTCTTGATTTCACGGATTCGGTTGAGGCACTTTCTAGTGAATTGAAGGTCGCCGACTGCCAGAACTTCGTCAACAAGGAGAATCTCCGGCTCGAGATGCGCGGCGACGGCGAAAGCCAGCCGCATGTGCATGCCCGACGAGTAACGTTTGACAGGTGTGTCGAGAAATCGCTCGACTTCGGCAAAGGCGACGATTTCGTCGAACTTCCCAGTGATCTCGGCCCGGGTCATGCCCAGGATGGCGCCGTTGAGATAGATGTTCTCGCGGCCGGTCAGTTCGGGATGGAAACCGGTGCCGACCTCCAGCAGCGAGCCGATGCGTCCGCGTATCTCAGCAAGGCCCGTGGTCGGTTCGGTGATGCGCGAGAGAATCTTCAGCAGCGTCGATTTGCCGGCGCCGTTGCGGCCGATGATGCCGATGACCTCGCCCTTGTTCACCTCGAACGATACGTCCCGCAGCGCCCAAAACGTGTCGGAGCGGCGGAGCCGGGAACCATTCGCGCCCTCGCCTCGCGCGTGCTGACCGAGCTTTTGGATGTGGCGCAGCGGTGCCGAGACCAGGCCGCCCAGCAGTTCGGAGAAGCGGTGGTAAGGCTCGCTCTGGCCGATGCGATATTGCTTTCCCAAGTTTTCGACGCGGATGGCAACGTCGCTCATCGAGAGAGTCCTAAATTCTGTCGGCAAAGAGGCGTTCCATGCGGCGGAAGTAGACCATGCCGCCCAGCAGCAGCGCCGTGACGGCAACGATCGAGACGAACATCGGCCCGATGGCCGGCTGGTGTCCGCCCAACAGCGCCCAGCGGAAACCGTCGAGGACGCCCACCATGGGATTGATGCTGTATAGGGAACGCCACTCAGGGGGAATGATAGCGGTCTCGAAAACCACCGGGCTGACGAAAAAGCCGACCTGAAGCAGGAACGGGACGGCGTACCGCAAGTCGCGGTAGATGGCGTTCAGTGCCGAGAGCCACAAACTAACAGCCAACGCCGAGGCGACGGCCAAGAGCAAGAAGACGGGCAGCGTCAACAAGGCCCAACCGGGCGAGATGCCGCACCATGCCATCAGCCCGATGAGAATCACGAAGGCGATCGCAAAATCGACCAGTGCCGAGAATATCGGGGCGATGGGAATAATGATCCGCGGGAAGTACACCTTGGTGATTAAATCTCGGCTGCCGACGAGGCTCTCGCTGGATTGGCTGACCGAGGCGGCGAACAGTTGCCACGGCAACAGCGCGCAGTAAGTGGTGACTGCATACTGGACGGGGCCGCCTTCGCAGGGAAAGCGGCCGAGCAGTTTGAACAGCACCGTAAAGACGATCATCGTCGTCACGGGCTGGATGATCGCCCACGCCACTCCGATGAGCGTCTGCTTGTAGCGGACCTTAATGTCGCGCAGCGCCAGAATCCAAAGCAATTCGCGGTACCGCCACAGGTCCGCCAAATCGACGAGGTCCCAGCCCCGCCGCGGCCGGATGAGCATGACCGGTTCGTTGGGCGCCGGCGGGCCGGACGAGGCGGCCGGAGCCGATGTGATGGCTGCCACGGTTTTCATCGTCAGTCTTCGAGCCCCCAAACGATGAACGCATCGACAAGTCTGAGTCGGCGAACTGCAACGTCAACGCTGTCTTCACCGGTTGCCGGGAGATGTCACATCCGTCCGCGCAATCGGACGAATTGAGCTTTACAGAGCAGACGAACGCCTCGGTCGGCCGATGCCGTCGCGAACTCGCGGCGGGACTTATAGTCGGCCTCCGGGTTCGTGTCAACCGGAACCACACGAGCAAACGGAGCGACGGAGCGATTCACTCCCTTTCACTTTTCGCTGCTTTGCCGAATGCGTGCCCACACTCGCAGACGAGCTTGCGGATGTGGACGAGTGCCCGGCACTTTGGGCAGATTTTCTGCCAAGGTTTCGCGTCTGCGTCGCGGATCATCTTCTTTTTGAGCGACTTCGAAGGCGATTTGATTCGCTTCATGCGCTTCACATCTGCTTGCTGCATGGCGCACTGCGGATGGATGCCTGCCGCAGAATAGCTGACTTCTCCGCAGACAGGGCAATGGCTTCGAAACGGGGGCGCATACAGCGGCTGTGGCTTTCGACTCATCGTCGTCTCCGCACGTCTGACAGCATTGCGCCCCGTGAATTGCCAGGGCTGCGTCGCCAAAAGAAGGGAGAGAAGTCGCAGCGACGGAACTCCCCCTTGGGCAGGTACTTCTGCGACGACCCTGGTACAATCAGCGATTGTCGAAAAATTCAGTGTACCGCCCTGCCCTTGAAATGGCCAGGCACAAAACCCAGGACGAACTTCCCACTTCCGAACTGTACCGGGTGCTTGCCATTGATTGGTCTCCGTGCCGACGATACCGGCGATCAATTCTTGTGAAGCTTCGCGCTGGCCCGGCCGAGCAGTGCCCTTGCACGTCTGGCCAGATCGTTGTCGCCCGTGGCCTGTGCGGCCTTTTTCATCGCGTCGGCCACTGCGGCCGGATGTGCGTTGACGATCTTCGCGGCGATCGCCACGGCCGCCTTGCTTGCCGCTTCCTTCAGGGCCGCGTCGTCCAGATGCTTCTGGACCAGCCTGAGCGCCGGCGGTGATGGGATGCGGGTGAGCGCGTCCAGTACGAGCCGCTTCTCTTCGGCGCGTTTGGCAACGGCCATCGCTTCTCGGCACATCGCAAGTCTTTGCTTCGCCGGAAGACCGAACTGCCGGATGATGCGGATGTAACCGCGCAGCGAACGAACCTGGAACTTGCCGTCTTGGGTCTTCGCCAACTCGAGCAGCACGGGTGCGGCATCGGGGCTCATCCACCCGCCCAATACGCGTGTTGCCGCATCCTGCATGTCTTCGTTCGAGTCCTTGGCGGCGGCGGAGACGCTGTCGAGAGCCTTCGTCCCGCCGACAACGCCAAGCAGGTCCAGCAGGTCGCCTTTTGCCGAGTCCGGGGCGCTCGCCATGCGGTCAATCAGTTTCGCGGCGCAGGCGTCTCGGTCGGGCATACGCATGCTCGCCTTTGTGAGGGCCTCTTTCGCCGCCGCCGCGACGTCGGGCGTCTTGGGCGTGATGAGCCGATCGATCAAGGCGGGCAGTCCGTCAAGACCGACGGTCAGGCCGAGTGCTCCGATCGCCGCCGCGCGGACCTGTTGGTCGTCGTCGTCGGACAGTTTCAACAGCGCTGGTATGGTGGAAGCGATGCTGCGCCGGCCCACCACGTCGATCACGACCAAGAGCCGTCGGCCCTCGCTCTCGGTCAGCGCCGCTGCCAGCGACGCATCCACCTGTTGACGGGAGGGCATTTCGACCAGTGTGTTGCGAGCCGCCTCGGCAAGCTCGCCTTCGGCTTCGACGGCCGCTTCCAGCAGCACCGGAACTGCGGAAACCCGTCCGAGGCCGGCCAGCACGCGAACCGCCGCCAAACGGACCGCCGGCGAGGCGTTTTTCGCCGCTTCGAGCACGACGGGGTACGCCGCCTGATCGCCGCGGGCGCCCAACACGTAAATCACCAGCGCCTGCCGGACGTTCTGGTGCGTTGGCTGCAGTTTGGGAAGCTCCTCGACCAGCGCTCGGGTCACGTCGCCGCCAGGCATTTTCTGGGCCATTGCGAGGGCCACGCGGAACACGGCTTTGTCCTTGGAGCGGAGGCTCTCGACCAACAGGGGCAAGCCGGCCGACCCGCGAGCACGAATGGCGCCGTGCAGCGCAGCGATCTGAATGTGTGCGGGCAAGTTGGCCTCTCGCAGGGCGTCGAACAGCGCTACGGCTTCGGTCTGCTTCTTCTGGTCCAGCAGCTTCTCGGCGATGGTGAGGCAGGCGTCGGCTACGGCGGGCCGCAAAGACGCCGGGCCGTCGAGTTGGCTGCGCAGAATTCTGACGGCCTGTGGCGTGGCGATCCGTCCCAGCGCCGAGGCAGCGGCTGCGGCGACCGCGGGATCGGAGTTGCCCAGCAGCCCTTTCAAGTCGTCCAGCGCTTTGGCGTCGCGTCGCACGCTGATGGAGTTGATCACGCCGACCAAGAGCTTTCCTTTGAGATTGCCCAGGGCGTTGCGGAGCGCATCGTCGACCGACGGGTCGGGGATCGGCTCCAGGCCATAGCGGGCGTAGTGGGCCAACTTTTCGTCCGCAAGCAACTTGGCCAGCACCGGGACGCAGTTCTTGGTGCCGATTACGGCCAAGCGCTGGCAGGCTTTCATCTTATTGAACAGCGGCGCGTCGGACTGTATGACGGCGATCAGTTGGGGTTCATCGCCCTCGGCCGGCGGCGCCTGTTGTGCTGGAAGCGACGTCGAAAGGACGGCGAGCAGACAAGCCGCCGCGATCACAGTCGCAAGAGATTTTCTGGAACGCATGTTGGTATTCTCCTTCTTTGGAGATGCTGTATTTCGTGCTGATTGGTCGATCTCAAATCCGCCACGGCTCGCGCAGAGCCCGCGAGCGCATGCGGTTGGCGTCGTCGTCGCCGAACTCTTCCTTGACCGGATCGAACGTCAACTTGCGGCCGAGCTGCCAGGCGATGTAGGCCGCGTGGCTGACGATGTGCGACCGGGCGGCGACGTCGGCGTTGCCGTTGGCCGGCTTGCGGGTCTTCACGCAGTCGAGGAAATTGCGGATGTGGGTGCTGGAATCGGTGCCCACCCGGTGAAAGACGGTCCGCTCGGTTCGCAAGGACTCGGGATGAATCAGGAACTTCCCGCTGTCGCCCGTTTCGATCCAGCCCTTGTCTCCTTCGTACCGCGCGCTGCAGGTGCCCATGCCCATCCAGCCGTGACTGCGCATCACCAGTTTCAGGCCGTCCGCGTAGGTGGCGATCACGCCGCCGCCGTCGGGCACGTACTCGACCGGCGTGGTGTCGTCTTTCTGAGCGGCCCACTGGCAAAGGTCGACCGTGTGCGCGCCCCACTCGAGGATCCCGCCGCCGTGAAAATCGAAGAAACCTCGCCAACGGCCGCGGACGTATTGCGAGTTGTACGGCCGCCACGGACAGGGGCCCAGCCACATATCCCAGTCGACCACGTCCTTGGGCGGTTCGGGTTCGGCGGGGCGCCAAAGGTGGCTGGTGGCGGGATAGAGCGTGTTGGCATGCACTGTGTGGAGCTTGCCCAACTTGCCGCTGTGGGCCAGTTCAGCCGCGAAGATAAAGTTGCCGATACTCCGCCGCTGCGTGCCCGCCTGGTAGATTCGGCCGTACTTGCGGTACGTGTCGGCCAGCGCCCGGCTCTCGACGATGGTCATCGAGCACGGCTTCTCGCAGTACACGTCTTTGCCCGCCTTGGCGGCCGTGATCGAGGCCATCGTGTGCCAGCGGTCACCGGTTGCGATGAGCATCGCATCGATGTCCGGCCGGGCCAGGATCTCGTGCAGGTTTCTGTACATGGCGCAGTCCTTGTTGCCGTATCGACTGTCAGCCATGTTCTTGATGGCCTCGCGCCGCTCCTTGCGGACGTCGCAGATGGCGACGAACTGCACGTCGGGATTGCCCATGAAGAAGCCGAGATCGTACGTCCCTCTGGGGCCGAGCCCGATCGCGCCCAGCACGATCCGCTCGCTCGGGGCCACGGCCCCGTTCTTGCCGAGCGCCGAACCCGGAACGATGTAGGGCGCCATCAGGACAGCGCCGGCTCGGGCGGCCCTCTGCAGTAGCTGCCGTCGATTTACCTTGACCGCTTTGTCCGACATGGGGCTTTCCTTTCCTTCAAACGAGGTTGGCAACCAACAAACGACCTATCCTGGATTATTCAGAGAAACTCAAACCGACGACTTGTCGTCGCCGGCTGTGCCGTGCGATCATTGGATTGCGACAACAAGTTGTCGGTTTGGGTGCCACAAGGACAACCCATGAATAATCCGGCCTTTGGATCTCCCGTAGGGTATAGGCGACGTTTTCTTGTGCCGTCTTGTCTTGATAGCACCCGATGGTAGGCTGCTTTTCTCCAACACACAAGTCCCACGATGTCTCGGAGCTTCGAGGCGTTGGATGACGAAGCCGTGGCCGTGAAAAGGATGCGAAGCGCAACTGACGTCACGGCAATCGGCGCCCGGACTTCCGGGCCAACTCCCGCACCGTTTTCAGCACCACGTCCTCAACTGACGGCGAGAACAGCCCGACGCCCAACGTCAGCCCAATCGTTTCGTGACCGCCTTCGGCCAAGACCTTCGCCGTGGGCAAATAGCCGAAAGACTCGTTCGCATAGCCGGCGATCCACAAGCGTTTGGGTCCCAGCGCCTTGCGGAGTATCCCCACGTACTCGACCACCGGCTCTCCGGGCAGGCCCACCAGGGTGAGGTCGTCGCCGAATTGCCACAGGGCGATTGGCGCCCGGTAGTGTACCGGTAAGGGCTCGTTGCGGTCCAGCATCTGGAGCATGGCCCGCGCGTTCCGCACATGCCAGAACGACCCCGTGGCAACAATATGCTCCAACTGCTCGCGAGTGTACGTGGTCTCCAACGGCAAATCGGTCCACTCTAGCTCGACGCGCAACGGACCGGATACGGCATCCAGCGGTCCGTCCAACACACGACACACCTCGCGGCTGAGACTCTCCCCGTGCTGCCGCGCGAGTTGCTCCTGGTTGGGGCCGCCGCGGGGATGCGTATTGGCATCGGCCCCGCAACCGGCGACAAACATCACCTGCACGTCCGGGTGCCGCGTCTCCACGAACTGCCGGGCGAAACTTGGATAGTCGCCGGAGATTTTTCGGTTCTTGCCGTCGAGGGTCACGGGGTGGCAAGCGCAGCCGAATACCACCGCCCGCATCGGACCGCCGGGCCGATCGACCCGCAGCAGGGGCACATCGCGATCGACCGGCCCCCGGGGATTGGGACCCATGCCGCGGCATTTGCCGCGTTCGTCGAGCAGCCGGCGGTTCATGACAAACGGTCCTGCGCGGCCTACGCCCCATGCCAGCTTCGCCGGCCCCACGTCGGCCAGCGCGCGAACCACCAGGTCGACGAGTTGCAATGTGAGCTTCTGTGTGTAATCGTCAACGGTCTTGCGTTGTTCCGGCGTCAGGTGCCATCGGTCGGGCTCCTTGATCCCAAATACCGGGCCCGCATGCGTATGCGAGCCGTTCAGGAGGATCTGGCGTCGCTCCAGACCCGTCTTTTTGGTGATCTGATTGCAGAGGGCCTCAGCGAACGGGGCGCGGAAGAAAAGCAGATCGGCGGTCAGCAGCACGGCCCTCTCGCCTGACGCATGCTCGATCACCATGGCCTGGGCGTAGAGGTCGTTGAGCACGCCGGTGGAGACGGCGTTCCCATAGCCCGACATGTTGATGGGTCCTTCGGGCGTGATTTTGACACGTGCCAGCCCAACGCGCCACTCGGGCTTGGTGCCCGGTGCGAGTCGCGCAGTGGCAAGCGTGGCCACCACAGTCAATGCGGCAAGCAAAAACGAACCGAGTCTCACAAGGAAAACTCTCAACATCGCATGCCTTTGTGTAACACTTGGAGAAGCCAGCTCCGGCGGTTTAATCGTTTCCAGAGAAGCACAAGACCTTGCCGTCGGTGGTGGCGAGGTACAGTTGCCCGCCGGCGGCCGCCATGCCGTCAAAGACGGGCGGGCTGTCGAGCGTGTATTGTGCCAGCTTCTTCCCGTCGCTAGCCGAGACCGCCCAGAGCAGCCCACCTTTCCTGCCCTCGAAGGCGGCCGTGGGGTCGTCGCTCGCAAAAATGTCTGGCGGGCCAGCCAGAAACAGCGTGTTCTGGGCGAGCACCAAGGCGCGGGCCAGCATCGGCAGTTTCTGAGTCCAGCGATACTTCTTGGACGGGGCGGCTGGAGCACGACGCCGTTTCGCCCCCGGCTTGGGCGGTTGCTGTTTGCCGAGCGGGGATTTGCGGCTGATCGCGAACGCCTGGTAGTGCGTGAAACGCCGCTGCTCGTCACGACCGGCCCGAAAGTGGAAGATGGTCGCCCCGTCAATGCCGACGTGGGCCCCGTGGTGGATGTACTGGTTGCGGCCGAACCCGTAGACGTAGGAGTCGTCGAGCACCAGCAGTCGGCCCGCCGGCACGCGGTTGCCGACCTGCGGCCACCCGCCGTAATTGGTGCCCATCAGCTTGCCCACCATCCAATAG
>CAZGYE010000023.1:0-33439 GCA_964530165.1 uncultured Planctomycetaceae bacterium
CCGCCCGGCAGAACAAGGGGTTTCGCGGCAGCAACTGATCAACTTGGGCTAGCCGACAACCACCGCTGTCTACCCGCCGGTCTTGGGGATGATCTCCAAGATCAGCGTGCCGCCGGGTCCCACGGTCGCTTGCAGCGAGCCGTCGTCGACGGCCAAGCCGGAACTTTCGGGCCAGGCGTGAAGGGCCCGGACAGATTTCACGGGAAACTTGGGACGCAACAGTTCGCGCACCGCGCAATCTTCCGCCAGGATGCTGCCTGTGCGCTGGATGTCGCCTCGGCGTGCTCCCCAAGGGTTGTAGAGGCCGACAATCCAAGCCCCGTCCGACTTGCGGACGTTGACCTGCATCGGCAAGTGGGTCGACCGGTCGAACGGCGAGAGTTCCCGGGCGGCGTCGGCGAGCTGGTCCCACGGGGAGTCTTTCGACGCGGCCTTCACCCCCGACGGGGGCTGCCCTTCGCCAACCGGGATCACCACTTTATAGCTTGCCCAGACTTTCGTCGGGGCATCGGATGGCACGATGTCAAACACTTCAGGGACGGCAGACGGAGCGTAACAGGTCGCTTCGGCAAGCCCCGCGTCCTTTCGGGAAGCGACTTGGGCGTCCGCGTCGTCATGGCGGAACAGGTTCGCTTTGAGCTCCTTCCACGGTGCCAGGTTGGGCAGGACCGCCGCATCGAGCACCAGGGCGATGGGCACGAACGGCTCGCCAACGTCCGGGTAATCGTCCTGGAAGTCGAGGAGATCCCGGGTCACGCGACCGTAAGAGGAAAGCTCCCCGTCGTCCCAGTCGAAGAAATTGTCTTCGGCGCCCCACTCCTCATGGAGCGTGTGCGCGCCTGAGAGGTAACTGTGGAAGAAGATTCTCCGCTGCAATGCACTGGACGGTCCGTGCTCAGGAGCGACCGCATACTGGCTCCGGACCATCCAATTGCGCGGCACTTGCCAAGACCAGTCCTCTTCCTTGACAAAGGACGTGCAGCCGTCGGGTCCCCAGGGTGCAAAGAACACTCCCCAGGGCTTGCCCGCGGCCTTGGCCGCGCCACGCAGGCTGGCGATGGCAAACTGGGTGTGCTGCGAGGCCCAGGGGCCCACCTCCGCCAGGCACCAGCCTGCGCCGAACCGGTAGAAACGGTGCCACACCAGCTCCCCGAGTCGGGTCCCCTCGCAATAGCAGAAGTGGGATCCGAACCGGGCACCTTGGCGTTTCGCCGCCTCCTCGATTTGTTTCCACAACGCGGCCTGACTCTGGGGAAAACTGCGGCCGGCGTAATCCTCCAAAGTTCCGTACTCCAGGCAGCGGCCGACGGTGCTCCAGTCAAAATGGGAACGAAGCTCATCCGGCTTGATCGGTTCCCGAGCGAACTTGGGGTTTGCTTGGCGGAACCGCCGCCAATCGTTGTTCACGTTGGAGACTGTCTCATGCACCTGCCCGCCAAGGAACCTTGTGCCCAGCATCGCCGCGTACGCGTTGATCAGGTCGGCGTCAAACACATAGGCATGATAGGGCGAACCGCCGACGACGCGATCCACGACAAAATGGCACCTCGCAGTGCGGACGATTTCGTGAAGCCTTCCGCCGACGCGGGCCACCGTATTGAACCGGTGGGCGTCGTCGCCCCAAGGGGAATTCACGAGCCTCACCCCCGTGCCGCGGCGAATCAGACCGGCCTTCTCCAGGCACCGCCAATAGCGGCCGGTCGCCTCGTAGGTGTGCAAGAACGAGAACTTCGTACGATGGCCACTCTTTGCCGGGCTGGTTACGAGTGTTGCCCGCGCCGAGGGTTCCGCCGCCCACGAACCGAACGAAACACCGGCGGCAATGCCGGCCGCCGCGGACGCGCATTTGAGGAAGTCTCTTCGATGAAGGTCTCTGTGCATCGGTTCGTTCAATCTTGGAAGTTGAGGACGGGCATCGTCAGTAAGACATGTTCGTGCTGAGCCGCCGTGAGCTGAGCCAGGACCTGTCTTACTGCACGCAGCCGTCTGGGTTCGAGATCACGCAAGTACGGCATCGCCGCGCTGGAGAGCGACAAGCGATTGTCGTCCGGCTCCTTACCCGTCAGACCGCTCATCATCAGTTCCATGAAGTTCTTTGGCCGGGGGACGACACGAATCTCATAGTCTTTGAGACCGGCCTGCTGGGCCACATAATGAATCGCATCGTCGAGACCGCCCAGCTTGTCGATCAATCCGAGCTCCAACGCTTGGCGTCCTGTGAACACACGGCCGCCGGCCAGGTCCTCGATGTGCTTCTTGAGACGATTGCCGCGAATCGCGACCACATGGCCCTTAAACACGTTGTAGGCCTCGTCCATGTACTGCTCCAGCGCGGCGCGTTCGTTCTTGGAGAACACGTCGTACGAGCTGAGCAGCCCGGAATTGGCGCCCCGTTTGATCGGCTTCCAGTTGATTCCGATCTTGTTCCACATGGCGGTGGTCGCGAACTTTCCGGCCACGACCCCGATCGAGCCGGTGATGGTCGACGCGTCGGCAAAAATCGTCTCGGTACCGCAGGCGACGTAGTACCCGCCACTTCCGGCAACGTCGCCCATCGAGACGACGAACGGCTTCTTGGCCCGCACGCGCTTCGTGGCGTCGAGAATGATCTCGCTGGCCACGGCAGACCCGCCGCCCGAGTTGATGCGGAACACGACCGCTTTGATCGAGTCGTCGTCGGCCACCTTGTCGAGGGCTTTGCGGATCGTCGTGCTATACGCGGCCGCCATGCTGCTGAATGGATTGGGATTGGCCTCTCCGGGAAGAATCATCCCTTCGAGATACACAACAGCCACCGCGCTCTTGCCGGTCTTCGCCGGCTGTGGAGGTGAAAGCAGTTTCGCATAAAACTGCAAGATGCCAAACAGCGATGAGAAATCGATCGTCGATTTCTTCTTTTTTCCGTACCGTTTGTCGAACCGCACGTCGTCTCCATTCAGCCGGCGCAGCTCGGCTTCGAACTCCTGCCGGTGCTGAACCGCGTCGATGATGCCCAGCTTCTTGGCGGATTGGGCCGTGTAGACGCCGTGATCAATCCACTCGCGAACCTTCTTCGGCGGCACGCCGCGGCCTTTGGCGATCAGTTGGATCGAGTTATCGTACAGGCCGTCGAACAGCCAGTCGTACATGCGCCCGGCTTCGGGGCTGGGGCCGGTGCGCATAAACGTTTCTGCAGCGCTCTTGTAGGCGCCCCGGGTGAAGAAATCGGGTTTGACGCCGATCTTGTCGAGCAGTCCGCGAACGTAAAGCTGTTCCCCGTAAATCCCGGTGATAAACAGGTATCCCGTGGGCACCATGCTGATCCGCGACGCGCCGGAGAGGAGTACGTACTGCCTCGTCGTCAGCAGGTCGGCGTGAACGTGGATTTTCTTGCCCTTGGCTTTGATCTCGTCCATCGCCGCCCGGAGTTCCTCGATTTGCCCCATGCCGATGGACGGATTGTCGATCAACAGCACCACCACCTTGACGGCCGGGTCGTCGCCGGCCTGCTTCATCCGGGCAACTAAATTCTTCAAAGACTCACCGGTCTCGGAACCGAGGAGCATCTGCAGATCGTCCTGCCGCGGCTTCTCCGTGACCGGTCCGTCCAGGGAAAAGACGGCCACCACGTTTGGCTTCTCCGCCTGCTGTTTCGTCTGAGCCTCGAGCTGGGCGACGGGCTGCAGAACCAACAAGAACGCGACGGCAAGGCACAACAAAGTCGTTTTCATCTTTCTCTCCTCCACAAATTTTTTCTTTTTCGCTCATTATCCAGTCCTTCTCTTGTAACAGACCGGGGGGTTCCCCTCCCGAAAGCATAACGAGATTCGGCCCGAGTAGGATCAGCAAATCTGGGAAAAAGAGAGGTTGGCCGCCTGCTCGCAGTGGATGCCGGGCTGCCAAAGCCCGCCGGCGGCGACCGGCGGGAACCACGGCAAGCCCCACGGGTTGCCACCACGGCAAGCCCCACGGGTTGCCACCCGTGGACTTTTGCCTCCGCTCAGCGGGAGCTTCGCTCTCCCGAGACGTGGAGGCTGCGACTCGTTTCAGAGACAATCTGAGGTCCGATACAGTACAGATTCTTTTCATCACGCAGATAGATCCGACCGTGGGCGATTGCCGGCGAGGCGCAGCAGTACTCGCCCAGTTTGTTCTCGGCCACCACGTCGAGTTCCGGGCCGGGCCGGACGATCTTCGTCACACCATCGCGAGCCGGAAAATAAACCAACCCGCAGGCCGTCACCAGCGAAGCGCTGTAGTGCTTCCCCAGCCGGACCTGCCACAACCGTTTGCCGGTGGCCGCTTCGTAGCAATTCGCTGTGCCGCGATCATCGGCGATCAGCAAATAGCCGTCCACGACAACCGGCGACGGCACGTAACACCTGGCGTTTGTCACGTGCCAAGCGACGTGGGTGTCGGTGATGTTGCCCTTTCCATCCGGTCGAATCCCCATGACGTGATACGTCGGAAAACCGGCCGTCATATAGAACAGCTTGCCGTCGTAGACCATCGAGGCGACGTACTGCTCGGTCGGCCCGTCGATCTTCCAGTGACGCGAGCCGTCGGCTGGATCGAGGCTCACGATGCACTTGCTGCCTGAAAGGACCATCTGCGTGCGGCCGTCGATCTCGCGAATGAGTGGCGGCACGTAGCTGCGAGTCTTGTGTTCGCGAGGCCTTTTCCAGACCGTCTTGCCCGTCGACTTTTCCAGCGCGACGATGTACGAGTCGCCGTCGTGATCACCGTTGACGATCACCAGGTCGCCGTACAGCACCGGGCTGCTGCAGAAGCCGTGCACGCTGACAAACTCGCCCGGTTTGACCAACCATTTCTGATCGCCGTCGAAATCGTAAGCCGCCACGACCATGCGGCCCGGCGTCACCGGCCGCGCGCGGCCGACGTTGCGGGCGGGGATGGTGCTGCCGTCGACTTCCAGAAACGTCACAAAGACCAATTTGCCGTCCGTGGCCGGTGTGCTCGATGCGTAGCTGTTCAGAGTATTCCTCGTTTCCAGCGGCGCCCGGACAACGGTTCTCTGCCACAGCGCCTTCCCCGTGCGACGGTCCCAGCAGAGCAGAATCCGCTCTAGCTCCTTCTCCAAGCAGGAAACGGTGAAGATGCGGTCGTCCCAAACGATCGGCGAGGCGTGTCCTTTGCCGGGTACTGCGGCCTTCCAGAGAATGTGTTTTCCCGTCTGGCCGTCCCATCGGGTCGGGACGTTCTTCTCCAGACTGGTTCCGTCGCCTCGCGGCCCGCGCCACCCGGGCCAGTTCTCTCCGTGGGTTGAAGAAGACGTCCAAAAGCCACAAACGAAAAGCAGGCCAAAGATCAAGGAGAGTCTGGGCATATTCACTTCCAATCGGCGGGCGGGTTCGGAGAGAAACAATTCGTTCGGCGGCAGGCGCCGATGCATCGAGTTCAAGTTGACAGTGATTATAACTTCATGAACCTCAGTATCCAACCGCGCGGCTGATGAGCCGTTCTGGTTGATTGGTCGTCGCGATGAAGATACTCTGACGGGTGCGAAACATCGTTCCTTTGCAGGCCGTACACAACGACCGACGTCGCATTCTGAAACAACGGGCGCGTCAGCCCCCTGATGAATCCGCGGAAACGAAGAACTGCACTGTGAGGAGGCAAGCACGATGAGTAGACGAACTCCGAGGCTACAGCGATTGGCTCTGTTCGGCTTGGTGGTGACCGCCGGCATCGGGCCGCTGTCGACTGATGCGGCTGACCGCGAACCCGATGTGCAAGCGGTCCTCAAACAACTCGACTCGCCGCGCGGGATCTGTGCGATCTTGGGCGACCGTGAGGCCGATTTTGCACTCAAGTTGGCGCGGGCCAGCGAGCTGCTGATCTACGTACAACTGCCCGGTGCGAAAGACGTGCAAGCGGCTCGACAGGCCGTCCACGCCGCGGGAATGCTGAACAGTCGGGTTTATGTGGAGCGAGGGGACTCCGCGCACGTGCACCTGGCGGACAACTTGGCAGACTTGGTCATCGTGCGGGGCGTCGCTCAGGGTCAGGCGAGCGAAAAAGAAGTGCTGAGAGTCTTACGCCCACTGGGAAAGGGCCTGTTGGGTTCGAAGACGATCGTCAAAAAGACGCTAGAGGGCGTTGACGACTGGAGCCATCCGTATCACGGGCCGGACAACAATCCCCAATCGAACGACCAACGTGCTCGCGCTCCCTACCTGACCCAGTTTCTCGCAGAACCGTGGTACTGCCCGATGCCCGAGGTCACTGTCGTGTCTGGTGGGCGCGTTTTCAAGGCGTTTGGCAGCCGGGCGTTCAAACGGCCGCAATGGCCGATGCTCAACACGCTGATCGCTATGAACGGCTACAACGGCACGATTCTCTGGAAGCGTCAATTGGATCCCGACTTCATGATTCATCGCAACACGCTGATCGCCACGCCCGGGACGCTTTACCTGGCCGACGCCGTCTCGTGCAAGCTGCTGGACGCAGCGACGGGTGAGTTGAAAGACGAGATCAAAATCTCGGCAGACATCAGCGACGGACCGGTCTGGAAGTGGATGGCGCTCGCAGGGAACACACTCTACGCTTTAGTCGGCGAGAAGGAACCGCCCGGCGACGCGCTGAAAGGCCCGGCGTTCCGCGGCGGCGGCTGGCCGTGGTGGAAGATTCCCAAGTACGCCTGGGGCTTCGGCCGCACGATTGCCGCCATCGACCCAGCCACCCAGGAAGTGCTGTGGACCCATCGCGAAACCGAGCCGCTCGACACACGCGCCATGTGCTTGAAGGGAGATCGCATCTACTTCCACTGCCGCCAGAAGTTCCTCGGCTGCCTCGACGCGAAGACGGGGAAACTGCTGTGGAAGACGGACGATTCGGAGGTCATCGGCGCGATTGGCGAGTCCCGGCCCGCCCAGGGGGCCACTTGGGGATTTGCCACGAGTGCCTACGTCAAGTGCACCGACGACGCGCTCTACTTCGCCGGTCCGCAACAGACGAAACTGGCCGCCGTCTCGACCAAAGACGGAAAGCTCCTGTGGCAGTATCCCGAGGACGGCAACTTCCAGCTCGTCCTGCGCCGGGACGCGTTGTATGCGATGGGATCGAATCACCCCAGCTGGAAATTCGACCTCCTGACCGGAAAACAACTACTTCGTCTGCCGAATCGGTCGGCTTGCACCCGCGCCACCGGCAGCATCGACAGGGTCTTCGTCCGTGGAGGCGGGACCCGGTGCTGGGACGTGGCCTCGGACAAATGGTTGCACATCTCACCCATGCGGCCGGCTTGCCACGATGGAGTCGTCATCGCCGGCGGGCAACTCTACTGGGGGCCGTGGATGTGTGGCTGCAATCTCTCGTTGCTCGGCGTCATTTGTCTGGGACCGGCCGGCGATTTCGACTATTCCATGAAAGCGACCGACGCCGAGCGGCTCGAATCAGCCGAGCCTTCAAGCATGACTCCTCTAGCGCAAACGGGCGACGACTGGCCCACCTTCCGCAAGGACAACGCTCGCAGCACGTGTTCCCAGAAGAGTGTCGCGCCGGCGACGGTCAAACGATGGGAATTCAAGCCGGCGACGCCGAACACGCCGACGGCGCCGGTTGCAGTCGGCCGGCTCGCGTTTCTGAGCGGTTCTGACGGGGTCGTCCGGGCCTTGGACCTCGCCAACGGGGAACCACGTTGGACAGCCTACACAGGTGGTGCGGTCAGGTATCCCCCCGCGATTGCCGAGGGTCGGGCGCTGGTCGGTTCAGCCGACGGTTGGGTCTACGCCTTCGAGACAACCGGGGGCCGCCTGTTGTGGCGTTTCCGCGCCGCTCCCATCGAGCGGAAAGTTCCGGTTTACGGCTCGCTCAGTTCCACTTGGCCCGTGGGTGCGGGTGTGCTGGTGGAGAATGGCGTGGCGTACGCTGCCGCCGGCATTGCCAACTACGACGGGACTCACGTCTACGCGCTGGACGCCGCCACCGGGATGATCCGTTGGCAGAACAACGACTCCGGAAACACGACCGGGGGCCAAGGGGCCGGCGCCTGTGTTCAGGGCGATCTGCTGTTGAGCAACGGGAAGCTGTACCTGGCCGCCGGCAATCGAGTGGCCGTGGCCTCCTACGACACCGCGAACGGGAAGTTCAGCGTTGGCACCGCGTCCCGCAGGCGCGCCGGGCCGCGCGGCAAGGATCTGTTTCTCCGCGCAAACGGATCGGTCACAGCGACCGGCCATTTTCCCCTGTACACGCGGCCGGAAGACATTCACTACATCGACAAAGCAGAGCTGAACTGCCCCGTCGGCACCGTGGCCGCGACGACCACGACGCTCGGGTTGTTGCTGCCCACCACAGACTCAGAGTCGAAGCCGAAGCCGGCGTGGACCGGCCGACCGTTCCAAGAGAACGTGGCCGTGGCCGTGGCTGCAAATGCCGTGATTGTTGCCGGCACGAACCGTCGTTTTGAAACCCCGGAGGCCTCTGGGGTCGAAACGCACGGCATCGCCGCTTTGGACATCAAGGACGGCAAGCTGCTTTGGAAGCATTCGCTGCCGGCCGGTCCGGTGTCGTGGGGCATCGCCATCGACCGCGCCGGCCATGTTCTGGCGTCACTGCGCGACGGCCGTGTCGTCTGCTTTGGAGAGAAGCGGTAGTGCACGAAACCATTCTCGAGAAGATCATCGCCCACAAATGGGTGGAAATCGATGACGCCAAGCGCTCGCGGCCGGCGGAGATGCTTGAGGAACAGTTGGCCGCCGCGCCACCGGTGCGAGATTTTGCGGCGGCGCTCTCAGCCGCCGAGGGCGTCGGATTGATTGCCGAGGTGAAGAAAGCATCGCCCTCGGCCGGGCTGATCCGGGAAGATTTCGACCCGGTCGCGATCGCACGCATTTATGAACGGCACAAAGCGGCCTGCATCAGCGTGCTGACCGACACGCATTTCTTCCAGGGACATCTCGATTTTCTGCGCGCGGTTCGCGGGGCGGTTTCCGTTCCGGTGTTGCGGAAGGATTTTTTGCTGGATCGCTATCAGGTGCTCGAAGCCCGCGCCGCCGGGGCCGATTGCGTGCTGCTGATTGCCGAGTGCCTGGACGATCCTCGGATGCGGGACTTGTATTTCTCTGCCTGCGAATTGGGAATGCAATCACTCATCGAGATTACCGAACCGGCTAATCTCCAGCGCGTGCTGAAACTGGAACCGCCGCTCGTGGGCGTCAACAACCGCGACCTGAAGACGTTCGTCACCGATCTGGATCGTACCATCTGTCTGGCTGAGCAGGTTCCGGCGGGCACGCTGCTGGTCAGTGAAAGCGGCATCAGAAACCGCAGCGACGTGCTTCGGTTGCAGCAGGCCGGTGTTCGGGCCATGCTGGTCGGCGAAACGCTGATGCGGGCCGATGACATCGGGGCGAAGGTGGACGAGATGTTGGGGAGAAGGCCGAGGACCAAACGATGAACTGGAAAGATCGAATCAGTATCGACCCGAATGTGTGTCACGGTAAACCATGCATCAAGAAGAATCACCGTAATGACGAATCTCGGAACCGTTCAGTAAGTCCGACACTCGAAAGGATTCCAAAATGACGTTGAGCCGGCAGGAAGAAAAAGTCGAACAGGTGCTCGTGGCGCCCACGTTGCTGTTTCACGAAATCGGTTACTTTCAGGGCTTCTCGACCAGGACGGAGCCGTATCTGAGGACGCTGCTCGATCCGAATATCACCAGCTACCGGCCGCGGAATGAGGTCGAGGAAGACCCCAGTTACAAGCAACTGATCCCGTATTGCATCTTTCGCCATGACAAGAAGCTGTTTCATTACAAGAGAGGAAGTTTACACGGAGAAGGAAGACTGCACAGTAAGCGATCTATAGGCATTGGTGGGCATGTCTCGGTCCAGGATGCTCGTGAGGCGGGGTCTCCCTATCTCGAAGGCATGCGGCGGGAGATTGACGAAGAAATCTGCCTGGAAACGGCCTTTCAGCAGCGGTGTGTGGGCCTGATCAACGACGATTTGACCGAAGTCGGCAAGGTGCATTTAGGGATTGTTCACCTGTTTGACCTGGAGTCGCCCAAAGTTTACCCACGGGAAAAGTCGATCATAGAGACAGGTTTTGCCGATCCGGCAGAGTTGATCGGTGACAGGGAACAGTTCGAATCGTGGTCGCAGATTTGCTTGGAGCATCTCTTCTCGCGGTAGGTTGAGAGTTGAGAGTTGAGGGTTGAGAGTTGAGGGAAAGACGACCGCCGGCCTGAGCGTTTGACTCTCAACTTTCGACCCTCAACTTTCGACTCTTGTTGAGACAAAGGAGTGTCAAAACGATGAAGATTTCGTTGCGTAGCTGGTTCGTGCTCGGCACAGTGATGGTTCTCATGATTGCCTTGGCTCTTTATGGCGTTCCGTTGTTGAACGCCGCCGACGGGCAGCGTGCTTCCAAGGGGCAGCTGACCGAGGAGTCGTTGGGCAATCTGCTCTCGGCGATGGGGCTGGCGCCCAAAAAGCTCGAGAAGCGATACGATTTTCATTTCAAGTCGCAGATTGGCGGTCAAGAATGGGAACTGTCGATGTCGGCCGTGCTCAGTCAGAACGGTCGCTCGATTTGGGTGATGGCGTGGCTGGATGAGCTCCCCCGTTCGGCTGCCGACGTTTCCCGGACGGCCCTGTTGAGACTCTTGGCTGACAACGACCGACTGGGCAAAGGCAAATTCTTCGCCTACGTTGCCGGCAACCGGCGTTTCGTGCTGCAGCGGGTGATCCCCAACGAGCGGGTCACGACGGCCGGATTCCACAGCGCCCTGAGAGACCTGGGCGAAAGCGTCGTTCAAACCTATTCGCACTGGACGGTGGCGAATTGGAAAGGCCAGATTCCGAAGCCCAGCGCCGCCGGGAAGACTTCGCCGAAAGGCACTGCCAAAAGCCCGATCCGGCGGACAAGCGGGACGGCCAAGCGAGTTTCCTCGCCATCCACCCGCCAGAACGCGAAGTTCCTGCCGCCGATTCACAAGTAACGGCGGTCAAGGAAATAAGGGAGCAGGCAACAAAGCGCCAGCGATGCCTGCCGGGAGACGCTCGCCGTCGCCAGCGATGCATCCCGCGGGTCGGTCCGTTGACTTTGCGCCTTGACGGACTCGGTGGAATCAGATAAGAGGCTTCGCCCTGTCGGTTGCCCCTCGTTTCGGAGTGTACCCCTCAGTTTTGCTCGTCTAATGTTTCAATCCATTTTTCGGCGTCATCCGATTGAACCATCAACGTGGATCGGGCCGAAATACATTCCTTTGAGTTTCCCCTCTGTTGTGCCGATTAGAGAAATACGAAGAGAAGAATAGGACTCCCCATCGCGGATTAGCGATCATGGACTGCGTCTCCCTGGCAAAGCGAGCGTTTTCTCTGCTTCTGGCAGCATCGATGCTGTTGGGCGGGGGAGTGGTCCGGCCGTGCACTTCAGCGTGTTGCGAACAGCCGGGAACGAAAGCCTGTTGTTGCTGTGGATCGTCGGCCCCGAGTGAACAAGACGCTGCGACGTCCTGCCAACGGAAGCACGCAGAGTCTTGTTGCTGTTGCCGCAAGACGGCTGCCAGGCGTGGTTCTTGCTGTCGAGACACAGGCGCCAGACCCTCGACGTGCTCCAGAAGCCCGTCCCGACCAAGCGTCGGCTGCCGTTGTGGGTGCCAACAGCAATCGCCCACCCCCCTCAGACCCGAATGTGAGCGGAACACCAGGCAATTGCTGGAACAACTGTTGGTTCAGCAGCTTTCGGTCAGATCTGTCAGGCTCCCGCTGTTGGTTGAGCCGACAAGGGACCCCGTTTCGGGGAAACCGCTCACGAACTGGGCGGCCTCTGCCCAAACTCACCTCTGCGTCTGGCTGACCTAGCCGCCTCGTGCGCACCAGTCGTTGAATAGTCCGCATGATTCTTGGGCTGTTCTCGTGATACCCAAACCGACAACTTGTTGTCGCCATACGTTGGGTACATGGCACATCCAGCGACGACAACTTGTTGTCGCCATACGTTGGGTGCACGGCACATCCAGCGACGACAAGTCGTCGGTTTGGGATTCTATGAATGAACCGGGATCGTCATTTGAGTTTGGAAGCGATCCTCGACGGAGACTTTCATGACCGAGAACCAGAGGAAACGTTGGTGGCTTAAGCCCTTGTTCAACGTTGGGGTCTTTCTGGCAACCGGGCTGCTGCTCATTCTCGCGGTGGGTCTCGCCCAGAGAACGGGCTGGATTTCCGCCGGAGGTAGCGGCGGCAACAAACAGGCGTCCGAGGCGAGTGTCGGCGGCGACGTCGTCTACGTGTGTCCCATGATGTGCACCACGACGCGATCACCGAAACCGGGACGATGCCCGGTGTGCGGGATGGAACTGGCGCCCGTTTCGGCCGGCGGTGGCAACACGGATGAGCTGTCCGTGACGATCAGTCCTGCCGCTCGCCGAGTGGCCAATATCGCGACGACACCGGCTCGATCGACGACCGTCGAGCGTTCGATCCAGACCGTCGGCAGGATCGGCTTCGATGAGAGCCGCCGAGCCACGATTTCCGCCTACGTTGACGGCCGCATCGAAAAGCTGTTCGCAGACTACACCGGGGTCTATGTGGTTAAGGGCGACCACATGGTGTTTCTATACAGTCAAAACTTGTATGCGGCGCAAGTCGAATACCTGGTCAGCAAGGAAGCATTGGACCGCCAAAGCGAGGACGCCTTGTCGGTGGCCACTGAAACGCAACAGGGTCTGGTTGCCGGCGCGCGGGGGAAGCTCTGCGATCTTGGAATGACCGAGCAACAGATCAATGAGCTTGGACAGCAGGGCCGGGCGGAGACTCGACTGAAGATATGTGCTCCCATCGGCGGAACGGTTATTGAGAAGCTCCGAGACGAAGGGGACTACGTCAAGACGGGTGAAGCCATCTATCGCATCGCCGATCTGTCGGTGGTCTGGCTGATGCTGGAACTGTTTCCCGAAGAGGCATCGCAAGTCCGTTTTGGGCAGAAGGTGGAAGCCGTCGTCCAGTCGCTTCCGGGAGAAATTTTTACCGGCCGCGTGGCCTTTATTGACCCGGTCGTTGATGAAAAGACCAGAACGGTGGGCGTCCGCGTGGAAATACTCAATCCCGACAACCGTCTGAGACCGGGGGACTACGCCTCGGCAACGGTGAAGATTCCTGTCACAACGGGCGGAAATGTTTACGACGCGGAGCTCGCCGGGAAATGGATCAGCCCGCGACATCCGCAGATCATCCGCGATGCGCCCGGACGCTGTCCCTTGTCCCACGTCGAGCTGATTTCGACCAGTCAATTGGGCTATGCAAGACAACCGGCGGAGAAAGAGAGGACGTTGGTGGTGCCGCGAGATGCGGTGCTGATGGCGGGTGACAACAGTGTTGTTTACGTCGAAACCGAGCCGGGACGCTTCGAGATTCGACCGGTTGTGTTGGGTCCATTGACCGAGACCGAGGCGGTGATTCTCGCCGGAGTGAAAGAAGGCGAGCAGGTTGCCACATCCGGGAACTTCTTGATCGATTCGCAGATGCAGTTGGCCGGCAATCCGTCGCTGATCGATCCGACGCGTGCGATCGAGCAGATGGCCCAGCGGCGTCACGGTGGTGTGAAACGAACGGCGAGCCGGGACACGACGAGCCGAGCAAAGTAACAGGCGGGAATCATCAAATGTTGCGATCCCTGATCCGATTTTGCATCCACGAACGCATGGTCGTGCTGCTGTTGACCGCAGCGGCCGTGGCCTACGGAATCTACTCCTACCACCAGGTTCCCATCGACGCCATTCCCAACGTCGGCGAGAATCAGGTGATCGTTTTCACAGCGTGGCCGGGCCGGTCGCCGAAGGACGTGGAAGATCAGGTAACGTATCCTCTGTCGGTGGCGCTGTTGGCGGTGCCGGGCGCCGAAAGCGTTCGTGGAAAGAGTCTATTCGGCTACAGTTTCGTCCAGGTGACGTTCGGCGACGATGTCGAGTTCTATTGGGCCCGCTCGCGTGTTTCCGAACAACTGGGGACGGCCGGCTCGGTACTTCCTGACGGCGTGGTGCCGACGCTTGGTCCTGATGCAACGGCACTCGGCCAAATTTTCTACTATACGTTGGAACCGCCGCCGGGCATGAATCTGGCCGACCTGAGATCGCTGCAGGATTACGTCGTCAAGTATGAGCTGCAGGCCGTGGAAGGGGTCAGCGAAGTCGCCAGCGTCGGCGGCTACGTACGGCAGTATCAGATCGAAATCGATCCGGACAAGCTGCGGTTTCACGACATCCCGCTCGACAAACTGGTCAAGGCGGTCAAGTCGTCGAACATCGATGTCGGCGCCAAGACCGTCGAAACGAGCGGCATGGAGTTCATCATCCGCGGCAAAGGCTTTATCGGAGCAGATCAGGACCCCAAGAAAGCGATCGGCGACATCGAGAGCACAGTTGTTGTCTCCCGCGACGGTGTTCCCATCCGCATCCGCGACTTAGGCCAGGTGCAACTCGGCCCTGACTTCCGCCGCGGCGCGATCGACCTCAACGGCAGCGAAGCCGTTGGCGGCGTGGTGGTGATGCGCTACGGAGAGAACCCGCGGAAAGTCATCGAACGCGTCAAGGAAAAAATCAGGACCATCGAACCTGGCTTGAAAGGCGTGACGATCAACGCCGTCTACGATCGCACCGGGCTGATCGACGAAACGGTGGGCACGCTCTCCACCGCGCTGGTCGACGAGACTCTGATTACGATCGTGGTGATCTTCTTGTTCCTGCTACACGTGCGGGCCAGCGTGGTCGTGGCCGTGACGTTGCCGATTGCCGTGCTGATGGCCTTCATTGCCATGAATGTCCTCGGTGTGGACGCCAACATCATGTCGCTGGCCGGGATCGCGATCGCCATTGGAACAATGGTCGACATGGGGATCATCGTTTCTGAAAACATCTACCAGCATCTGGCGGACTGGGAGGCAGAGTCGGCGAGCGGCCGATGTGAACCGGCTGATGCAGCCACCAGTGGGCTGACGCCCACTGCTCGCCGGGAACAGCGGTTGAACGTCATTCACGAGGCGGCCTGCGAAGTGGCCCCCGCGGTCGTCACAGCCGTCAGCACCACCGTGATCAGCTTTCTGCCGGTCTTTTTCCTGACCGGACGCGACCACAGGCTGTTCGCACCCCTGGCCTGGACCAAGTCGTTTGCGCTGGTCGCCAGCCTGATTGTCGCGATGGTCCTCGTGCCGACGCTCAGCCGCGTGTTGCTCAAGTCCGCCCGGTCGCCACGGTGGTTGACCATCGCCACAGGTCTGTCATTCGGCGGCATTCTCGCGGCGACGTGCTGGTTTGTGTGGGGCGATGTGCTCGTCGCACGCTGGGGCCTCAATCCGCTCATTACAAGCGGCCTGTCATTCCTGGTCGGTCTTGCCGCAGGAGTGTTGCTGACGCGCGAAAAACTGCGTCCGATTGACGAGAACCCCGCCAGCCGATGCATCAACTGGGTTTACGAACCGACGCTCCGGTTGCTGCTGCGACACAAAATGGCGTTCCTGTTGCTGCCGACATCCGTCTTTCTGCTCGGTCTTGGAGCGTGGTTCGGGCTGCCGACAGTCTTGCAACCGGTCGAGCGGTTCACGCGACTGTTGGGGACGGAACTGAACGAGCTGCCCGGCTACGTCGATTTCAAGCACTCCTTCATGGGGCTGGAAAGCGACGACTGGATCGCGCTCGACGAAGGCGGCTGGTTTTACATGCCGACGCTTTATCCAGCCGTCAGTTTCTCGCAGGCCATGCAGGTCTTGCAGACACAGGACGTGCTGATCAAAGAGATCCCCGAAGTCGAGACGGTTCTCGGCAAGATCGGCCGCATCGAATCGGCCCTCGATCCGGCGCCCGCCGCGATGGTCGAAACCTATGTGATGCTCAAACCGAAAGACAAATGGCGGGAAGGCGTGACGATGCGGGGCATCTGGGATGAGGTGACTCGCGTGGCCACGCTGCCGGGCGTCACGCCCGCCTCACCCTTGCAACCGATTGAAGGCCGCGTGGTGATGCTGCAAAGCGGTATCAAGGCCCCCATGGCGATCCGCATTTACGGCGACGACCTCGACGGATTGGCCAAGGCGTCACTGGCCGTTGCCAAGCAAGTCAAGCAGAACCCGTATGTCAATGCCGCAACCGTCAACCCCGACATCGTGCTCGGCAAGCCGTATGTCGAATTCGAGGTGGACCGTGAGACCGCCGCCCGGTTCGAGATGTCGACGATGATGGTGAATCAGGTGATCGAAACGGCGCTGGGCGGCATGAATCTGACGACGACCGTGGAAGGACGCGAGCGGTATCCGATTCGCATCCGCTACCAGCGCGATCTCTGCGAGCGGATTGACGAGCTCACGCGTCTGCCGGTGGTCACGCACACCGGCGAAGTCGTCCCGCTCGGCCAGCTCGCCAAGATGAAAACCACCTGGGGGCCGGGGGCCATCAACAGCGAGAACGCACGGCTGGTCGCGCACGTGGCTTTCGCCACGTCCGGTAAGGCCGGTGACTTGGAATCCGTGGCCGCCGTCGAAGAATCGCTGCGAACCGCTCAAGCGCTTCCACCGGGAACGCCGGGCCGGCTCGACCTGCCCGACGGTTACGTGCTGGAAGCGGTCGGCTCGTTCCAGAACCAGATCGAAGCCAACCAGCGATTGATGTGGCTGGTGCCGCTCGTCATCCTCACGAACCTCTTCATCATCTATCTACAGTTCCGCAATCTTCCCATAACGTTGTCCATCTTTGCCGGCATTCCGGTCTCGTTCGGCGGCGGCATGATCCTGCTGGGAATCACGGGGATCGAGATGAACACGGCCATCTGGGTCGGCTTTATCGCCCTGTTCGGCATTGCCGTCGATGACGGCGTGATCATCGCCACGTATCTCGATCAGGTCTTCACCAGAAAACGGCCGCGTACGATCGCCGCGATCCGCGAAGCTACGGTCGAAGCGGGTCTGCGGCGAATTCGTCCGTGCCTGATGACGACGATCACCACGGTGGCCGCTTTGACTCCGGTTCTGGTTTCGACCGGCCGCGGCGCGGACGTCGCCAAAGCGATGGCTCTGCCTGTTTTCGGCGGCATGCTCTTCGAATTGATTAGGCTGTTCGGCGTTCCGGTCCTCGTCTGTGCACAAAAAGAGTTCGAGCTGCATGTCGGTCTGGCAGACCGGCATTTGTCGGCGGATGAAGAACGACTTCAAGCGGCGACCGCCAGAGAAAGTGAGTCATTGCTTCCCGTTTAGAGGAGGATGATTAGGAAACCAGGAAAGCAGGAATCTCGGGAATCGTCTTTCTCCTATCTTCCTGAGTTCCTAATTGCCTCATTACTGCATTTAGCGAAACAGTTACGAATTTCAGAATTTTCAAGAAGAGGAAAGATCATGAAAACCTGCAACGTCCTATGCGCCATCCTGATGGCGACTTTCGTGAGTGCGGCGGCGATTGGCTGCCAGAGCATGCGCTCCTCGCACCGATCTCACGATTCCTACTCGTCAAATCCAGCGTACGATCCACCCTCGTCAAATCCAGCGTACGATCCACCCTCGTTACTTCCATCGAGCAGCTCACCCTCGTCAGATTCATCGAGCAGCTCACCGTCGTCAAATCCATCGAGCAGCTCTGGAGGCGGTTGCTCCCATTGCAGATGAACCAATCACGTCGTCCCGATCGCGCAGCCCCGGAGGACGTTCCTCCAGTTGCCATTGATTCAACCAGTTCAAACAAGTGGAGAAGAAAATGAAACGAATGAGATGGATCCCGGCTTTGCTCGTCGCCACTCTGTTGTGCGGAGCGAATCTCGCAAATGCCCAGAATGGGTATGATCACGGAAACCACAACCACAAACAATCGGAAGCAAAAACGACGACCGGCCCGCACGATGGGCAGATCAGTCGCGCCGGTGACCATTGGTGCGAGGTGGTTTTCCAGTCGAAAAGTGTTCGCGTTTATCTCTACGACTCGCAAGGGCAGCCGCTTTCCGCCAAGGGGGTCCGCGGGGCCGTGACAATGAAGGTCGCCGGCAATCCGAAACAGTATCGTTACGATCTCTATCCAGACGCCAGAGCCGACGCAAAGCCGAGCAGTTTGTACTTGGCGATTAACCTCTCCAAAATCCCCGATGGAGGCATGTCGACGGAATTTTCGATCCTGGGACTGCCCGGAAGCGGACGCCGACCGCACACCTTCGCGCAGACGTTCCACCTGACAGGAAATTCGGAGCAACTGGCCATCGCGAGGCAGAAGATCTGCCCGGTCAGCGGTAAGAAACTCGGCTTGATGGGGCGTCCCGTCAAGACGACTGTCAACGGCCGCGACGTTTATGTCTGCTGCCGGGGTTGTACGAATGCCTTGCAGAAAGACCCGGCGAAGTATTTGGCCCGCATTTCCGATCCGGCGCCGGCCAAAGCGACGAAAGCGGACGAGGCTGCCATTGCCAGGCAGAAGATGTGCCCCGTGACGGACGAGCCGCTCGATTCCATGGGAGTCCCCTGGAAGGTCTACGCCAAAGGCCGACCAATTTTTCTCTGCTGCAAGGGCTGCATCAAGAAGATTCAAGCGAATCCTGACTTTTACCTCGCCAAGACCGCCAGACTGACCGATGCCGGTCGGACAACACGACGCTAACCGGGATTATTCATCAACCGCCAAGACGCCAAGAGGACAAAGATCGTAACGTCAAATGACAAGGAATGTTGGGATAACTGTCGTTCGCTTCCTGTTCGGAACACACTGTTGGCCGCTGAAGAGTGCAACGTCAAATCTCACAAACGCTTGGCGCGTCCTTGGCGACTTGGCGGTGAATGATCCGGGCTAAGAGTCAAGCTGTCAGCTTTCAGCTCGGAAACAGCCAATCACCATGGTCACAACCACTAAGCTGCACCGTGGTGTCGTCGCCGTTTAAGCCGGAGGCGAAGCGGTGCGGGATGCGGCAGAAAAGCGTCACCCGGGAGTCATTGTAGTGGGTGTCGGTCACTTCGGCGTGCTCGGCCAGGTAGGCGAGCAGGCGGCCGTTGCCCGCGCTGGTCTCGATCTCCGCTTCGACGTATCCTTCAGCCAGACGGTCAGCGACGGCGCGGGCGAGCTTCTCCAGACCGGCGCCGGTGGCGGCGCTGATGGTGACCGAGTTCTCGTGACGGATGCGAAGCACGTCAACTCGCGAGCGGTCTTGGACGGCGTCCATCTTATTGAGCACCAAGAGCATGTTGCTGCAGTCGACGCCAATTTCTTCCAGCACCGTATAGACCGTTTCGATCTGCCGGCGGGCTTGGGGGTGACCGGCATCGACGACGTGCAGCAGCAGGTCGGCGTGCCGGGCCTCCTCCAGCGTCGACTTGAACGAGGCCACCAGGTGGTGCGGCAAGTCGCGGACAAACCCGACGGTGTCGCTCAACAGCACGTCGCCCCAATGAGGCAGCTGCCACCGCCGGGTGCGGGGATCGAGTGTGGCAAACAGCTTGTCGGCGACCAGGACGTCGGCTCCGGTCAGCGCGTTCATCAAGGTGCTCTTGCCGCCATTCGTGTAGCCAACGAGCGAAACAGTCGTCTCATCGCGCCGTCCGGCGACGGTTCGTGCGCGACGTTTCTCGACGCTGCGGAGTTTCCGCTTCAGCTCGGCGACTCGCCTATCGATCAGTCTGCGGTCGGTTTCGAGTTGTTTTTCACCGGGACCGCGCCCTGTGCCAATGCCGCCTTCGATGCGTTCCAGGTGCGTCCACATCCGTTTCAAACGGGTGCGGAAATACAGCAGTTGAGCCAGCTCGACCTGCAGCATCGCTTCGTAGGTGCGAGCGTGCGTGGCGAAGATATCGAGAATCACTTCGCTGCGGTCAACGATGACAGTCCCCAGCACATCTTCCAGGTTCTTCCCCTGGGCCGGGCTGAGATTGTTGTCGAACACCACCACTTCCGCGTCGAGCTGTTCGATCAGCCGGCGGAGTTCTTCGACCTTCCCCTTGCCGAGACACGTCGCCGGATGCGGCCGCTCGCGGCGTTGAACCAGCTCGCCGACAACGCGGACACCGGCCGTGGTCACCAGCCCGAACAACTCGTCGAGAACGTATTCCTTGCTGACCTTTGGTGAGGGATCGATGACGGCCGCCAAAATGACTTTCCGCCTTTCAACCTTCAGTTCTTCGCGTTTGGGATCAGCCAAGGAAAATCAATGCCTCCGGGAACAAACAAGAACGAGCACAGCGGCTTCTTACTCTAGTGTACGCTGGAACCCACCTGGGAGCAACCAATTGTTTCACAGAAAGACGGCCACGGGAAACGAGTCTCGCTGCTCCTTGATCCAGGCGTCCTTCATGATCAATCCGGATCAGGAACCTACTGGCGAACTGCGTCGGCGATCAGCGTTCCCATTTCTTCGGTGCTGATGCTCTTCCCGCCGGCGGCAATGTCGGCGGTGCGGTGACCCTGGTTCAGCACGTGGGTGACTGCCGTCTCCACGGTCTGCGCCTCCTCTTCCAGACCGAGCGAATGTCGTAGCAGCATGGCGGCCGCGAGGATTGTCGCCAGTGGATTCGCGATGCCTTGCCCGGCGATGTCCGGCGCGGAACCGTGGATCGGCTCGAACAGTCCCGACGCCGACTCGCCCAGCGACGCCGACGGCAACAAACCGAGCGAACCGGGGAGCATCGAGCCTTCGTCGGTCAAGATGTCGCCGAACAGGTTCGCCGTAACGACCACGTCGAAGTCTCTCGGCCGGGAAATCAGGGACATGGCCATCGCGTCGACCAGCGCGACCTCATAGTCGAGTTCGGGAAACTCGTCGGCAACCACGCGTTCGGCCGCCTGCCGCCACAAACGCGAGACTTCCAGCACGTTGGCCTTGTCGACGGAAGTCAGCTTGCCGCGACGATTCTTTGCTGCTTCAGCGGCCAGGCGGACGACTCGCTCGACTTCCGCCGTGGTGTAGCTCATCACGTTGAAGGCTTCCTGTCCGTGTGGGTGATCGCGTCGACCTGACTCGCCGAAATAGATTCCGCCGGTCAACTCTCGGACAAAAAGGATGTCGACGCCCTGGATGATCTCCCGCTTCAGCGGCGATGCATCGATCAGATCGGGATGGGTCGTGATCGGCCTGAGGTTGGCGAACAGTTCGAGTTCCTTGCGCAAGCGGAGCAAACCGGTCTCGGGACGCGTCTTGGCGGTGGGATCGTCCCATTTCGGCCCGCCGACGGCGCCCAGCAGGATCGCATCGGCCCGCCGGCAGGCGGCCAGCGTTTCGTCGGGCAGCGGCGCGCCTTGGCTGTCGATCGCGTTTCCGCCGATCGGACAACTGGAAAAGTCGAACGTGTGTCCAAACCGCTCGGCCACACCGTCGAGCACCCGGCGGGCTTGAACCACGATCTCCGGGCCGATGCCGTCACCCGGAAGCAAAACCAGCTTGGCGTCCACAGGCTGTCTCCGACAGAAGGAAAAAGGAAAAAGTGAAGAGGCGAATGGGTTGTCACAGCCCATCCACGATCGTTAGTCATTATTTACTCAAACTGGAAGCACACGGCAAGGAGCAAACAGCGGTCAGCGGCTGAGTCGATCGGCCGCCTCCCGGCTGAAAGTTGATCGCTGATCGCTTCTCTTACTTTTTCCTTTTGCCTTTTTCCTTTCCACCTGGATCGCCCCTTGATTCTGGTAGAGTGCTCGCCGTAAGATGGAAAAAGGTTAGCATGCTAACAAAACGTTCGGAGTGGGATGGTGCTGCAATATGACTTCGAAGAAAGCGTCGGCTATTGGGTCTGCACGACCTCTCACGCGATGCGGCGGGCGCTCGACGCCGAACTAGCGCGCGAGAAGATCACGTTGCGTCAATTCGAAGTGCTGGCGTGGATTGCGCTGCAAGGCGATCCGTCTCAGGTTGAGTTGGCCGAGCGGCTAGGCATCGAAGCACCGACCTTGGCCGGCGTTTTGGCGCGGATGGAACGAGACGGCTGGCTGGAGCGCACCTCCTGCCCGACGGACCGTCGAAAGAAACGCATTCGCGCCACCGGCAAAGCCGAAGCGGTTTGGAATCGCATGGTCGAATGCTGCCGCCGCGTCCGTGGGCAAGCCACCCAGGGAATCTCTCAGGACGATCTGAAGCAGTTTCAGAGCATCTGCGCTTCAATTCGCGCAAACCTCGGCAGTGCGGTAGAATCGTTGACCGAAGCCGAGGTGTCCGCGTAGTCAAAGCGGCGGGGAGACTCAAGCAATGACCAAGGAAAAAGCGAAGAATAGTGAGCACTTTTTCCTTTTTCCTTTTGCCTTTTTCCTTTTGCCTTTTGTGCCGGCTTTTTGCGGGTGTGATTTCACAGAGCCGGGAGAAGCCGCCTCCGGCGGTTCGCCGCAGGAAGGCCCCCCGCCGGCGCTGGTGCGGGTGGCGACAGTTGAACAACGCAGCGTGTCGCCGCGAGTGATCGTTGTGGGCAGCATCGTCCCAAAGCGGACCAGCATCGTCGCTTCCGGGGCTGACGGGCTTGTCGACGAGTTTCCGGTCGAGGCGGGGCAATTCGTGCAGACGGGCGACGTTTTGTCGGTCTTGCGGATGGTGACCACCGATTTGGGAATCGACGAAGCCAAAGCGGTTCTGCGCGAACGAAAGCAGAAACTGGACGAGTTCCAGAAGGGTTCGCGGCCTGAGGAGATTGCCGAGGCGAAGGCCAACAAGCTGGCGGCCGAAGCGGTCGTGAAAAACGCCGCCGCCAAGTTCCAGCGTGCCCAGCGGCTTTTCCAGCAAAAGGCGCTGAACCAGGACGAGCTGGACGATGCTGAGGAAAAGTCGAAAGCCGCCGAACAGTTGTTCCTGGCCGCCCAGGCAATCTTCGAACGCATCGAAGCCGGACCGCGTGTCGAGGAAATCGAGCAAGCCCGCGCCCGTTACGAGGCGCAGCGCGAACAGGTCAAGTACCTCCAAGCGGAAAAGCAGAAGCGAACCACCAAGTCTCCGTTTGACGGATACATCGTCAAAGAGCAGACCTTCAAGGGACAGTGGCTCTCCAAAGGAGACCCGGTGCTGACACTGGCGATGCTTGACGAAGTCGACGTCGTGGCAAACGTCGATCAGCGGGACCTGCGTCATATCCACCTCGGTCAGTCGGTCGACGTGCGGGTGACGGGCGTCCGGCCCAGGGACTGGAAAGGGACGATCGTCCACATGGTTCCCCGCAGTGACTGGCAGGCGGGTTCGCGTGGATTTCCTGTCAAAGTGCGGCTGAAGAACCGCCAGCAGGTTCTCGACGGCAAGCGGATGCCGGTGCTCAAAGAAGGCATGATGGCGGAGGTCACGTTCGCCGGTTCGCCGATCGACGCGCTGCTCGTCCCCAAGGACGCGTTGGTGAGGACTTCGCGGGGAGCGATCTTGTACATCGTCGACGTTGCGAAGGATGATCCCGAGGTTGGCTCGGTGCGCCAGATCATCGTCGAGCTGGGCATCAGCGAGGGAACCTCGATTCAGATCATTGCCGACGGCATTGCCGACGGGATGCAGGTGGTGACCGAAGGAGCGGAACGCTTGCGCCCGTTCCAGAATGTTCGGATTGCTCCCGCTGCCGGCATGTTGAACTCTCAACTCTAGACTCCCGACTCTTAACTCTTGGCATACCGATGGGATTCATTCAGTTTGCCATTCGCAATCCGGTCAAGGTTGTCGTGGCCGTCATCCTGGCGGTGCTGTTCGGCCTCATTTCGCTCAAGGCGACGCCGGTGCGGCTCACGCCGGACGTGATCGAACCGGAGATCACCGTAACCACCGTCTGGCCCGGCGCCAGCGCCCAGGAGGTGGAGCGGGAGATCATCGAAGAGCAGGAAGAGCAGCTCAAGAGCGTCGAGGGCTTACGAGAGTTCAAGAGCGAAAGCACCGATTCGCGGGCCAGAATCGTGTTGAAGTTCGAAGTCGGCACCGATTTGGCCGATGCGCGGGCCAAGGTCAGCGAGAAGCTGAATCAGGTTCCCGAGTACCCGGTGGACGCGAAGGAACCGACCGTTACCACCGTCAACGCCAACGCCAACGCCATCGCGTGGTTCATACTCAAATCACTGCCTCCGAGCGTCGACGATCTGCGGACCTTCGTCGCGCGGTACCCGGAGCTTGCCGACGTGCTGGCGCCGATGATTCAGGGCCGAGCGAACATCGACCCCGCGACGCTCAACAAACTGGCGCGGCGTTATCCCAAGCTGCGGACGTTCGTGACCGGCAAGAACGATCCGACGAAGATGCGCAAATTCGCCCAGGACGTTATCGAAGCCGAGTTCGAGCGCGTCGACGGCGTGGCCAACGCCAACGTGTACGGCGGGCGGGAGGAAGAGTTTCGGGTGGTCGTCGACCCGGCCCGTTTGGCGGCGAACCGTCTGAGGATCGCCGATCTGCGGCGAGCGCTGGTCGGCCAAAACAAGAACACGTCCGGCGGCGACATTTGGGAAGGCAAACTCCGCAACGTCGTCCGCACCATCGGGCAGTACGATTCGCCCGAACAAGTGGCCGAGACGATCATCGCCCGCCGCGACAACCAACCGATCCGCGTCCGTGACGTCGCCACCGTCGGCATCGCCTACAAGAAGCCGGACGGCGTCGTCCGGCAAAAGGGGCTCAGCGGATTGGCCTGCAACGCCCAACAGGCGCCCGGAACCAATCTGCTGCAAGTCATGGGGCCGAGGCTGGAAGAACTCGACCTCAACGGCGACGGAGAATTCACCCAGCTCGAGCTGGCCGAAGCAAAACGCATTTACGGAAACTGCCTGCGCATCGCCATGCAGGAGCTTAACATTGGCATCTTGCGGCAGAAAGGTCTGTGGCTCGAGCAAGTCTACGACCAGACGGACTATCTCAACTCGGCAACCGCGTTGGTCGAGAACAATATATTTATCGGCGGCTCTTTGGCGATTCTGGTTCTACTCATCTTCCTGCGCAGTGCCCGGTCGGTGTTGATTGTCGGGCTGTCGATTCCGATCAGTGTCATTGCCACGTTTCTGTTCGTGCGAGCGTTCGGCCGCAGCATCAACGTCATCAGTCTGGCCGGAATGGCGTTCGCCGTGGGCATGGTGGTCGACAACGCCATCGTGGTCCTGGAGAACATTTACCGTCATTACCAGTCCGGCAGCGACCCGGAGCAGGCGGCCTTGAAAGGAAGCAGCGAAGTGTGGGGCGCCGTTTTGGCCTCCACGCTGACGACGCTGGCCGTGTTCGTCCCGGTCATTTTTGTGCAGGGGCAGGCAGGCCAATTGTTCCGCGACATCGCGATCGCCATTAGCTGTGCCGTCGGTTTGTCACTGATCGTTTCGATTACGGTGGTTCCCACGGCCGCACGCCGCATCCTACGGCGACGCGAAAGCCGGGGCGGGGCACACAAGCCCTGGGGAATGTTCGGCCTGGTGGAACGGGCAACCGCGGCGACGAACCGGTTCGCGGACGCCGTCGATTCCTTGCAGCGAGCGCGCGGCAGCTTTGTGCTGCGGACGCTCATCGTCGTGCTGTTCGTGTCCGGGTCGATTGGAGGGGCATGGCTGCTGATGCCCGATACGGAGTACTTGCCGGACGGCAACCGCAACCTGATCATCGCCATGTTGCTGCCTCCGCCGGGATACAACGTCGACCAGATGATCAAGCTCGGAGAGGCGATCGAAGCAGAAATTGCGCCCTACTGGGAAGCGAAGCCAGGAACGCCCGAATATGAGCGGCTCGAGGGTCCGAAGATCGACAACTTTTTCTTCGTCGCCCGAGGCCGACGGCTGTTCATGGGGGCCCGCGCCGTCGATCCGCTCCGAGCCGCCGAGTTGGTGCCCGTGTTCGCCCGGGCCGCGTCGAAAGCGCCCGGGTTGATCGCAGTCGTCACGCAAGCCAGTCTCTTCGAGAGTGCACTGAGCGGCGGGCGAAGCATCGACATCGAAATCACCGGACCCGATCTGGAAGTCCTCGTCGGACAAGGCCGCAAGGTGTTTGGCGCGTGCATGGAAAAGTTTCCGATGTCGCAGGGGAACCAGGTGCGGCCGATTCCCAGTCTCGATCTCTCCAGTCCCGAAGTGCACGTGCTGCCGCGGTGGGAGAAGGCCGCGGAGCTTGGCGTGACCGCCTCGGACCTCGGCTATGCGGTCAACGCCCTGGTCGACGGCGCCTACGCCGGCGACTATTGGCACAACGGCACCAAGATCGACCTCGTCATCTTCGGCGCTCAGCAGTACGCCCGCCACTCGCACGATCTCGCCAGTCTGCCCATCAGCACGCCGGCGGGCGAATTGGTCAGCCTCTCGGCCGTGGCCGACGTCAAGCTCTCCAGCGGGCCGGAACAGGTCAATCACATCGAGCGTCTGCGGGCCATCACCATTCAGCTCAAGCCCTCGCCGGGCATTCCGCTCGAAACCGCCTTGAACATCGTCGACAATGAAATCTGCAAACCGTTGATGCGATCGTCCGCATTCGAAAGCGGCCAATATCAGATTCGCTTGGCCGGCACGGCCGACAAGCTTGAAGAGACCCGGCTGGCACTGCGATGGAACCTGCTGCTGGCACTGGTCATTACTTACCTGCTGATGGCGGCCCTGTTCGAGTCGTTCTTGTTTCCCATCGTGATTATGACGAGCATCATCCTGGCGCTGGTCGGGGGATTCGGCGGGCTGGCGCTCTTGAATCTATTCACCCAGCAGTCGCTCGACATGCTGACCATGCTCGGCTTTGTGATCCTGATCGGCACGGTGGTCAACAACGCCATCCTCATTGTGCACCAGGCGCTGAATTACATGCGGCACGAAGGCTTCGACGACCGCCGGGCGATTGTAGAAAGCGTCCGCACGCGAATCCGCCCGATCTTCATGAGCACCTCCACGACGGTGCTCGGCATGCTGCCGCTGGTGCTGCCGATCCCCAGCTTCTCCGGCGGAGAGTTGACCTGGGTCGCGGGAGCGGGCAGCGAACTGTACCGCGGTCTGGGCAGCGTGGTGCTCGGCGGTTTGATCGTCTCGACCCTCTTCACGCTGGTCCTGGTTCCGATTGGCTTTAGTCTGGCGCTGGACACCAAAAAAGCACTCGCGTCGCTGTTCGGGTTTTCCCGTGAAGAATGGACGCCCGCCGTTCCAGCGCCGGCCGCTCCTGTGCTCCTCCCAGGCGGAAACGGAGACGATCATCCTCTCCCCGATGACGGCCCTGCCGTCCCGGAACAGCAGCCCGCCCTGCCGCGGCAATCCACAGCCGACCCGGCACACTGAAGGCCGGCCGAAGAGGTGTCGGGTGTGTGCAACACACCGTCAACACTTGGCGCCATCAGGCAAAATCGGGAAGATGGCAGTTCAAATTATGTACACGGGTGCCTCTGAAACCGAAGAGCAACTGTCATGCAAGAGCGTCTCTCCAATGTTCACGATCCCGAACGCCGCATTGATCTCGACCTTGTCCGTTCCACTGAGAACGCGTCTCTCACGGCGAGGAAATGGTTTGGGAAGGGTGACAAAAACAGCGCCGATGCTGCAGCGGCCGACGCAATCCGCGGCATGTTTAAACTCATCGACTGCAAGGGCGTGGTGCGAATCGGTGAAGGCCGCAAGGACAATGCTCCGGGCATCTTTGTGGGCGAACAACTTGGAACCTGGAGCGAGCAATCGTGTCCGATCGCGATCGCCGTAGACCCCATCGACGGAACCAGCCTGACGGCCAAAGGCCTGCCCGGTGCGATTTCGGTCATCGCTGCTGCAAGTTGCCAGCATCCGGACGAGGATCCGAGACCCTTGTTTCCAGCGATTCCGTCATACTATATGAAAAAGATCGCCGTCGGGCCGCGCGTCCAGAGCGGTCCTCACCCAGTGGAGCTTGACGCGTCCCTCGACCAGAATCTCGACGCCATCGCAGCGAGCTTGAATAAGCGCGTGCAGGACCTGGTGGCCGTTGTTTTGGATCGGCCTCGTCACGACGACATCGTGTCGGGCCTGCGTCGCCGTGGCACTGGTATTCGACTCATCTCAGATGGTGACGTGGCGGCTGCGATCGCCCCCAGCCTGCCCGATTCTGGAGTGGACCTGTACCTGGGCATCGGCGGTTCGCCCGAAGCCGTGCTGTCGGCGGCTGCCGTCAAGTGCCTCGGTGGACAACAGCTCTGCCGCATATACCCCAGGGATGATGCCGAACGCAAGCATCTCCAGAGCGAGCACGGTTGTACGGCCGAGGACTTTGCCAAGGTGTGGACTGTCGATGCCATGGCTCAGGGGGATCACATTATCTTTGCGGCGACCGGCATCAGTGATTCCCCGATGCTGCGCGGCATCCGCTACAACAACCATCGCTGCGTCACGGAGTCAATCTTAATGCGCGCCCGCAATCGCACGATTCGCCGCATTCAGGCCTACCACGACGTTGACCGTAAGACGATTCGCCTGGCGTCGAGCAAACGTGAGTGTCCCTTGTAATTGCCCGTCATCATCGGATCGACTATGCCTATCTTCATGACAGGTTCTCTGCGCTACTTGTTCTTCCATTGCGGTTTCCGTTTCTCCATGAAGGCGTTTAAGCCCTCGTTCGCGTCCTCGGTGCGCATCAGCTCGCCCAAGTAGAGGTCCTCGACTTTCGAGATCGTCTCATCGACGCTCAGAGAGAGCCCGTCATCGACCGACTGCTTCGTCAGCCGCAGGACCAACGGGCTCAACGAGGTCAGCTTGGCGATCAGCTCATCCCGCTTGTCACGGAAGTCCTCTGTGGGAAAGACCCGGTTGATGAGTCCGATTCGTGCGGCTTCCTCAGCCCCGATGACGTCGCCGGTCAACAGCAGCTCCAAAGCCCGGTTTCGGCCGACTAGATGAGGCAGTACCACCGCGGCGATCGGCGGAAAGACGCCCACCTTAATCTCCGGCTGGCCGAACGTGGCCCGCTCAGAAGCGACGACGACGTCGCAAAAAGTGGCCAGCTCGCAGCCGCCACCCAAAGCAGTCCCGTCGACGGCCGCCAGAGTCGGGAGCTTCAACGAGTTCAGCAGCCGAAAGATGCGATGAAAGACCTCGATCATCGTTCCCACTTTGTCGGGCGTATGGTCCTTAATGTCCACCCCGGCCGAGAAAGCCTTGCCCTCGTGGTCGATCACCAACAGTTTGACCTCGTCGTTCGATAGAAGACCCTCCAAAGCCGAGTTGAGCTCCTCCATCATGGCGATGTTCAGGATGTTCAACGGCGGTCGATTCAGCGTAATCCTGGCCACGCCGTCCCGAGTTTCGCAAACGATGCTGCCTTCTTCAGACGCCATGATGTTGCTCCTGTCAACGAATCCGAACTGAGACAAACGGCGAGCGGGGGGCGTGAGCCCCCTGATGAGTGGTACCCAAACGTAAGAGGGAAATCAGGGGGCTCACGCCCCCCGCTCGCCGGATACTCGGAGAACAATCAGTCACACATCCTGATCGTAGATGTCGCATGGTTGCACACGGTGACTTGGAATTCAGCCTCCTTGGGGCAAAGGGGCTTTGCTCCAGGTCGTGCCAGGTTGTTCCACGGTGTAGTAAACCCGAATGTCCTCGGTGTCCTCGAAGAGACGAGGCACTAGTTGGACCTCCATACCGATCTGAAGCTCCTCGTCCTGGAGGGAGTCGCCCAGCCAGGCCAAAGCCCGGCCGCCCTCGGCAAGTTCCACCACGGCGATGGTATAGGGGACCTCATCCTCGAAGCCCGTTGGCGCGACGTCGATCCGTGTGAACGTGTAGAGCGTGCCTTTGCCGTCGTACTCCTTGAACGCGAATTCTCCGGACATGCACTGTGGACAATCCGCCCGCGGAGGAAACGTCTGAAACCCACAGTCCCGGCAGACCGAGCCCATGAGCCGGCCGTCCTTCAAGTGCACGGCAAAGTCCTGAACTTTCGAGTACGGAACGAAGCTGACTTTTCCGAACCAGCTAAACACAACCTAGTCCTTCCTGAAAACGTGCACGAAGGTGTATTGCCCGATGCCACCGACGTTGTGGGTCAGGCCAATATCGGCATCAGGCACCTGGCGCTCTCCGCAATTCCCTCGTAGCTGAGACACGATCTCGTAGGTCATCGACACGCCGGTGGCGCCGATGGGGTGCCCTTTGGCTTTCAGGCCGCCGTCTACATTGACCGGCGTTTGACCGCCGATATAGGATTGCTTCTCTTCGATGAACCGCCCACCCTGGCCCCTCTCGCAGAAGCCCAGGTCCTCATAAGCGAGGACCTCGGCGATAGTGAAGCAATCGTGGACCTCGGCCACCTTGATGTTCCTAGGGGTGACTCCAGCCTGTTTGTAGGCCTGCTTGGCCGCCTCCTGGGCCGAGGGGAGACTGGTGAGGTTGGGCCGTCTGAGCACCGACATACTGGCCGTCGCACAGCCCAAGCCGTCCAGCCAGACCGGCGCCGACGACAGGGCTTTGGCCTGCTCCTCGCCGGCCAGGATGACGCAAGCCGCCCCGTCTGCGTTCGCGCAGCAGTCGTACACGCAGAAAGGCGAGGCGACCGAGGCCGAGGCCAGGGCCTTCTCGATGGTAATCTCCTTTTGAAACAGCGCGTTGGGGTTCATGGCACCGTAGTAATGGTTCTTGACGGCCACCTGCAGGAGCTGCTCGTGGGTGGTGCCAAACTCGTGCATGTGGCGGTTGGCGAACATGGCGTAGTAGCCTGGGAAGGTGGTGCCGAACACCGACTCCCATTGCACCTCGCCGACCCGCCCCATCAGGGCCAGAATCTCCTCCGTGGCGAGTTCGGTCATCTTCTGGCAGCCGATGACGGCCACGATGTTGTGCAAGCGGGACTTGATCGCCATGTAGGCGGTGCGAATAGCGGCGCTGCCCGAGGCGCAGGCCACCTCGGTGAGCCAAGTGGGCTTGGGGTTCAGGTTCAAGTATTCCTGGACCACTCCGGCCACGGACCGCTGTTTGTGGTACTCGGGGACCGCCGCGATGACGGAGGCGTCCAGCTTGTCGCGGGAGATTCCGGCGTCCGCCATGGCCGTGCGGAACGCCTCGAAAGCCAGTTCCTGGACCGTGGCGTCGCTGCGCCGTCCAAACCGGCCGTGTCCGATTCCAATGACTCCAACTCGCGTCATCACGCATCCAATTCATCCAGGGCCACGCCGAGCGCGTCGGCAATGCGGTCCAAGCTGTTGAAGAAGGCGGCCACCAGCGTCGCCTCCAGGATTTCCTCATCGGAGCACCCCGCCTCTCGGAGACGGGCAATCGTTTCATCGGTGACTCCGGTCGCGTCCCGAGTCATCTGCTCGGCATAATCGAGGATGGCTTTCGTCTTTTCGGCCAGACCGGCCGACCGCCAATCCTGCTCGAGCGATCGAATCACTCCGTCATCGACCGCCAGCGTTCGCAGGAAAGCGGTGTGAATCTTAATTCAGTATTCACATTGATTGGCCGCAGAAACGACGACCGCAATCATCTCCTTCAGTTCCCGAGCCAAGGCCCCGTCGCTGAGCATCAACGCACCGACCATGTTCGCGGTGGCGGCCAACAAGGGCGGCCGAAGACTCATCGCTTGGAAGATGTTGGGCACCAGCCCCATCTCCGTTTCGATCGCTTCGTACGCGTCTTTGACTTCGCCCGAGGCCCGATCAGGATCGACAGACCGAATGCGGGCAACATTCATCTAAGGCCCTCCTTAACTGAGAGAAAAACCGCCTTTCGAACGGTCAAAGGCGCCGCCCCCCTTCTCTTACGGTTTCTTCTTGCCGCGGACGACGAGCGCCCCCGTGTTCTTGTCCCAGCGAACGCTGCGCAGTTTCCAGCGGTGCTGGCCATGGCCGGACGTGAACAAGATTGTAACTTGACTGCCAAAGACCGGCAACCAACAACGAGAATCGTGCATGCCAAGGTGTGACCATCTGCAGAATCACCCGTAGATGGTGCATTTAGCCGCCGGACTTGTCCGGCGCGCCGGGGACGGTCTGCTTCGGTCGAACGCGGAGCAAGCTCCGCGGCTCAATTGGCATGCGGACATCACGGTTCGGTTCGTGCACGTTGCGGGCTAGATATACTGTCCGCCGTCGATTTTGACGACCTCGCCGGTGATCTGCCGGGAGCGATCGGAGCAGAGGAACGCCACCAGGTGGGCCACGTCCTCAGGTTTCGCAAATCGTCCCACGACGGTTTCGTCGAGCGCCTTGGCTTGGAACTCCATGGGGACCTGTTCCATCATCTCGGTGAGCACCATGCCCGGAGCGATGCAATTCACGTTGACGTTGAAGCGGCCCAGCTCTTTGGCCAGCGTCTTGGAGAGCGCGATGTCTCCACCTTTGGAAGCGGCATAATTGGCTTGGGCAAACTTGCCCCGCATGCCGTTGATGGACGAGATGTTGACGATCTTGCCGTACTTCTGCTCCTTGAAAACCAGGGCGGCAGCCTTGTTGTAGTTGAAGTATCCCTTCAGATTGACGGCGATCACCTGGTCCCACTGCTGTTCGGTCATCTTCCAGATCACACCGTCCCAGGTGACGCCGGCGTTGCAAACGAGAATGTGTAGACCGCCGAAAGTCTCCACCACCTGCGACACCATGTTTTCGGCATCGGAGTAGCTGGAGACGTCGGCCTTGACGGCCAAGCCCTTGCGGCCCAGCTTCTCGATCTCCGCGACGACGGCGTTGGCCTCGGTGTCGTGGCGGCGGTAGTTGACGGCTACGTTTGCCCCCTCTCGGGCCAGCTCCAGGGCGATGGCGCTGCCGATGCCCAGGCTGCCGCCCGTCACCAGGGCGCTTTTGCCTTCCAATCCCAGATCCACGGCGTTACCTTTCTAGGTCAACCGAGATGTCGCGTGCTGCAGCCTGGAATGTCTAATGACGAATGACGAATGAATGACGAAATCCGAATGACGAAAGAGGACTTGGGTCCGTGAGTGTCGGCCGTCGACTCTTCCGGTGCACCGTTTAGAGATTCGTCATTTGGCATTCATTAGACATTCGTCAGTAGACATTCGTCATTATTCAGGTCGGCGTGAGCGCGCATCGCGAATGAACCACCTTTCTTATTGCTTGTTACCTCAAACCTCTTTTCCGTGCGCCCGGGCCAGCACGTCTTCGATCAGTTCGTCGCCCCAAACGGCGCCTTCGGCCAGACGCCGCCTGAGGAGCAAAAAGTCCGCCTCGCGGCAAGCCTTGCTTCCCTCGTGGAAGGCGCGGAAACCGGTCCGGCCTTCGGTCAGCATGTTCAAGGACAGCCAGGCGCGGTTGCTTTCCTTGTTCCGGTCCCAGTGCTCGAGCTTGTGCTTCCGCACGCTCTCGATGGTCTTGGACAGACAGCCCGGCATCGTGTTGGCCAGCGAATAGACCAGCGAATCAACCTCGCGGTCGAGCTGGGCGAGGTCTACCTCGCCCTTTGACATCAGCTCTTTACCGGCGGCCCGCTCGTCACCGCGTTTGAAGTCTCCATACACGATCCGGCCCTCGGCGTCGATCCAGCGGTCGGTGATCGCCAGCGGGTTCGGGATGAACTGGCCGTCCACCTTCAAGGCGGACACGATCCTGGTCAGCAGTCCGAGCCGAAGGGCTTTGTGGGCGGTCCAGTGTTCGCACAGGGTGCAGCTTTCCACGGTGCCTTTAC
>CAZGYE010000024.1:0-33358 GCA_964530165.1 uncultured Planctomycetaceae bacterium
CCAATCTACAGAAGCAACTGGAGCGAGAGAATGTACGCGCGATCCCGCGGCTGACAAAAATTGTGGTCGCCATGGGCGTCGGCAAAGCAACGCAGGATCGAAAGCTTTTGGACGAAGCCATGGGTCATTTGGCCCAACTGACGGGACAGCAACCGCAGATCACACGCGCGAAAAAGGCCATTGCCGGTTTTCGGCTCCGACAGGGGATGGATGTCGGGTGCCGGGTCACGCTGCGGGGTCGCCGAATGTACGAATTTCTCGATCGGCTCATCTTTTTGGCCCTGCCGCGCGTCCGTGACTTTCGGGGATTGAATCCCAACGCGTTTGACGGCCGAGGCAATTACAGTCTGGGCTTGGGTGAGCAGTTGGTGTTTCCGGAAATCAATCCGGACAAGGTGCACAATATCCAGGGGATGAACATCACCATGGTGACATCCGCACGGAGTGATGATGAAGGTCGGTTGCTACTCAGAGAGCTCGGAATGCCGTTCCGAACAAATTAACCGGGAAGAAACCTATCGGGCAGAAAGTTGAGAGTCGGGCATGGCCAGTAAAGCGAAGATTGAGAAGGCAAACCGGAAACCAAAGTTCAGCAGCCGAAGCGAACGTCGTTGTGCGCTGTGTGGACGACCGCGCGCCGTTTATCGAAAGTTTAAGTTGTGTCGGATCTGTTTTCGAAATCTCTGTCTGGACGGCATGGTTCCCGGCATGAAAAAAGCCAGTTGGTAGCGTCTTGAAATACTTGATTGCTGGAAACGTTAGTGAGGATTATTCATAGAAACCCAAACCGACAACTTGTTGTCGGAATCCACTGGTTTCATAGCACGTGCAGCGACAACAAGTTGTCGGTTTGGGTGCCACGGCGGCAGCCTATGAATAATCCGGGCGAGTGAGGGATTTCTGAACGATGATGACAGACCCGGTCGCAGACATGTTGACGCGAATCCGTAACGCGATTCGGATCGAAAGGCCGATGGTTGACGTTCCGGCTTCCAAAATGAAGACCGGAATCGCCGAAGCCCTGCAGCGCGAAGGGTACATTTGGGATTTTGAAATCATCGAGCAAGAGCCGCAGAACATATTGAGGATCAATCTCAAATACGGTCCGAACGGCGAGTTGGTGATCCAAAGGATTGCACGGGTCAGTAAACCGGGCCGGCGGGTTTATACTGGTGTGAAGGCGATGACTGAAGTTTTGCAGGGGCTGGGCATTAATATCCTGTCGACCAGCAAAGGAGTGCTCAGCAACCGCGAGGCCCGCAAAGCGCGTGTCGGCGGCGAAGTCTTGTGCTCGGTCGAGTAGGCCGTACGTCAGGTCCTGCAAGGGACGAATTCCAGTTTCAGGTTGCACAAACGATGTCGAGAATTGGCAGAAAACCGATCCCCGTTCCCGACGGCGTCGACGTGAAGATCAAGGACGGAACCATTACGGTCCAGGGCAAGAACGGCGACTTGTCGTTCCAGTATCACCCTAACATGACCGTTGCCCACGACCCAGTGTCCAAACAGATCTGCGTCTCGCGGCCGGACGACCAGCGTCAGAATCGCGCCCTGCACGGTCTGACGCGAAGCCTGATCAACAACATGGTTCAGGGCGTCACGGAATATTTCCTGAGGCGGTTGGTGATCGTGGGTGTCGGTTACAACGCGTCGGTGGCCGGCAAGACGCTGGAGTTGCAGCTCGGCTTTGCGAACACGGTCAAGCTGCCGATTCCCGAGAACGTGATCTGCGAAGTGCCGGACGTCACACACATCGTCCTCAGAAGTGCCGACAAGCAAGCGGTTGGTCAGTTTGCCGCCGAGGTTCGCGCAGTCCGCCCCCCCGAGCCGTACAAAGGCAAAGGAATTCGTTATCTGGACGAGCGCGTTCGCCGTAAGGCGGGCAAGGCGCTTGCCAGCGGCACCTAGGTGGTCCAAAGGATCTGATCTGATTGCCATTGACATTACATTGATTTGGTGAGAGCCCACGGGTGGCGAGAGCATGAAAGTCGAGAAACGGATTACAAAACAACGCGAGCGGCGAAGATACCGGGTTCGCAATCGGGTCCGCGGATCGGCGTACGGACGGCCGCGTTTGTCGGTATTTCGCAGCAACAGTCACATCTACGCGCAGATTATCGACGACGACGCTGGGCGGACGTTGGTTTCCGCCAGTACGTTGGAGAAGGAAGTGGCCGGTCCCGGTCAGTACGCGGGCAACAAAGAGGCCGCCGTCCGGGTCGGCAAGCTGATTGCCGAGCGGGCGCTGGAGAAGGGGATCAAGCAGGTCGTGCTGGACCGTGGTCTGTATCAGTATCACGGGCGCGTTGCCGCTCTCGCCGAGGCGGCCCGTGGCGGTGGTTTGGAGTTTTGACGTCGGACTGCGAAGAAACCCGGTTTCTTGAAGCAACCGGGTTTCGAGTTGACTATTGGCAAACAACGAGCCTGTTAGAGTGGAGTCGGTATTTTGTCGACTGAAGCGCGAACCGAGAATCCGGAAAAGGTCGTTCAGATTCGCCGCTGTGCCTGCGTGGTGAAAGGGGGCAGACGGTTCAGTTTCACCGCGCTGGTCGTGGTGGGCGATGGGGACGGCCGTGTCGGCTGGGGTTACGGAAAAGCGACTGAGGTCCCGCTGGCTGTCGAAAAGGCGGTCAAGAATGCCGATCGAAACATGATTCAGGTTCCCATCGTTGACACCACGCTGCCTCACCAGGTGCTGGGTCGTTACCGTGCTTGCCGCGTATTGCTGCTGCCTGCCCGTCCTGGCACAGGGATCATTGCCGGTGAATGCGTTCGCGCGGTGGTGGAATCGGCTGGTATTTCCGACATCCTCACGAAGAGTTTTGGTTCTCCGAATCCGATCAATCTGGTCAAGGCGACGTTCGACGGCCTCAGCCGACTGCGGACGCGGGAAGAAGTGGCTCGGCTGAGAGGAGTAGAAGTCTGATGATTCTCGACGACGTCCATCGCGGAATCCGCAAGCGGAAAAACCGCAAACGGATCGGCCGGGGGCCCGGCTCGGGACACGGCAAAACAGCCGGCCGCGGTCACAAAGGATACGGCAGCCGGGCCGGCGCGTCGACACGTCTGGGTTATGAGGGGGGGCAGATGCCCCTGGCGCGGCGGATCGCTAAGCGAGGGTTCAACAACAAGCGATTCGCGACAACGGTTGCCATCGTCAATCTCGCGGCGCTCGAAGAAGCCTTCGAAGACGGTGCAACCGTCGATGCCGAGTCGTTGATGGAAAAGGGTTTCGCAAAGGGCCGCTTCGACGTGATTAAGATCCTCGGGAACGGCTCGCTGACGAAAAAACTGATCGTACAGGCCCACCGGTTCTCGAAAGCGGCGGAAGAAAAAATCGCCGCCGCCGGCGGTTCGGTTGTGAGAATCGTGATTCCCTGAGAATTTCATGGAAGAAATTGCAGCCCGCGGCGAATAGACAGAAACGACTGGCCGCCTCCCCTCCGGCAAAAGGACTGATCCGCCATGCTTGGGAAGTTCTTCGTCATCTTCAAGATTCCGGAATTGCGCCAGAAAGTCCTGTTGACGCTCGGGCTGCTGGCCGTCTACCGCATGGGGTTTGCCATCCCGCTGCCTTTCATCGATCAGGAAACCATGCTGGAAGGCATGAAAAGAATGCAAGAACAGCAGGGCGGCCTGGGGCAAGTGATGCAAATCGTGGCATTGTTTTCGGCTTCGAACATCGGCAACAGCACGATTTTCGGCCTGGGTATTATGCCCTACATTTCCGCCTCGATCATCTTTCAGTTGCTCGGCACGGTCTACCCGCCCCTGGAAAACCTGCAAAAGGAAGGTGAGGCGGGCCGCAGGAAAATCAACGAATATACACGCTACGCAACCGTCGTGATTTGTCTGGGGCAAAGTTATTTCTGGATCAAGGCGCTCTCCAGCGGATTCGGCTCCGGCCCAGGATTCATTCTGGGTGAGTACGATACACTCTACTTCCACCTGGTGTGTACCATCACGATGACCGCCGGGACCGTGTTGCTGATGTGGATCGGCGAGCAGATCGATGCTTATGGGATCGGTAACGGCATCAGCCTGCTCATCATGGCCGGCATTCTCGCGCGGATGCCCCGCGCCGGTATGAGCTTGCTGAAACCGGCGATCGACAAAGGAAGCATCGCTCTGGGCACAGACACCGGGATCGAACGTTTTCTGCTGCTGGCGGTCCTGTTTGTTTTCGTGATCGTCTGGGTCGTCGCCATTACGGAGGGGCAGCGGCGAATCCCGATTCAGAGCGCCAAGCATGTTCGCGGGCGCCGTGTGCTGGGCGGCCAGCGGCAATCCTTGCCGTTACGCGTCAATCAGGCCGGCGTGATGCCGATCATCTTCGCATCCAGCCTGCTGATGTTTCCCTTTTTCATGTTCCACCAACTGAGCCAAATGTGGCCGGGGAATGCCATTCTGGCTAATCTGGATGCGGCGTTTGCCGGGCGTGGGTATCTCTACAACATCTGCTACATCGGGCTGATCTACTTCTTCTGCTACTTTTGGACTGCCATCACGTTCAACCCCAAAGACATGGCTGACAATCTCAAGGATTACGGCAGCTTCATCCCGGGATACCGGCCCGGAGGTCGGACCGCGATGTATTTGGAGCAGGTCATGGTGCGGATTACTTATGTTGGAGCGGCGTTTCTCGCATTGGTGGCCATTATTCCGACGATGATTTCCGCCGCAATGGGAATTCCGTACCTCGCGGCCAGTTTCTACGGGGGTACGGGTCTCTTGATTGTCGTTTCGGTCTGTCTGGACCTCGTCCAGAAAATCGACAGTCATTTGGTGATGCGAAACTACCCGGGCCTGCTGGACACCGAAGGTTAGCCGGCGTGATTACGCTCAAGAGCCCGCGCGAAATTGAGTTGATCCACGAAGCTTGCCGGGTCGTGGTCGAAGCCCACCAACTTGTCTGCGAGATGCTCCAGCCCGGCGTGAAAACAAAGGAGATCGACGCCGCCGTCGAACGGCTGTTCGACGAGAAGGGCGCAACACCGTTGTTCAAGGGAGTGCCCGGCACGGTTCCGTTTCCGGCGGTGACTTGCATTTCGATCAACGAGCAAGTGGTGCACGGCATACCCGGCGATCGGAAATTGCGGGAGGGGGACCTCGTCAGCGTCGACACCGGCTGCCGGCTGGACGGCTGGTGCGGCGACGCCGCCTGGACCTATCCCGTGGGTGAAGTCGACGAAATCAAGCAGCGTTTAGTGCAAGCGGGACAGGCGGCACTCCACGTGGCCGTTGAGCAAATGGGTCGCCAGTGTTTCTGGTCGCAGGTCGCGGTTCTCATGGAAAAGGAGGTCAGATGGCGGGGATTCAGCGTCGTGGAAGACTTTGTGGGACACGGGATCGGGCGGGAAATGCACGAAGACCCCCAGGTGCCCGCCTACACCGACCAGGAGCTGCAGGAGCACGATTTCCCGCTTGAACCCGGATTGGTGCTGGCCATTGAGCCGATGGTCAATGCCGGATCCAACGAGGTATACGTCTGCGAGGACCATTGGACCGTCGAAACCGAGGACCAGCAACCCAGCGCGCACTTCGAGCACACCGTGGCACTGACCAGCGAAGGCCCGGTGGTGTTGACCGAGGGGATCGGCGCCGGCCGTCGCGCGTGATGGTGGTCGCCTTCCCGCTTCAGCGACTTTCGGAATCTGGAACTGCTGAAATTCTGTAAAACGGGGCCGAGTTACCTTGTGAGAAAGTCCCCAGTCCGCTTATAATCACCGAGACTATCTGTAGCGCCCCGATATGCCCGTCGCGCGGTAGGGGGGGGTGTAGTATGAAATCAGGACGATCGCTTCTGTTCCCGGTGGAACTTGGCGGTCTGAAAAACAGGGCGAGAGAGAAATCCAGCCATGAAAGTTCGCGCCAGCGTCAAACGGATTTGTGAGAACTGCAAAATTGTTCGCCGAAAAGGGAAGATCTACGTGATCTGCTCGTCGAATCCACGTCATAAGCAGCGGCAGGGTTGACTCTCAGCCGTCGCGTGAACTGGTCGATTCCATCATTCCTTTTGGAGTAGCCGACTGATGCCGCGTATCCAGGGTGTCGATGTTCCCAACAACAAGCCGACGTACATATCGCTCACGTATCTGCACGGAATCGGCCGCACCAAGGCGATCGATATCTGTTTCACGTTGGGGATCGACCCGCAGACGGAAGCCAACAATCTGTCGGAGGATGAGATCAGCCGGATTGCGTCTCATTTGGACAACGAGTTCGTGATTGAGGGGCAGTTGCGGCGCAGCGTCCAGCAGGACATCGCGCGGCTGCGTGATATTCATAGTTATCGGGGGCTTCGGCATCGGCGTGGATTACCGGTCCGTGGACAGCGGACGCGAACAAATGCCCGAACCCGCAAAGGTGTTAAGAAAACGGTTGCCGGCAGGAAGGGCGTGAAGGACATGCGACACTGAGTCAGCACGAAAAAAGGACAACCGTCGATTCCATCGCACTAACCGGGAGAGCAAACGCGTGGCAAAGCCGAAGCGACGCAGAGTACGGCGAAACGTCATCCGTGGCATTGCTTACATCAAAGCAACGTTCAATAACACCACGGTCACAATCACCGATCCGAACGGTGATGTGCTGTGCTGGGCGACGGCGGGTACGGTCGGATTCAAGGGAAGCCGTAAGAGCACGCCGTTTGCGGCTCAGCGGGCCGCAGAGACCGTCGCCGAACGGGCCGCAAAATTCGGGATGAAGGAGATCGAAGTCAGAGTGAAGGGCCCCGGGTCGGGGCGCGAAAGCGCGATCACCGGGCTGCAGTCTTCGGGGCTGTCGATCAGAGCGATCGAAGACATCACACCGCTTCCGCACAACGGTTGCCGGCCCCCGAAAAAACGTCGCGTCTAACAGGTTTTACCGGACTTGAACCATCCGTTCGGGACTGGGGTCATGTAAATCGGAGACCAATTTATGCGAATTCGTTGGCGTGGTTTAGAACTTCCCAGCCGGGTGACTCCGGACCTGGAGACGGCCACTCACATGTACGGAAAGTTTGCCGCCGAGCCGTTCGAGCGCGGTTTTGGAGCGACGATCGGTAACAGCCTTCGGCGCATCCTCCTGTCGAGTCTGGAAGGCAGCGCCATCACTCGCGCGAGAATCCAAGGGGTGCAGCATGAATTCGCGACGATTCCCGGCGTTGTCGAAGACGTGACCGACATTTGCCTCAACCTGAAATCGCTCGTCGTCAAGAGCACCAGTGCTTCGCCCCGGATACTGCGGATCGAGCGGCACGAACGGGGCGTCGTGACCGGGGCCGACATCATCACTGACGAGCAGGTCGAGGTGTTCAACAAGGAACTGATCATCGCCACGATGACCGACGACGTGCCGCTCAATATCGAACTGATCGCTGAGAACGGTCGCGGCTACGTTCCGGCAAGTGAACATTACGAGCGAGACCCGGAAATCGGGGTCATCCCGCTGGACGCCACCTTTTCGCCTGTCATCCGGGTTCGTTACCACATTGAAGACACACGGGTTGGGCAGCGCACCAACTACGACAAGTTGAGCCTGGAAATCTGGACCAACGGCACGGTCACGCCGGAAATGGCACTGGTCGAGGCGGCGAAGATCCTGCGGAAGCATTTGAATCCGTTCATCACGTACCGCGAGCCTGGTCCTGAGCTGCCGCCGGAAAGCGGGCTGAAGGGCATGATGGAAGCGACCGGTTACGCTCCGGTCGATCTGGAGTTGGAAGAAAAGCTAAACCAAAGCCTCGCCGAGTTGAATCTGTCTGTTCGGGCCACCAACTGCCTCGAATCGGAGGGGATCAATACGGTGCGCGATCTGGCCAGCAAGACCGAAGAACAATTACTTCAGGTCCGCAATTTCGGCGAAACGACACTACAAGAAGTCCGCGAGCGGTTGGCAGCAAGTGGTCTTAGGCTGGGGATGAAGGTGCCGCAGTCGTCGTCCACGTAGTGAGCACTCAGCGGTCAGCCTTCAGCCATGACTGGTCGCTGTTCACTGTGAAAGAGAGAATCATCACGCGGATGAGACCTGATTGCTGATGGCTTGAGGAATCCCGATGCGACATCGAATGAGAGGCCGTAAGCTGGGCCGAAACGCAGCACACCGTCGAGCGATGTTCCGCAACATGGCCAGTAGCCTGATCCGCTCGCTGCGGGTTGACGAAGACGACAAGAACAAACCCCGCGTCCCGGGTCGAATCGTCACGACGGTTGCCAAAGCCAAAGAACTCCGCCCGTTTGTCGAAAAGCTGATCACTCTGGCTCGTAAGGCAACCCAGCACGAGGACCGCGCAGAGGAGTTCGCCACGTCGGCGGCCCGCGGCTCGGTGAATTGGAAGAACTGGCGCGAGTCGGAGCAATGGAACCGGTGGAATCAAGCCATCGCCCCGGCTGTGGCCATCCGCCGCCGCGCCTTTGCCATATTGCGGGACAAGGAAGCAGTCGACATCCTGTTCAACGAATTGGCCGAACGGTTTGAAAATCGGCCGGGCGGTTACACCCGCGTCGTCCGTGTGCCGCAAGTCCGCTTGGGCGACGGCGGCCCTCAGGCCCTCATCGAGTTTGTCGGCGAGCGAGATCGTGTGCAGGCAAAACGCAAGGCGCCCGTCGTCGCCGATGCGCTGGAAGAGGAATCGGCCATCCAAACGGACGAGGAAGAAGAGACCGAAACGGCCGGAGAAGCCGAAACTGGTGAAACGCCTGAGACTTCCGGGGAATCGACAGACGCCCAAGAATCGCAGCCGGAACAGACCGGCGACGAACTGGCAGACAAGGAAACGTCGAGTTAGAAATCACGTAATACTTTAGCCGTTTGGAGCAAGTTCGTCTCCACAGTGTGTTTCGTGGTAAGAGGAGGATTATTAGAAAACCAGGAAAGCAGGAACCTCGGGAATCGTCTTTCTCCTGTCTTCCTGGGTTCCTAATTTCCTCATGACTGCATTTGGCTAAACAGTTACGAAATCACGAGGTTTTGCGCCAAACGTCAGTTTGCCGTCGCTCTCGTTCCGGATGGTTGTTGGAGAAAGGATTCTCGAGCAACATGTCGATGTCTGATCCCTTCGATTTCACCCGCGCCATGCGCCAACTCTGCGAGGACGTCTCCAACCGGCTCGAAGAATTTCATCACCTTCGCATGGACGAAGTGGCGGTGACGTTTGCCCAAGCCCGCAGGCGGGTTTCCCACGGATTGCAGGCGCGGCTGACCCCCATGCGCTTCGAGAACGGTTCGCTCGAAACCCAACGCTACGGCCGCATGTGGACCGTGCAGCGGCTGTTCCACCACGATCGTGAGATGCTCTACATCCTGACGTTCTATCTCCCACGATTCCTGGACCAGTCGTTTCGCGAGAAAATGGTCACTGTCTTCCACGAGCTGTTTCACATCAGCCCGCTGTTCGACGGCGATATTCGTCGCATGGAAGGCCGCTGTCACGTTCATACCGGCAGCCAGAAGCACTACGACCGGCTGATGAACGTCTTCGTCGACCGTTACCTGGCACTGAAACCACCCAGAGAAGTTTACGGGTTCCTGAAGAAGAGATTTCGGACGCTCAAGGCCCGGCATGGTGGGGTTGTCGGGCTGCAGGTCTCGATCCCCAAACTGATTCCCGTGCCGAATTCAAAGTCGGCGTGAGGACGCGGACGACAGGCTTCAGGAAAGCAGGACCGCAAAGCCATTCCTGAGGCCTGAAGTCCGGAACCTGCTCTCATACCGAACCGGCAATCTCGCGCAGGGCTGCGAGTGCGGCGTCGATCTCGGCCGGCGTCGTGAACGGTCCGACGCTCAACCGTACTGTTCCCCCCGCGTCGAAGGTCCCGATGGCTTTGTGGACGCCCGGCGCACAGTGCATGCCGGCGCGAGTCTGAATGTGGAAATTCTCGTCGAGAATCGTTGCCAGAATCTGCGGCTCGTAACCCAGAATGGTAACGCACACAACCCCCACACGCCGGGTCGCATCCGCTGTTCCGTAGGTTTCCAACCCCCCGATGCCGGCCAAACCGTCCAGCAACCGTCCCGTTAATTCCTGCTCGTGCGCCTGAATCGCTTCGATGCCCCGCTCTTCGAGGAACGCAATCGCCGCCTCGAGACCGCACAAACCAGGCGCGTTGTGATTGCCCGACTCGTATTTGTCAGGCAGCGATTGTGGCTGGCGGTCGTTTTCGCTGTTCGATCCGGTCCCGCCCTGCCGCACGCTCCGGAGCCGATCATCCACACCCGGCCGAATGTAAAGCAGACCGGTTCCCAACGGACCCAGCAAACCCTTGTGGCCCGGGCAGGCCAACAGATCGATCGGGAGGCGATTCAGATCAATGGGAACGTGTCCGGCCGACTGTGCCGCGTCGACGAGAAACAGCACGCCGGCGTCGCGGGCGATTTCGCCGACGTCGGCGATCGGCTCTAGCGTGCCGGTGACGTTCGACGCGTGAATCAACGCGATCAGCTTTGTGTTCGGTCTCAACGCCGCCCGAAACTCCACCGGTTCGACCCGCCCTGACCTGTCGGCGTCGACGTAGGTGACTTCAATTTCCCGGCACATCCGCAGTTCTCGCAGTGGGCGCAGCACCGAGTTGTGCTCCACGACCGACGTCACCACGTGATCACCCTTTTCGAGCAGACCGTGCAGCGCCAGGTTCAGGCTGTCGGTGCCGTTGAAGGTGAAAATGATGCGTTCGGGACTCTCGGCACGGAACAAATCTGCCGCCCGTTTGCGGCAGCGATTGACGGCGCCCTGCACGTCCATTGCCTGGCGGTAAGCCCCGCGGCCGACCGAAACGCCCAGTTTGCGGTTGTACTTGTCGACCGCGTCGTAGACGGCTTCCGGTTTGGGAAAGCTGGTGGCGGCGTTATCGAGATAGATGCGGTTTGGATTGGGCATATTGTCGAGCTAGCCGCCGATCAAATACATCGGCCGTTCGGGTCGGATGAACCGCGCGGTGTTGATTTCGTGGCCTTCTTTCTTGGCGGCAATTGAGTTTCTGACGGCCTGGGCGATTTCGGCGTCAGCCCCGCCGTTGCGGATGATGCTCCTGATATCGATCTCTTCCAGGCTGAACAGACAATTGCGCAATTTACCGTCGGCGGTCAAGCGGAACCGGTTGCAGCTCATACAAAACGGCTGGCTGACCGACGCGATGAATCCGACGCGGCCAAGACCGTCCTCGAACACGAATTCGCTTGCCGGCGTCTGCGGGTCTTGTTCATCACAGGATACCAGCGGCATGATTTCAGCCGACAACTTTTCCACGATTTCGTAGGCGAAGAGGACTTTTTCGCGTTCCCAGGCGTTGTCGGCGTCGAGGGGCATGAACTCGATGAACCGCACTGCCACGCCGCACTCCCGTGCGAAACGGCCCAACGGGACGATTTCGTCTTCCATCAAGCCGCGTATCGAGACGGCGTTGATCTTAACCGGATCAAAACCGACGTCCCGAGCCGCCTGAATGCCTTCCAGCACTTTCTCGTAACCGTCTCGCCGCGTGATCTCCTTAAACTTTCTCGCGTCCAGCGTGTCGAGGCTGATGTTGACCCGCCGCAGCCCGGCGTCGTACAGCGCCTGTGCCTCTTCGGCCAGCAGGATTCCGTTGGTCGTCAGCCCGATGTCCCAGATTTCGGGGATGGCGGCAAGTTGCTCGACGAGCCGGTGCAAATCGCGGCGGACCAGCGGCTCGCCGCCGGTCAGCCGAATCTTGTGGACGCCCAAGGTCACCGCGACACGCACAAATCGCTTGATTTCCTCAAACGTCAGCAGCTCGTTGCGGTTAATGAACACGACGTCCGAAGCCGGCATGCAGTAAAAGCGACGGATGTTGCAACGGTCCGTGACACTAATCCGCAGGTTGTTATGGACGCGGCTGAACGAGTCAGTAAGCTGTTCGAGCATGGTTGAGGACTTTCAGAGACCATGGCGTTCACTTCGTTGGATACCAGGGCGGTGCGGGGTCCGAGGACGTCTCGACGCCGGGATGAACCCATTCGGCCGTCCCATCGCTCCAGTTTTCTTTCTTCCAAATCGGGACGATGACTTTTAACTGATCGATCAAGAACTGGCAGGCGTCGAAAGCCTCCTGCCGATGCGGGCAACTGACGGCAATCGCCACAACCACTTTGCCTAATTCAAGATGCCCGAGTCGATGCACGATACCCAGGCGGTCAATGGGCCAGCGTCTGCGGGCTTCGCCTTCCAACTCGGCCAGTTTCACTTCGGCCATCTCTGGATAGGCCTCGTAATCGAGGGCGAGCGTTTGCCGGCCGTCGGTCATTTTGCGGACAGTACCCAGAAACAACACGACCGCCCCGGCTTGGTCCGAGCGGACCGACTCGGTCAAGGCAGTGGTGTCGATTTCGTCGTGTGTCAGACTGATCAAGTTTTAGATCCTTCGTTCACTGGGCTTCACCCGCCGCTGACGGGCGGAAAACAGGCGACTTCAGTTTCTCCGTCGAGCGGCATCCGGTCGTCGGCATAATCCGTGCCGACGCCGAAGAGTAGGCTGGAAGCAAGAGGGCTCATCTCCGGGAATCGTTCAGCCAGCGCGCTGCGCAAATCGGCGACTCGAGCGGAATCGGGAACGTCGAGTTCGACCCGCTCCACACCGGCCATCTCCCGCGCGCGGGCAAACAATTTCACGTCCAGTTTCATGTCACCACCAGTCTTCTTGTCGCCGGGTTCAGTTTCTTGCGGATTTCCGGCATCAGACCGTATGACAACGCCAGCAGCTTCACCGGATGCAGCGTCGGAATGGTTGTTCCCTGCTCCATCTGCATTTTACAGCTGCTGCACTCGGTGGCTCCGACGTGGACGTCACCGGCACGCATGCGAGAAATCAACCCCCAGCCGATGCGTATCGACGTGCGGAAATTCTCTTTGGTCAAGCCATACGCTCCGGCCATGCCCGAACATCCTTCTTCAATTGTATGCAGCCTGAGCTTGGGGATCAAATTCAACAGCCGCTCGAACGGAGTTCCCGACTCTAAGGCCTTGAGGTGACACGGCGCGTGGTAGCCGACAACCAAGTCGAGCGGGGCGAAATCAGTCCGCAATTTCCCCCGGCGGTGCAGTTGTTCCAGAAAGTCGCCGGCTTCGATCACCTGCGCGGCAACCACCCCGACGTCGGGATGATCGAGCAACATGGGGTACTCTTGCTTCAGACAGAGCGCAGCCGTCGGCTCGGTGCACACGATGGGGTGCCCCTCGCGGCTCAGCTCAGTCAGTTCACGAACGTTTTTCTCGGCCAGGTCGCGTGCGGCGTCGAGGTCGCCAATGGAAATCATCGCCATGCCGGAGGCGGTCTGCCCCGCTGGGACGTAGACCGGAATTCCGTTGTGATGCAGGACGGCCACGAAAGCCCGGGCAAGCTCCGGATCGTGATAGTTGGCATAGTAGTCGACAAAAAACACCGCCGGCTTGTTCGTGCCGTCCCCTGTCGGCTTTTTCAGCCGACTGTGGCCCGCGGAGCATAGAAACGAACGCCTGGCGAACTGCGGCAACTTCCGTTGCTGAGCGATGCCGAACAGTTTCTCCAACAGCCAGCGCGCCGCCGGGTTGCTGATGGCCCAGTTGGACGCCATGGAGATGGAACATCCCAATGCACCGAACGAATGAGCGCGCGCCAGGATCCAATCAGCCCGGCTGGGTCCATTGGCCGCGACATTGGCTGCTTTGGCTTCGATCATCAGATGAGGGATGTTGACGTTCGACGGGCACTCCAACTGGCACTGTTTGCAGTTGAAGCAAAGGTTTGCCAGCCGTTTCATGCTCTCGCAGGTCATGTCGCTCGGATTAAGTTCGCCGCAAGCGTAGTTCCGCATGACGTTGGCTTTGGAACGCGGACTGGCTTCTTCCAAAGGCTCGATGCGAAAGAAGGGGCACATTCGCGAATCGGTCGCCTGCGTTTTACAGACTCCGCAGCCGTTGCAGCGTGCGGCCGCCTCGGTCAGTTCGTCCGGCCGCCACTGAAGCTGCAAATCGACCACTTTGGGTGACGGAACTGCGGGCGGGCGAAAATGTCGACGCGTCATGTGCGGATCGTCGCTGATGATTTTCCCGGGGTTCATTAGGTTGTGTGGATCGAAGAGATCCTTGATCTCCCGGAAAACCCTGTAGAGCGGGCCGTACTGCGACCGAATGAACGCGGTGCGCGCCAGACCGTCTCCGTGTTCGCCGCTGATGCTGCCGCCCACAGAGAACACGATCTGATACAGGTCGCGCGCGATGGCTTCGATGCGCTGACCATCTTCGGGTGCCGGGGCCGGCAAGAACGGACGCAGGTGCAGTTGCCCGGCTGCAGCGTGCGCGTAAAGTGAAGCCGTGACCTCATGCTTCTGAAAGACCTTGTGCGCCCGAACCAGAAACTCGCCCAGCGCCTCGGGTGGAACGGCCACATCTTCCACGAAGGGCAGCGGCCGGGCCTGGCCCTTCAACCTCGTCAACAGCGGAACCACCTTTCCGGGCAGCGACCAGAGGAATTCGACGTCGTCGAACGTGTATGCTTCGCTGGCGACGAAGGTTCCCCTGGAAAGCGAACGGACCGCATCAACCACCATACGAATTCGGTCGCGCACCTGCTGGTCGCTGAATCCGGTTTGTTCCACGATCAGCGCCGTTTCTGCATCCGGGGAGATCAGATTCCCGAATCGGGGATCCGCCTCACGGGCCAGCGTCAACAGTCGACGGCCCAGCAAGTCGCAGGCGCTGGGCTGCTGGGAAGAAACTGCCTGTATGGCGCGCACTGCGGTTTCGATCTGTCCGAACAACAGCAGAACCACGCCGCGATGAGCCGGCAATGGGGCCGTGTGCAGCGTGGCCGCCGTAAACATTCCAAGCGTCCCTTCCGATCCAACCAGCATCCGGGCCACGTGCAGACGGTGTTCGCTCAGAATGCCCCGCAAATAGTAACCGGAACAATTCCGTACCAGCGGCGGCTGATGTTCCTGAATCAACGGTTTGGCACAGGCGAGAAGCTTGGCCAGTTTGCTGACGATGGTTCGTTTGACGTTCTCCTCGGATGAGCCCCAACCGCCTGCGGTTAAGTTGAGGATTGCCGAGGTGGACGGGCCATTCTTCGGAGGCCTCTTGAGAATTGCCAGGGATTCGTTGGCGAAATCAATCGGGCGCCCGCCGGAGAGGACCATCTCGATGTGCTCGACGTGATCGCGTGTCGAGCCGACCCGGACTGAATGTGACCCGGCCGCATCGATCGCCAGCATGCTGCCAATGGTCGTGATATTGCTGTTTGACGGGTCGGGGGGAAAATAGCGGCCGTGTTCGCGCAGCACGTCATTCAACCGGTCGCGGACGACGCCGGGTTGAACGCGCACAGTTTTTTCGCCAATCGCCTCGATGCGACGCATGTAACGCGAAAAGTCAACGATCAAGCCGGCCCCGATCGCTTCACCGGCAGTGCCCGAACCGGCGCCCCGAGCAATGAGCGGGATGTTCTGCTCCGCCGAGTAACGGGCCAGAGTGACCACGTCGTCGCGGTCGCGCGGATAAGCGACCCCCAGCGGGGCAATTTGGTACAGGCTGCCGTCGCTGGCGTACATGGCCGTGGTCAAGGAATCCAGGCGCAGCTCGCCCTTGAGCATTCCGGTCAGGTCTTCACTGATGCGTCTCTGTTGCTCGTCCACGCACGGAAATCCTACCTCTGAGAACTTCGGCCTCCCTGTTCTCCCGATCGCTTTCTTCTTGGGTGCGGCGAATGGTTGCGCCGTCGGCTCATGATTCGGCGTCGGCAGAGCCTTCCAGACGCTTGGCTTCCTGGCGATAACGTTCGTGGAGTTCCAGACTGAACCGCGGATGGTCTTCATCCAGGTTCACGTACCGATGCCGGGACCCGCAACGGTAGCAGACCAACACATCGGGCATCAGCGCGTACAACAGCAAATCGGCCAGCGCGAAGGCCATGAGAATTCCCATCGCCGTCAGCGGCCGGTAATAAGCTGCGGCAATCGTGCTCAACACGATTGCAATCCCGACCGCCGCCAATCCGAGCCGCTGTGGAAAATCCTTTTGTCTCCACAAGTCGCTGCAACCGCATACCAGGCACTTCGCCGGTCTGCCGTCTTTCAGGTCGACTTGCCGAACTGGGCGAGACCAGCCGCAGTCTGTGCACTTTAACCGCTCGCACGAATCGGAAACCTCAGTCCGATTGTATCGCTGGCAGGCTGGACACCGAAATGCAAGCGGTAGCGGGTTTCCAGTCATACGGGCCAGTGTATCATAGAGGCATCGACAATTCCCGAAACAACAGCGTTGCCGTCAGCTCACCGATAAACGTCAGAATGACGCCCACAAACAACACGCCGGTCGCCGCCTGCGTGTTCTTGTACTTCAGGATTCTCCAAACCATCACGCATGCCAAAAGCGGGCCGAGAATACCGGCAGCCCAACGCATGGTCATCCAAAGCCAGTACGTATTCCCGGTCATCTTCTCCCACGCCAGCCAGAGCGCGATACCCGAAAGCGTCAGCCGCACAACTCCTGCAATGCCGAAGTACAGATTCAGGCGGAAAAGCGGCGCGAGCGACATGGTTGGAGAGGTCAGATACCAATGCCCCAGCAGCATTCCGGTCACGGCGCCGCCGAGCAACGCCGCCGTCGACAGCTCCGACGACAAACACAACACCTTGAAGGGCAAACCAGTCCCGTTCAACCAAGAGGTCCCCAGCAGAAACGCGGCCGAGGCGCCGGCGATGAGAAAACCGAAAAAAGACCCCACATGACGCCGCTCCAAAGTCCACGTCACCGATCCAAGAAATGAGACGATCGCCAGTCCGACGCACACCGAAAGAGTGATTGAAGGGGCCGGCGTGACCCGGCCGCCGGCCATTGGCGTCATCAAGTGGCCGTGCGTCAAGCCCGCCAGAACGCTCAGTCCGAGCACGACCAGCATCTGGATCCGAAAGAATCCCGAGGTGACCCGGCTGCGGGGCATAATGCACCACATCAAGCTCATCCCGCAAATGAGTCGTAGCGAGAACTGGGCGATCATCTCGATGTCAGCCGTGGCCGTTGATGAGCGCCATGGCTTCGGCGCGGCTGGACTGGTTGGTCTTGAACAGTCCGCGGACCGCGCTGGTCACCGTCAGGCTGCCCGGCTTGCAGATGCCGCGGATCGTCATGCAGGTGTGCGTCGCCTCCAGGACCACGACGACTCCCTTGGCGTCGAGCTCCGCATTCAGCAGATCGGCAATCTGGTGCGTCATCCGCTCCTGAACCTGCGGACGCCGAGAGATCTCTTCCACAACACGCGCCAGCTTGCTCAGCCCGGTCACCTTGCCGGCGGGCAGGTAACCAACGTGTGCTCTCCCCATGAACGGGAGCAGATGATGCTCACACATGCTGTTGAAGGCGATGTCGCGCACGAGAACGAGTTCGTCGTATTTTTCCTCGAAGAGTTTCTGCAAGTGCCGGCTCGGATCGCTGTGCAGGCCCCAAAACAGTTCCACGTACATGCGGGCCACCCGGCCGGGCGTTTCACAGAGACTCGACCGATCGGGGTCTTCACCGATGGCCAGCAGGATTTCGCGGACTGCTCGCTCAATTCTCGGGAGATCGATTTCGGAAGCAGGAGGCAATGGCTCGTCAGCGCGGCCGGGAGAAACGTCGGTCACAGGATCGTCGGTTTCCGGCGAGATCGTTCGAATGGGCGCAGGCAACATGGCGCAAACCAATTCTCGTACAGACGTTGAGACGAACCAAGTGCACTCATCAGTGTTCAACATCTGATTCTAGGCAGGTGCAGACTGAGTTTCAACCAGCCGGATCAATTCAAGCTGAATTGGGGTGGGAAGTCGTATTTCGTTTGCTCGCGCCGTTGTTGTCTCGACAGCTCGCGGGTGAGTTCCAGCAGTAGATCGCTGCGACATTCGACGTTCAATTCGCTCAAGATCTTTTGGGCCGCCGAAGCTTCCAGCTTCATTGCATACGCGAGAACGTCGCACAGCGCGCCGAGTGGAACGTCTGCATCCAGCACCTGGTGATAGATGTGACTGAGATCATTGACGGAAAACAGGTGGCAGAAGTCTTCCAGCAATTCCCGCCGCCGGTTTTCTCGATCGATTGCCGGTTCGATTGGGTAATGATCACAGCAGAGCTTCAACCGGCCGACGCGGTATGGCAGAACGTTCTTTTCCTCCGAAACGATGCAGGCCCGTGAGAGTCCGTGTAACACGATGTAGTATCGCCCGTCTGAGGTTTGTTCTTCAGCGGTGATGCGGCCCAAGCAAACCGTGTCGAAGACCGGAGGAGACTTCTCTGCGCCGGCCGTCTCCCAGCCGGGTTTCATTTGGGCCATGGCGATCAAGCGTTGGCTTTCCAACGCGTCGGACACCATGCGGCGGTAGCACGGTTCGAAGATGTGCAGCGGCAGCAGAATGTGAGGGAAAAACGCGGTGTTCGGCAGCGGAAACAAAGGAGCCGTTCCCGAAAAACCTTGTAATTCGTGCGTCAAATCAAACGGAGAACTCATGCTCAACTCTTTCGGGTGACAACGTGGATTTTCGGGATCCGCTCATCTCGCAGCTTCACTCCGGATGGGTAGAGGTCACCGGCATCCAACAATTCCTGAAAACAGTATTGGAAGTCCTCGAGAAATTCGTCGAGGTTCAGCCCCATGCAGGACGGTCTGTACAACTCGAGCTTTTTCCGGGACGATTCGTATAGCTTGCGGGCTCCGCCGAGGTTTTCGTTACCGAAGTGGAACAACGCGACTGATGCTTGAATGAGTCCCTGAAGAAACGTCTTCTCCTCACCGAGAACGTCCGACCAAAGCTCTTCCAGCACGTCGTGACACTCGAAGAACTCCTCTGCGTTGAAGAGCCGCAGCCCTTCCAGGTATTGTGCGGGATATTCTTGCGTCATCGAGAGCCGCCCGTATCTCTGAGTGTCCTGTTTATCACGTCCCGCCGGGTTGCTGCCGCCGGTTCGTTTGCGATTCGCCGTCAACTGCGTATGATCCTCTTGTGAATTGTAGGCGCCGGTTGTGGACCGCCCAGTCCTGCGATCGGCGTGTTGAGATCTCGATTTTAAGGTCCGTGGGAACCCGGTGTCCACGAAGAATTCAACAAGATTCAAGAAGACCAGCATGGCCAAGTCGGGTTGTAAGACCGTCGACGATGACAAAAAGAAACACGCCCGTAAGATCGCACGCGGATTGGCCCGCGCATACCCCGACGCCCAGTGTGCGCTGAGCCGCAACTCGCCGTTCGAGCTGCTGGTGGCCACGATCCTCTCGGCCCAGTGCACCGACGGACGGGTCAACGCCACCACGCCGGAGTTGTTTCGCCAGTATCCGACCCCCCAGGCCCTGGCCGCTGCAAAACAGAAGGACGTGGAAAAGATCATCAAACCGCTCGGGTTCTTTCGGGCCAAATCGGCCAATATCCGCTCGATGGCCCAAAAGCTCGTCGACGAGTTCGACGGTGAGATTCCGCAGAATCTCGACGAATTGGTCACGCTGCCGGGTGTGGGACGCAAGACGGCCAACGTGGTGTTGGGAACGGCTTTCGGGATCCCGAGTGGAGTGGTCGTCGACACACACGTCAAACGCCTCAGCAATCTGCTGGGGCTGACCGCGAGCAAAAATCCCGACCGGATCGAACGGGACCTGATGGCCGTGCTTCCCAGGAAAGAGTGGATCGACTTCTCGCACCGGACGATTCACCACGGCCGAAGGATTTGCATCGCCCGCCGGCCGAAATGTGTCGAATGCCCGCTGCTGAAGTGTTGTCCCCGCGTCGGATTGCCGGCGCTGGAGGGGTGATCGCTGAAAGCTGACCGCTGAGTGTTGCATCCCATAGGCCGACGCCTTACCTTGTGGACATCGACGACTGACGCCCTTCGCCCATGACAGCGGATCCAGCGACCGAGAATGATTCTCACCGGCAGCGAAATCAAAGCCCAGTTGGGCGAGAACCTCATCATCGAGCCGTTTGACGAAAGTCTGCTCAACCCCAACAGCTACAATCTACGGTTGCACAACGAGGTGCTCGTTTACGAGGAGATTGTTCTGGACATGCGGCGGCCGAACCGCTTTCGGCGGTATACGATTCCGAAAGAGGGGTTGGTGCTACAACCGAATCAGCTCTACCTGGGCCGCACCCTCGAGCGGACCGAGACGCACAACTTCGTACCGATGCTGGAAGGTCGATCGTCGATCGGTCGGCTGGGGTTGTTCGTGCACTGTACGGCGGGGTTCGGCGACGTCGGTTTTTGCGGTTTCTGGACGCTGGAGATGTTCGCCATCCAGCCGGTTCGCATCTACCCCCATCTGCCGATCTGCCAAATCTTCTACCACGCCGTGACCGGCGACGTGACTGAATACCAGAGCGACAAGTATCAGAACAACCGCGACATCCAGCCAAGCTTGCTCTTCAAGGAGCTGCTGACGAAAAAGGACCCGCAGATGCGATTGTCGTTCGGGCAAGAGCTCTCCGAATAAGGGGCAAAGGGGCAAAGGGACAAAGGCACAAGGGGAAAAAGGCACAGAGGGGAAAAGGGGGAACGACCAGGAACGATCAACTTCGTGCCTTTGTGCCTCAGTGCCTTTCTGCTCAGTGCCTTTGTACCCCTTTCATCAGCACGACATCTGCCGCGTCAGCCCGCGCGCACGCTTCCCAAAAGTGCTTGAACTCAGCAAACTGCTCCGGCAAAATGATGCCGCCCAGGTACTCGACCCGCCGCTCGCAAACCAGTCGCGAGTTTTCGGCGGTTATGCGGCAGCAGTATTTGCCCCATTCACATTCTTCTTCGCATGTGTACGGGAGACCGTATCCGGTAAAGCCGGCGGGAAGCCCAATTTCGTGCCGTTCGAACATGCCCAGCACTCCGGGGGCTGCCAGCGGCTGCATTCGTTCGGAAGCGCTCACCGGGCCCGATGTTTGCACCGGTTCGGACCACGGGATGCGGAACAGCAGAATATCCTGAATGGGCCGGCCCCATTGCTTCAAGGTCAGCGTGTAGGTGTAACCGACGTCGCGCGTCAGGTCTTCCAGTTCGGTGAATTGGACGTTGCTCACGTCGGCCCCGGTCAAATCGACGGCGACTGATTGTGCCAGCGTCCGCCGACGATGCTCGTCAGACCGGTCGAGGTAATTCAGTCGCAGCACGACGGATTGTTCGCCCCGGTTGGTCACTTTGGCGTCGAATTGATACGTTCCGTCCAGCTCGATTCGGCCGTGGCAAACGCGATCGGTCCGATGCTGCGAGGGATCAGCCCGAGGAACTTCGCGCATGGCGGAATCCTCGCCGTCCAGAAGCAACGCGTTGACGCCCTGATCGTTAAACGGCACATCGCCGAAAGTGTATGGTCCGCCGGCGGCGTCGAGCCAGAGTTCTTCTCCGTCCACTTCGGTTCGGACCAATGCGTGGTCGAATCGCGGCGCTGGCAGGAAGGGTGTTTCGCCGTTCATCCGCGTCAGCACCAGCGCGATTTTCGCCGGGATGTCCAGCTCGCGCAGCATCGAGACCATCAGTGCGGATTTGTCTTTGCAGTCGCCCCGCAAATCTTCCAGCATCTTGCCCGCTTCACGTGGTGCTTCGAGCGTCAATTCGTGCGGATGCCGGCCGTAACGCACGTCACGGGTTGTGTACCGGTAAATCGCCGAGACTTTGTCCCGATCGGTCTTCGCATCGTTCGTCAATTCCTCCAGCAGCCGTTTTACCTCGCGCGGCACGGTATCGGCTGGTTCCAGTTCCTGCATGTAATGCTCGGCGACTGGCTTCCAGGAGGGCAGCGTCGTGACGTCGACCCACGGCGCGAAATCTCTGGGCGGCGGCGTCCACTGGTCCATCTCGATTCCGGGCACGTCCTGCAGATCCCAGCGGAAGACGTGATAGCCGCGTTCTTCCGATTCCTGCGGCTGCCAGTCAGAATGGTGCAGCTTGACTTCCGCCCGAAACGGCTGGGCCACGGCCACGGTGAAGCGGAGCCGCCGGCACGGAGCCGGACCCTGCAGAAACATCTGATCCCAGATGCCCGGCGCCACGTCCAACGGGACGAACTGGTCGTACTGTTCTTCGAATTCGAGCACGACGCCGGGTCGAAGTGGAAAAAACGTCATCGACACGACGCGGCTGTGTGGATCGACCGGTGTGACGGTTCGCTTGGTTTTGCGCTTCGTGCCGTCCGGCAAATGCACCAGTGCCTTGCGGATGGTTTCCAGCGAGTTCCGCGGATCGTAATCGCGGGTGACTTCGTCCCACTCGGCCAGCTCCTGATCTCCATGGAGCATTGTGGTAATGTGGAACAGCCGCGAGACCGTTCCGTCGCGGTGCAGCGCGATGACGAGGTCGCTGAGCAAAACCACCTGCCCCCAATGACCGGCCTCCTGCAAATCAGGCATCACAGCGGTGGCCTCTTCAAACGAAATGCGAGGCGCGAAGCGGCGAATCTTTCTTGGCCGCTTCAACAGTGTTTTCAGCAACCGCCGGCGAGGTTTTGGTATGATATCGTTCGATGTCGGCATGATGAGACATTTTACAAACCTGACCACAAACAGAAACGGTAAAGCGTGTCCATTGAAAGAATCGTCTCCGGCGGGCAGACCGGGGTCGACCGGGCGGCGTTGGACGTCGCGCTCGAGTTGGGCGTCGCGTGTGGCGGCTGGTGTCCGCTGGGGCGAAAGGCCGAAGACGGAACGATCGCTGCTGGATATCCGCTCCGGGAAACGCCGTCAGCGGAATACGCGGTCCGCACCAAGTGGAACGTGCGCGACTCGGACGGAACGTTGATCCTGACCATTGGCAAGCCTGCCGGCGGGACGGCATTGACGAAATCACTGGCCGGCGAAATGGGCATGCCCTGTCTGACCGTCGATCTGAATTGGCCCGCCGATGTGGAATCGGTTGTCGAATGGATTGAAGCACATCGAATCAAAGTTCTGAACGTCGCCGGTCCACGCGAGAGCACGTTGCCGGGAATCCACCTTCGGGCCGTCGACTTTCTGCGCCAATTCCTGGCTTCCTGATCAATTGCACGGAGTGCCCCAACGCAGTACGCTGCATTCCTCGTCACAAAACGATCATTTGCAAAGGGAGCAATCCGCATGTCGGCTGTCAGTGAGTCTCCGTGTCTGCGTTTGCACAGTCACGACAACATTGCGATCGCGAAGCGGACGGTCCCTCAAGGGACGGCGTTTCAGTTGGAGCCGGGCGGAAACACGATTGTCACGGCGGACGTCATCGAACTGGGCCATAAGGTGGCCCTTGAGCCGATTCCGCGGGGTAAGCCGGTTCGCAAATTCGGGCAGCTCATCGGGTTTGCCAGTCGGGACATCGATCCGGGCGGCTGGGTGCATTCCCACAACCTGGGAGTCGGGCACTTGAGTTTGGATTACGCTTTTTCGCAGGACGTCCCGCCCGATCCGGAACCGATCACCGGCCGAACCTTTCTGGGATACCGCCGGGCTGACGGGCGAGCGGCCACGCGGAACTACATTGCGGTGATCAGCACAGTGGACTGCTCGGCAACGACTTCGAAATACGTCGCCCGGCGGATCGACGAATCGCTGCTGGCCGATTATCCGAACATCGACGGCATCGTTCCTGTGGTGCACAAGGGAGGCTGTGCGATGCAGTACGGCGGCGAGGATCACCAGCAACTGGCCCGCGTGCTGGCTGGATTTGCGAAGCATCCGAACATCGGCGCGTATCTGGTACTCGGTCTCGGCTGCGAAACGGCACAGGGTTCTTATCTGGTAGACAATCACGGGCTGGTCCAGCTCGACCTGGGGGAACGTTCGAGTGAGCCGTTGCCGCTGCTGATGAATATTCAAGATCACGGCGGAGTGGCCAAGACGGTCGACCGGGCGGTCGAGGTCTTGAAGCAGATGTTGCCGGTCCTCAACGAGGTCCAGCGGGTTCCGATACCGGTCTCGGAGCTCATACTCGGCACCGAGTGTGGTGGCAGCGACGGCAACAGCGGCGTCACGGCAAACCCGGCCCTCGGCGTGGCCAGTGACTTGCTGGTGGCACACGGAGGAACGACGATTCTCGGCGAGACACCGGAGATTTACGGCGCCGAGCACGCCCTCACGCGCAGAGCCCGCACTCCCGAAATCGGCAAGAAATTGGTCGAGCGAATCAAGTGGTGGGAGAAGCATGTCGGCATGTTCGGCGTCGAGATCGACAACAATCCGTCCGTGGGGAACAAGAGGGGCGGGTTGACTACCATCTACGAGAAGTCGTTGGGCGCGATCGCCAAGGCCGGCAGCACGGCGCTGTGTGAGGTGTATCGCTATGCCGAGCCGGTCACCGAGAAGGGGTTCGTGATTATGGATACGCCCGGCTTCGACTCAGCGTCGGTGACGGGCATGGTGGCCGGCGGGGCGAACGTCGTTGTGTTCACCACCGGCCGGGGAAGCTGTTTCGGCTGTAAGCCGGTCCCGACCATCAAAGTGGCGTCGAACACGCCGATGTACGAACACATGGTTGACGACATGGACGTCAACGCCGGCCGCATTCTCGATGGGGCGTCGGTCTCGTCCCTCGGCCGCGAACTGTTCGAGATGATGATCGCCGTCGCGAGCGGCGAGCAGACCAAGAGCGAGCGGCAAGGCATCGGCGACGAAGAGTTCTGCCCCTGGAGCATCGGACCGACCTTGTAGCCGCCGGCGAACCGCAGAAGCACTCCGCTTTCAGCAGTCAGCTCTCAGCAACAAGACCGGCTTAGCCGCAATACCGTTTAACGAAGCATAACTCCAATGCACTCATTCGCTTTCGTGAAGCTGAGGGAACGGTGTGGCTGGGGCTGAGTCCGCGAAGCCCCAGATCTTACGGTGATCGACTCCCTGGGGCATCGAAGACTCTGACCCAGCCACCCATCACAAATCGTTTGCACATTTCCACATAGGCTTCGTGAAACGGTATTGGGCTTAGCCGGGATTCTTCATCAACCGCCAAGACGCCAAGAGGACAAAGATCGTAACGTCAACTGACAAGGGATGTTGGGGTAACTGTCGTTCGCTTCCTGTTCGGAACACACTGTTGACCGCTGATCGCTGACCGCTAATCGCTGATCGCTCTGTTCGACAACGCCGTCAAACCCGGCAGATCCCGAATAATCGTTACAGATTAACATCTTACCGAACCGATACTACCGACAGGTCCGTCTGTGAACGCGCGGATTGTTCCGCGCGGGAGCGGCGGACTACGCGAGAGAGGAACTCCGCTGATCGGTAGGAACGTTTTGATGCGGCGAAAACACTGGTGGGCATCGTTCATGAGCTTTTTGCTCCTGACGTTGTTGAGCGGCCGAGCGGCCGACGCTCAAGTGACCGCCGGTCCATACGCCCCAGCCGGTTCACCGGCTTCGCCCGGAGCGAGCGATCCGGGCGGTTTCCCAGCGAGCTACGCACCTTGGCCTGGTATGTCGCCCTACGAGAACCATTACAGCCGGCACTACAACGAAAACGGTTTGTGGAACTGGGACGCGAACAATAAACCCCAACGGTACTTCTTCACGCTCGAATCGCTCGTGTCGCGGACCAAGCGTCCGGAGGAAAACCGGGTCGGTTCTCCCGGCGTACCTCCGCTTGAGGACGGATTCTTTCGTCCGATCAATTTTGGCGCATTTACCTCAGGCATCATCGGCAACGTGAGCATCAACACGGGTGCCGTGTTCCAAGATCGAAAGCCCGACCCAACGGCTCCCGGCATCCGCGGGACATGGGGATTTTCCAATCCGGACGGTAGCGGTTTGGAGATTGCCGGGTTTTGGTCTTCCGACGTTAACTGGTTGTTCCGGCGGGGGACGGACCCCCTGATAGACTTCGACCCAACAGCGCTGCGGATCACCGCAGCGCTGCCGCTGGACGATGGACTGGGTGGTTCCAGCGTTCCATACGACAAGTTGTTCAAGATTTCCTACGACACCGAAACATTCGGGGCGGAAGTGACCTGGCTGTTGACTCCGAAATGGGACCGCCGATTCTTCACAGTGCGTCCGCTGTGGGGGTTTCGGTACATGTTCATTCGCGAGCGATTTCTGTTCGAAGGCAAAGACAGCGGACTGGCGATTACGTTCAACCCGGACGGCACTCCCGATCTGACGGTGGATCCGGTCTTCGTTGTTCCCGCCTTCCACTCGAATCTGCAATCGGCGGTCCGCAGCCATTTGGCCGGCCCGCAGATCGGTTTGCGGTACGAGTTGGGCCGCGACAAGCTCAAGATCTGGGGTGAGTCGATCGCCGGCATCCTGGCGAACCGCGAATCAATCGAGTTGTCGGGGAACGGGATCGGTGATGGATTTAATACGAATGGTCCGAATTTCGTACAGGAAAGCCCTTTCTCCGGAAGCCAAGTGCATACTCACGTCTCCCCCCTGCTGGAGCAGTCGGTCTATCTCGAAATGAAGGTGTTCGGCCTGATCCCGATCCTGCGGAAGATGCACGTCCTGGAAAATGCGAAACTGCGGGCCGGTTATTCGATCACCGGCGTTTGGGAGATGTCCCGCCCCGGCAGCAGTTTCATCTGGCAGGGGTTGCCGCGGCACCCCCGAATCCAGGTCCAGCGCGCCGACAAATGGTATATAAAAAGTTGGCACTTCGGGATTTACTGGAACTACTGAGCCCGGCGCAGGTCGAAGAAGATCATGTTCAGCGCCGGCACAATGACGAGCGTCAGCCCCGTGGCAAAGATCAGCCCGAAGGTCAGCGTGACGGCCATCGGGATCAGAAACTTCGCCTGGAAGCTGGTCTCGAACAACAACGGGGTCAAGCCGGCGACAGTGGTCAATGTGGTGAGCAGAATGGCCCGCAGCCGCAGCTTCGCCCCTTGTATGCTGGCCTCGAAGTCATCCATTCCGCGCCGGATGCGGCTGTTGATGAAGTCGACCAGGATTAACGCGTCGTTCACCACGATTCCCGTCAGCGCGACCAGTCCGATCCAGCTAAGGATTGTCATAGGGTTGCCGGTGACCCAATGACCGACGATCGCGCCCTGTATGCCAAACGGTATGGCCGACATCACCACCAACGGCTGGACGTACGAACGGAACAAGCCGGCCAGCAGCATGTAAATGAGCAACAACGCCACCGGAAAGGCCAGTTTGAGACCGCTAAAGGCTTTTGTCATCTCCTCGTAACTGCCGAGGAATTCGATCTGTGTGTCGGGATGTTCCGGCTTGATCTCGGTGTCGAACTTCTGCCGGATCTTTTCCAAAATCTCGGACATGCTGGCAACTTTCTGGTCCACTGAGCCAAACACGGTCACGGAGCGTCGCTGCTGGCTGCGATGGATGGTGGTATAACTTTCGGCCTCGGTCAACTCGGCGACCTCTCCCAGCGGAACCCAGCCGCGTTTGCCCGCGGTGAGACCCGTCGGGATCCACATCGATTCGAGGTTGTAAACGCTCTCGCGAAAGTCCTCGGGATAGCGGACCATGATTTTGACGTCTTCGCGGTTTCGCATGAACCGCCGGGCTTCTCTGCCGTACATCGCCGAACGGACATGGTTGCCCAGCGCGCTCACGTCGATTCCCGTCGGCCGGGCGGAATCACGCAGTCTGAGCCGCACCTCGCGTTTGCCCTTGTCGAAGTCGTCGTCGAGGTCTGAGACGCCCTCGTAGCGTGAGAGTGCCACTTTCAGCTCATTCGCGACGGCCACGATCTCATCGAAATCTTCGCCGGTCACTTTGATGTGGATCGATTTGCCCCCAGGACCGCCGTAGATGGCGTCCCAGGTGACGGAATTCACGCCCGGCAGCCGCGCCGACATCCTGCGAAACTCGACAAGCAGTTGCTGGCTGGAGCGTTCGTTGTTCAACTCTCGCTCGTCGGCCGGCTTCAGTTCGATGACGATCTGTCCCAGATGCGATTGATCGTTCAGAGCCGTCGCACCGGTGCCGCGGAAATCGTATTGCCGCGCGACGTTGGTTTGCACGTTGACCACTTCAGGCACTGTGGCCGCGTAAAGATCGATGATCTTCAATCGATCCTTGACGTTCTCAGCCGTGGTTCCCACCGGCATCTCGACGTCACAAATCAGCGTCTCGCTGTCCATTTTCTGGATAAACACCCGTTCGACAATTCCGCCGGCGAACAGACCCAGCGACATCATCAAGAGCGCGACTGCGACCGCGACCGTGACATACCGCCAGCGGAGCGCCAGCCGCAGGAATCGCTCGTAGGTCCTCGCCAAAGCCCCGTGATACAGCCGATCCTGCATGCCCCGGAAACCAATGAGCCGGCGGCTGAACAGGCTGCGCGCCGCGCGCCGCGCTGCGCGGTCCTCCTTTTGTTTCTTCGAGGGCAGATGCGAAAGGTGCGCGGGCAAAATGAGCAGCGCCTCGACCAGCGAAACGCTCAGCGCTGCCAGAACCACGATCGGTAACTGCCCCATGAAGTCGCCGATTTGCCCTTTGATAAACAACAGCGGGGCGAACGCCGCGATCGTCGTCAACACGGCAATCGTGACCGGCCACATCACCTCTTCGGCTCCGCGGACTGCAGCCCTCATCGGCGGAAGCCCTGCTTCCACGTGGCGATAGATGTTTTCGCCGATCACAATCGCGTCATCGACGATGATCCCCAGCACAATGATCAGGCCGAACATCGTCAGCAGGTTGATCGTCGAACCGAAGGCCCACATCACGATGAACGTCCCCAGAAACGATACGGGCAGTCCCATGGCCGCCCAGAACGCCACTCGCCAGTTCAGAAACAGATTGAGCGAGATCAGCACCAGCAGCAGTCCGTTCCTGCCGTTTCGCATCATCAGATCGAGACGCCCCTCCACAAATCGGGACAGATCGGTATGCAGCGCAATCTTGAAATTGTGATCGAACGGTGATGCTCGACTTTCCTCGTACTTCGCCAGCGGATCCGGTCGGCCGGTCGTTTTGCCGACCAGCCAGCCGACTCCTTGCGAAATGGAGGCCCCCGTCAATCGAAACGGCTTCGCATACCACGGGCTTGCGTACGCTGCGTCGAAACCGTAGGGATCGAAGGCGGCCCCCTGCTTGCCGTACACGTAAGCCTTTACCAGCGTCGCAATTTGGATGGCATCTTGCGATCTGGTCTTGTAAACGATGCAGTGAACCGCCGGCTCGCCGTTGAAATAGCTTTCCAGATCGGAGTCGACGAAATCGTCGCGAATCACGGCGACGTCGGCCAGAAAGATCTTTCGGCCGTCCGGCTCGCTGCGGACCACGAGGTCTTCCAGATCGACGCCGCGGGTCTCTTCGCCCAGCGTGCGGACCGAGATGCTGGTGCGATCCCCCTTGAGCTGGCCCCCGGAGACGTCAAGGTTGGTGAGTGCAATGGCCCGTGCCACCTCGTCGAATGTGATGTCGTATTCGAGCAGCCGCTCGGGGCGGATCTCGACACTGATCTCATCGTCCCGCGTTCCGGAAATCTCGACGTCGCTGACGCCCGGCAGCAGCAGCAATTCGTCGCGCAAGCTCCGGGCGGCGCGTTTCAGATCGGCCTCTCGGCCCTCACCGTAGATGGCCACCATAATCACCGGCAGCTTCGGTTCGAGCTTGCTGATCGTGACCTGTTCGACGTCCTCGGGCATATCTTCGATCGCGTCGACCTCGTTCTTCACATCCTCGAGGACTGCATCGATGTTCTGCACCTCGCTCAGCAGCGTCACGACGGTGGTGCTGAATCCTTCGGAGACGATCGAGTCGACCTTCTCGACGCCTTCCACATCGCGGACCGCCTCCTCGATCTTGATCGTGATCGCTTTCTCGATCTCCTGAGGCTGCACGCCGGGATGGACCACCGAAATCAGCAGCTTGTCCGGTTCCGACTCCGGAAACATTTCGCGGACCAGCGTCACCGCAAAGATGCAGCCCGCCACGAGGATGACGATCATCGTCATGTTCACCAGCACGTGGTTCTTCACACTGAAGCTGGGCAGTGACATTGTCTGTCCGTTTAGTCCGCGTCCCCGACCTCTTCCCAAACGACGACGTACCGGTCTCGGCCACCGAAGGTGTAAGCGCTGATCTGTAGCGGCCCGAACCGGTCGCTGGCCATCTTCTCGAGCGTCTTCGCGAGGGCGACGGCCGTCAGTCCGCCGGTGATTTGCTGTTTGGGCCCTTCCGCCTCTTCCCAGATGCACGCGTGCCGCAATCGGCGTTTCTCCGCATAGGCGCACACTTGCGCGAGCCGAACTCCCACCTTTGCCTTATCACGAAACTCTCGCCGCAACTGCGTGTAACTCAACTTGAGCTGGACTTCTCGAGACGGCTTGTCTCGCTCCTCCCAGAGGCCGGCGAAATGGACGGCCCCCTCTTTTTCAAAGGCGGCAATTCGCAGCAATTGGTGGCCGGAGCCGGTGAGCGTTTCATGCGATTCCAGGAATTCATCGGCCGTCAGGCTCAGCCGAACTTCCGGAGACGGCCTCTGGTGCTTCTCCCAAATGGCGTCGTACGTAATCCGGCCGACGGCGCTGGTTGCGCCCAAGTGGATGAGACGAAATCCCTGTTTCGACCGGGAAGAAGCTTCCGCCTGAAACTCCATCGGCGTGTAACCGGCCACTGCGTGCCACGGGAACTCGGCTCCTTTCTCCCAGATGCCGGCCAACTGCGCACGGCCGTTGACGATGCAGGTCGAGATGTCGACGAGCCGGTACTGCCGCTTCACCTGCCGGTCCAATTCCTGCTTGAACTGCTCGCGGGTCAGCGCGAACTTCATTTCGCGGGGCGGGGCGGCGGGTGTCGTTCCGGCAGGGCAGCAAGCGACGAGTAAGCATGTACAACGAAAACATCGCCACGCGAACCGAGCCGAGCAGTATTGTCTATCGATCGCGGCTGACATCGCCAAGTGCTCCTTCCGTACTGAGGTTTCCGGGAATATAACGCGCCCGACCCTGGTTCCCAAGCTCGAGCTTGGGAACCAGCAGAAGCTTGAGCCTGGGAACCAGCAGAAGAAAACTCGATCGCCTCGTGGCCCGTGCCGTCATGGAGCAATGGACTTGGTGTCCGGAGAATCGGCACGTTCAATTCCTCTCACTTCGAACAGTTCGACGACATCGAAGCGTTGACGCCGTGATGACACATAGCTTTCTTCGGAGCGGTGAGACGATGAAGGACGGTTGTCGCCCGGCATGCGGCGAGGCGCCGGCCTTCAGGTGCCCACCAGCTTTGTGGAGTGAAGGATCGTGTAGCGGGCGCCTTCCGGGCGTAACTCCGACTGGACCAACAAGACGGACTCGACCGTCGCGGCGCCGAACTCGGTCGATTCGTGCTCGGTGACGAGCGTCCTCAACTCGGCTGGCGGCTTGCTGCGGACGCGGGCCAACGTCAGGTGCGGATGGAACTTTCGCCGTTCCGGTTGGAAGCCGAGCGGTTTGAGGCGCTTTTCGAGTTTCTCGGCAATGGCGACAAGCGTCTCGGCATCTTCCATGCCGGCCCAGACGACCGACGGCCGGCCCAGATGCGGAAACGCCCCCAACCCGACGACGCGCAACTGAAAGGCCAATTCCGGCGCTGCGGCCGCCCGCACGATGTCGCCGATTTCCGGAAGCAGTTCCGGGTCGCTCTCGCCGAGAAACTTCAACGTCACGTGCAAATTGTCTACGGCGACCGATTTGACCGGTTGGCCCATCTCGGCAAGCTGCCTGGCAACTTTCCGCAACGGTGGCGATGCCGGGATCTTTACGGCAATGAAAGTACGGATCATCTTCACGATGGTCCTTCTTCCGCAGCAGCGGTTGTCGAGGGGAGCTGGGGCAGTTCCACTTTCTCCGGTTCCAGTCCCGCCTTAGCCAGGACCCAATAGACCACAAAGCCCACGACGAGCGAGTACAGGCTCGTGGGATGCCAATTGGGCAACAATTCGGAATCCAGCGCCTTGGTGACGAGATCATTATTGGAGATGCCAACCAGGAACCCAAGCACCCACGCCGCGTAACCGGGGATGCTCACCCCGTCGCGTGGGCCGGCCCATTGGCGGCCGCTGAGTAGGTAGTCGGCGATCATCGCGCCGATGACCGGACCGAACGAAGCGCCAATCAGGCCGAAGAAAGGGGCCAAATTCCCCGCCACGCCCAGCGCCGCCAGCACGATGCCGATCGTCGCCCCGCCCAAAGTCAGCGGGATGCGGGTCTTTTCGCTGCCCAGCATGGTGGAAAGGCTGTTGCCGATGATGAACGAGCAGAAGCAAGCCGGGGCAATCGACCCGATGGCGAATAGAATCAGCATGATCTTGCCCAGCCCGGGGCTGACGACCGGCAACGCGGCGCTGAAAGTGAAGTTCTTCAAATGGGGATCAATCCCATGAGCCCCGGCCACAGTCACCAGCGCCAGTCCCCCCGCAACCACGATGGCCAACCAAATGCCGGTCACACCGCCCCATTTTACGTCCTCGGCGTTGCGGTTGTTGCTGCAAAAGTCTGCTCCCACGGCCCCTGCCGTGGCAAAGAAACCGATGACCATCTGGATGACCAGCAAAAAGCCGGGCAGGGTCTGCTCGGCGGCCGGCTTGTAACTCCCGACCTGACCGATGTGACCGATGCTGCCCACTGCTGCGATCAGCAGCATGGCGATCGGCACGATAGGGAAGAAGGTCGACATCTTGGCCACGTAGTCAATGCCCAAAGCGCCGAATAAAGCCAGCAGGTATCCCCAGAGAATAGCGGTGATCACGAACACCAGGCTGAACTGCGCTCCTTCGCCATAGATGCTCGTCGCGTATTCCTCCATTCCTACGCCCTTGAGAACCAGGCCCGCTGCATAATAGGTGGCCACGCTGTACCAGCCGATCTGCAACAGCCCCATGAAAATGCCCGGCAGGAAATAGCCGCCCTTCGTCCCAAACGTACTGGTTCCCACAATGTACAGGGGCAAGCCCGTCTTCATCCCCAGTAGACCGGGCACAGTGTAGAAGAGCAGGTGGCAGGCCAAGCCGGCCACCACCAGCCCCAGCAGACACGTACCGAGTCCCGTCATGCCCAGGACTCCCGGACCGTCGGCGTTTCCGGCTAGCTGATCGTAGAAGGCAATCCACAGAAAGATGCCCGCGTACGATTGGGCCGTGTTCTTGTACCATGCCGTTCGGTTGCCGGGGGGATTGGGCGTTGCCGACGACAAGTAGGACGGGAGGGCGCCTGCAGCCATGAGTGTTTCCTTTCGAACGGGTTGGAGCTTTCCGGGTTGTCGTGTGACACCGGATCACCAACACAGGAAACACTGGCCGGCCCAGTGAAGTCAAGCAAGACGGGAGCATTTTCTCAGAATTGTGGAAAGCGGAAAGCCGAGAGGACCGGGCGGAAGCCGGGCAGTTCCAATGACCAAGCCTCAATGTCCAATGACGAAGTTCACACCCCGGAGCCACGCTCCCCATGCCCCATTCCGCATTTCTCTCAACTCTCAACTACTGCTAGGCTGCGTCGATCCAATCGGCGAAGAAGGCGAACGTGTTGTCCACGACG
>CAZGYE010000025.1:0-11173 GCA_964530165.1 uncultured Planctomycetaceae bacterium
CCCCCAATTCGCTCCGGAGAGCGGGCCGGAAAGCAAATCGACCATGGCCGCCAGGCAATACCCTTTGTGGCCGCCCCGTTGGCGTTCGGAACCGAGCGGCAGCATGGCGCCGTCGGAGGCCATTTTGTGGGGGTCGGTGGTGGGGTGTCCGTCGCCGTCGATAGCCCAGCCGTCGGGGATCGGCTCTCCTTTGCGCATGGCCATTTCCACTTTGCCGAAAGCCGCCGCGGTGGTTGCCATATCGATCACGACTGGGGGCTCTTCTTTGCCGGGAAACGCGACGGCGATCGGATTCGTGCCGATCATCCGCTCGGCTCCCCACAGCGGAGCGACCATGCGGGTGGTGTTGGTCATCGCGAGGCCGATTTGGTCCCGCTTGAGCGCTTCGAGCACATAGTACCCGGCAATGCCGTAGTGGTTCGACCCGCGGACGGCCACCCAGCCCGAGCCGGCCGCATCCGCCTTGTCCATGGCGATGTTGTTCGCCTTGGGGCCGACCACCAGGCCGAGACCGTTGTCGCCGTCGACGGTGGCCGTGCTGGCCGTTTCCCGCACCACGGCGACGTTGGCCCGCGGATTGGTGCGGCCGATCGACAGCAGTTCCCAGTAGCATTTCAGGCGGGCGATTCCGTGCGAGTCGATGCCGCGAAGGTCGGCCGACGCCAAGACGTCGGCCGCCAGACGGGCGTCGGCGTCGGGAACTCCCAGATGCGCCAACACGCGAACACAAAATTCGTGCAACTGCTCGATCGGATACAGATGGGTTTCGATTTCAGGCATGGCACTCGGTTACTCTGTTTCGGGTTTTTGAAGCTCAAACGAATCAAGCATGGATGTCGTCGAGTGTGGGGCAGGCTTTCTAGCCTGCCGATCGGCAATGGCAGGCTAGAAAGCCTGCCCCACAAAGCCTTTCAAACTGAAGCTGACAAACCACTAAAAATATGCGGCTAGTTTTTCGACGATCGTCCGGCCGATGTTCAGCGAGGCGGTGGCGGCCGGTGAAGGGGCATTACAGACGTTGATCACTCGCTCGGTCTCCTGGATGAGGAAGTCGTCGACCAGGCTGCCGTCGCGCCGTAGCGCCTGGGCCCGCACGCCGGCCGGCGCGGGTTGGAGATGTTCGGAGTGGATTTCGGGCATCAAGCGGCTCAAGGCTTTCACGAAGGCCCGCTTGCTGAAGGACCGCCACGTTTCCCCCAGCCCCATCTTCCAATACTTCAGCGCCATCCGCGGAAATCCAGGATAGGTGAGCGTCTCGAACAGATCAACCAGGTTGACGTCGGACTTGCGGTATCCTTCGCGGGCAAACGCCAGCACGGCATTCGGGCCGCATTCCACGCCGCCGCAAATCATCCGCGTGAAGTGAACTCCCAGAAACGGAAACTTCGGATCGGGGACTGGGTAGATGAGGTTCCGGCACAAGTGCTCCGCCGAGGAGGTCAACTCATAATACTCGCCACGAAACGGAACGATCTTCGCCTCGGGCTTGCTTCCGCTGAGCCTGGTGACACGGTCGGAATAAAGGCCGCAGCAATTGACGACGAGTCCGGCATCGACGTCGCCGGCGGTGCTCTGGACGACAGCCCGACCACTCTGCTGCGCGATGCCGATGACTTTGGCGTCTGTGAGAATCGTACCTTCCGATTGACGAACGTGCTCGGCAAGCGCCTGGCAGACCTGGCGGTAGTCGACGATACCGGCTTCCGGCACATGAAGGGCGCGGACGCCGGCGGCGTGTGGTTCCAGCTCCTGCAACCGCCCGCGCTCGATGATCTCACACTTGACGCCGTTGGCCTGTCCGCGCTCGTAGATCCGCTCCAGAGCGGGAATCTCGGATTCATCGACGGCGACGATCACCTTGCCGCACACATCGTAGGCGATGCCTTCCGCAGTGCAGAAAGCCTCCATAGCTTGTTTGCCTTCACGGCAATTGACGGCCTTCAGCGACCCGGGCCTGTAATAAATTCCGGAATGCAGCACCCCGGAGTTGTGGCCCGTTTGATGGTGGGCCAAGTCGGCTTCCTTCTCCAGGACGGTGACCCGCTTGTCCGGATACCGCTCGACGAGCCGGTATGCGGTGGCCAACCCGACGATTCCACCGCCAATGATCGCGACATCTGTTTGCTGCATGTTCTCTCGGTGGGATCACTCTGGAATGGCCGCGTCTGTTGGAAGCCGGCGGGATTCGTTTCCTTCGGCGTCGGAGTGGTTTTCGTCGATGCCGGAGCGTTGGGCGGCCCGCGCGTCGCACGCCTCGCACAGCGGCCGGCCCTGCTCGTCCCGCATCCCCGCCAGCCCGCCGCACGTACCTCGCAAACAGCGATGACTGAAGATCACTCCGAGGGCCATCGCGACAACGGCCACAGCAAAGATCGCGAAGGCGGCCAGAAAGAGAGTCATGTGATTTTCCGCTTCTCGTCCGGACAGTTTTTCGAAGGCGGGCGTTGCCTGTTCAACGAATCCGTCGTCTCGGCGCACGATCAACAATGCCGCCAGGTTTTCTTTGAGCGCCAGATTATAGCCCTTTTGCGGTCCCAGAACCATCAAGGCGGTGGCCATCGCATCGGCGCGCATGCAATTGTCGGCGATGACGGTGGCCGAGGCCAGTGCGTGCTCAATCGGCCGGCCCGTGCGAGGGTCGATGGTGTGGGAGTATCGTTTTCCGCCGATCTCGACGAAATTGCGGTAATCGCCAGAGGTGGCCATGGCGCCGTCTGCGAGCACGATTCGCTTCTGGATGCCTCTGCGGTTTGGCGTTGGCGTCTCGATGCCGATGGTCCACATCTTGCCGTCCGGTTTTGCTCCCTTGGTGCGAATCTCGCCGCCGATCTCGATCATGTAGCCGGCAAGTGCCCGCTCGTCGAGCAGCTCGGCGATCCGATCCACCGCAAAGCCCTTGGCAATGGCGGAGAGGTCAACGTACATGTCGCTCCGCGACTTGCGGAGTGCGGGGGGGGAATCGCGAACATCGAGCCGGCTGTAACCGACCTTGTCTTTGGCTTCGGCAATCTCTGTGTCGGTGGGGAGACGACCGTCTCGCGGTTCGGGGCCAAAGTTCCACAGATTGACCAAGGGGCCGACGGTCACGTCGAACGCGCCGCCGCTGAGCTGACTGACTCGCCGGGCTTCCGCCACGACAAGTGCCGTCTCCGGGGAGACGTCGAACCACTCGGCGCCGACATAGGAATTGAATCGCGACAGCTCCGACTCCGGGCGGTACGTCGACATCTGGTCGTTGATGGTTTCGAGCCGACCATCGATTTCGGCCTGCAGTTGATCGGTGTCGGCCTCGGGTGGCAGGTTCGCCAGCTTCACCGTATAGCGGGTTCCCATAGTGAGGCCCATAATGGTGACCGCGGCGTTGTCCGCCCCGCGTTCAGCACATCCGCAGAGGGCCAAGAGGACGCATAACGCCGCGACGTGGCTCGAAGCAAAGCTCGTGTGGCCTTTGTGCCGCTCGGTTGCTACGAAATGGCCAATGACCAATGACCAACGAGCAATTCCCAATGACCAACGAGCAATGACCAATGCTCTCGGCAACGACCAGGCCACACCGATGAACTTCGTTGCGGTCATCGTCTTTGGCCGGCTGATGGCCCCTTGTTCGTCATTGGGAATTGGTCATTGGTCATTTCGATGTACACTCTGCTCAGCTACTGAAGTCGTCGCAGAGGATGTTCTCCGGTTCGACGCCCAGATCGTCGAGCAGCTTCAACACGGCCTGCAGCATCATGGGCGGTCCGCAGATGTAGTATTCGCAATCTTCGGGGGCGGGGTGGTCCTTCAAGTATTGGTCGTAGAGGACCTGGTGGATGAATCCGGTGAGCCCGGTCCAGTTGTCTTCGGGCTGCGGCTCGGAGAGGGCCACGTGCCAAGAGAAGTTCTCATTCTCTCTGGCCAGTTGCTCGAATTCTTCCTGATAGAACATCTCGCGCAGGCTGCGGGCGCCGTACCAGTAGGAGACCTTCCGCTTTGTCTTGCGGATTTTGAGCAGCTCAAACACGTGCGACCGCAGCGGGGCCATGCCGGCGCCGCCGCCGATGTAAATCATCTCGGCATCGGTCTCCTTGATGAAGAATTCGCCGTACGGTCCGGAAATGGTGCACTCGTCGCCGGACTTGAGGTTGAAGATGAACGACGAAACCTTGCCCGGCGGTGTTCCCTCCGGCGCCCGGGGCGGCGGGGTCGCGATCCGGACGTTGAGCTTGATGGTGCCCTTTTCGCCCGGGTAGTTGGCCATCGAATAGGCCCGCGTCACGTCCTCGACGACGTGCGATTCCAGCCGCCAGAGGTTGTACCTGTCCCAATCGGGTCGGTATTCCTCTTGGATGTTGAAGTCGGAGTACCTCAGATAGTGAGGCGGGACTTCGATCTGGATAAATCCTCCCGGCTTGAAATCGACGTTTTCGCCGGCCGGCAGGTCGAGCACCAGCTCCTTGATGAACGTGGCAACGTTGCAATTCGAGCGGACGGTGCACGGCCACTTCTTGGTCTCGAAGACTTCCGGGGGGACTTCGATGTTCATGTCCTGCTTGACGGCCACCTGGCAGGCCAGTCGCAGTCCCTCACGGGCCTGACGGTTGTTGATGTGGTTTCTCTCAGTGGGCAGGATGTCGCCGCCCCCGGCGAGCACCCGCACCTTACACTGCCCGCAGGTCCCGCCGCCGCCGCAGGCCGAGGAGACGAAAATGTTGTCCGAAGCCAACGCCCCCAACAGCTTGCCGCCGGCGGGAACCGTAACGGTCTTTTGATCGTTGATGAGGATCTTCACACTTCCGCTGGCGACCAGCTTCGACTTCGCAAACAGAATGAGCACCACCAGCGCCGCCACGACGGTGGTAAACATGACGACGCCGAGAAAAATTTCCATGACAATGACCTAGCTAATCACAACTGGATTCCCGAGAACGACATGAACGCCAGCGCCATCAGGCCGACCGTGATGAACGTGATTCCGAGCCCCCTCAGCCCGTCGGGCACGTCGCTGTATTTCATTTTCTCGCGAATGCCGGCCAAAGCGGTGATCGCCAGCGCCCAGCCCATGCCCGAACCGAATCCGAAAACAACGCTCTCGGCAAAGTTGTAATCGCGGACCTCCATGAACAGCGTCCCGCCGAGGATGGCACAGTTGACGGTAATCAGCGGCAGAAAGATGCCCAGCGCGTTGTACAGCAGCGGGAAGAAGCGGTCGAGTGTCATTTCCAGAATCTGCACCATCGCCGCGATCACGCCGATGTAGCTGATCAGCCCTAAGAACGTCAGATCGATGCTGCTGTAGCCCTCGCCCAACACGCGGGCTAGCGCGCCCTGCTTCAATACGTAGTTCAAAATGAGATTGTTGGCGGGGACCGTAATCGTCTGAATGACGACCACCGCAATCCCCAGCCCGACGGCCGTTTTCACGTTCTTCGAGACCGCCAGAAACGTGCACATGCCGAGAAAAAACGACAGTGCCAGATTCTCGACGAATACCGACTTCACGAACAGGCTGATGTAATGCTCGGCCCCCATCGTTTTAACCCTCCTCGACCTGCTCGGGTTTCCAGGTCCTCATCGCCCAGATCGTCAGCCCGATGATGAAGAACGCGCTCGGCGGCAAGAGCATCAGACCGTTAGGCACATACCAGCCTCCCTCGGTCACCGTCGGCATCAGCGACATCCCGAACAGCCTGCCCGATCCGAACAACTCACGCAGTACGCCGACGAAAAGCAAGATCAGACTGTAGCCGACGCCGTTGCCCAGACCGTCCAAAAAACTCAGCTTCACGTTGTTTCTCATCGCAAAGCCTTCGGCCCGGCCCATGACGATGCAATTGGTGATGATCAACCCCACGAACACCGAGAGCTGCTGGCTGATGTTGAACGCAAACGCCTGAATGAACTCGTCGACCACGATGACCAGCGAGGCGATGATCGTCATCTGCACGATGATGCGGATGCTGGTGGGTATCTGCTTTCGGATGAGTGCCACGGAGGCGCTCGAGCAGGCCGTGACGAAGGTGACGGCCAAGCACATCACGACGGTCGTTTCCAGCTTGATCGTGACGGCCAGCGCCGAGCAGATTCCGAGCACCTGCAGGGCGATGGGATTGTTGTCGAAGAGCGGATTGAGAAAAATTTCTTTCGGTTTCGGTTCAGCCATGGCCATCTCCTACCGGCCGTTGCCCGGCGAGTTCTTGCTGTTGCTTAACGAGGAACGGTTTGAAGCCATTCGCGCCGAGCCAGAACTTCATCATATTCGTGACGCCGCGGGAGGTGAGCGTTGCCCCGGAGAGCGCATCGACCTGGTATTCGGAGCTTGCGTTTTTGGTCACTTCCAGCCGCACGTTCCAATCCTTGTCGAAGACTTTCTTTCCCTTCCACTTCGCCTTCCAGAGCGGATTGTCAACTTCCCCGCCCAGTCCCGGTGTTTCAGCATGCTGGTAGTAAGTCAGGCCGCGAACCACCAACTGATCGGCGCCGCCGCGAAGCGACTCGACATCCAGCGCGATGAATCCGTACAGCGTCGACCACAGGCCATACCCCCGAATCGGCAAAACGATCTGATCGAGTTTGCCATCTTTGCGGACTAGGTAGACAAACGAATGTTCTTCTCGCCGTTTGATGCCGGCCGGGTCCGCTTCCGGAGAAAGCGAGGGGGCCTCTTTCGCCTCCTCGAGTTGGTCGAATACTTTCGGATCCTTCTTGGCGTTATACGTGCCGTCAGCGAGATCGATGATCCGGGTCTCAACTTGCTGCTCGAAGAGCGGTCCCACATCGGCGTTGCCGTGCTCGTCTTCATGGAACAGTCCGGCGGCGAGCAAGATGTTCTTCTTCCGCTCGCGCTCCCGATTGTCCTCCTGCTTGCCACGTAGTCCCACCGCGGACAACGAGACCACAAACGAACAGACCAGGCAGAGCAGAATGGTGACCTTGAACGTCTGGCCGATCGATTCACGCTGCATTGCGCGCCAGCCTTCTCTTAATGTTTGCCTGAACCACGAAATAGTCGATCAGCGGCGCGAACACGTTGCCGAATAATATCGCCAGCATGATCCCCTCTGCATAGCCGGGATTAAACACGCGGATGAGAATCGTCATCACGCCGATCAACGCGCCGTAAATCCATTTTCCCGTTTCGGTCATCGAGGCCGAGACCGGATCGGTGGCCATGAAAACCGTTCCGAACGCAAAACCGCCCACGACCAAATGCCACCAGGGCGGCATGGCAAACACGGGATTCGAATCGCTGCCGACGATGCCCCACAAAAACAACGAAAGCACCCCGGCGCCGGCGACCACACCCGCCATAATTCGCCACGAGCCGATACCGGTGGCGATCAATACTGCCGCCCCGAACAAGCAAGCCAGCGTCGACGTTTCCCCCATCGAGCCGGGGATGGTTCCGAGAAAAGCCTGCCCCCAGCTCACGGTCGCGGTGACGGCGTTCATGCCGGTCTGGACGTCCGCGGCCGCCAGCGAGCCCAACGCCGTCGCGCCGCTGAAGCCGTCCACGTTCACGGCCGTCCAAACGGCGTCGCCGCTGATGTTGCCCGGATAGGCGAAATACAGAAACGCCCGCGCGGTCAACGCCGGGTTCAAGAAGTTCTTGCCGGTCCCGCCGAACACCTCCTTGCCGAACACCACGCCGAAGCTGACGCCCAACGCCACCTGCCACAGCGGAATCGTGGGCGGCAGCGTGAGCGGGAGCAGAAAACCCGTCACAAAAAACCCTTCGTTCACCTCGTGCTTCCGCACGCTGGCGAAGAGCACCTCCCAGAACCCGCCCACGATGTTCGTGACCAGGTAAACCGGAATGAAATACAACGCCCCGTGAACCAGACAGGCCAAGATGTCCCCGGGGCCGTAGCCGAGGCCCAATCCCTCGATGAGGGCGCCCCGCCATCCGCCGGCCGATGTGACCCCCAAATCCTGCATTGCCAGATTGGACTGATAGCCGGTGTTCCACATGGCCATCAGGATGCACGGCACCAGAGCCGCCACAACCGTCGTCATCATCCGCTTCAGATCCATGGCATCGCGGACGTGCGAAGCGCGGCTGGTGACCTCCCCGGGGGTATAGAAAAAGGTATCGGTCGCTTCAAAGAGGGGATGAAGCTTTTCGAGCTTTCCGCCCCTGGCAAACATCGGCTGCAGGCGATCGAGAACGCGTCTCAACGGCTTCATTATTTCTCCGGGCTATCCTTCTCGCTCAATTTGGCTCAAGCTTTCCCGCAACAAAGGGCCGTACTCCGTTTTCCCGGGACAGACAAACGTGCACAGCGCCAGATCCTCTTCGTCAAGCTCCAAACACCCCAGAGCTTGCGCCGCTTCGGTGTCACCCACAATCAACGCGCGGAGCAAGTAGGTGGGGATCACGTCCAGCGGCATCACCTGCTCGTACATACCGATGGGGACCATCGCCCGCTTGCTGCCGCCTGTCGACGTCGTAAAGCGAAAGCGTCGTTGGGCCGCAAACCATGCCGACGCAAAAACCGGCTTGACCGAAAACTTGTCGAAGCCGGGTGCATGCCAGCCCAGAAACTCCCGTTCGCGGCCTTCAGCCAACGCCGAGACCTGCAGGTGATAACGTCCCAAGTAAGCGAACGGTCCGACCGCCTGCCGACCGGAAAGAACACAGCCGGAAATCACGCGGTTCTCACTCTCCTCCAGGCCATCATGAACCAATTCTGCGATGCTGGCTCCCAGACGGGTCCGCAGCAGACGCGGCCTTCCCACCACCGGACCACCCAGCGAGATCGTCCGTTCCACAGGCAGCCGGCCGGTAACAAACAGCCTGCCGACGGCGATCACGTCCTGGTAGTTCAGAAACCAAACCGTCTTGCGATCACTGACCGGATCGAGGAAGTGGATGTGGGTTCCCGGCAAGCCCGCCGGATGCGGACCGTCGAACTCCTCGACGGTGACGAAATCCAAATCGCTGCCGGGAATGACCACACCCGGTGCTTTGCAGAGAAACAACTGGCCGTCGGTCAGGTGGCGGATGACATCGAGACCATAGATGAATTCGGACTCGTTTTCGGCAATGATTCCTTCGGGCCGTGCGGCCAGCGGTCTGGTATCCAGGGCCGTGACGAAAATCGAGTGCGGCACCGACTCCGGCGGCGGCACTTTATTGAACGGCCGAGTCCTCAGCGCCGTCCACAACCCGGAAGCCACCAGGTTGTCGCGGACCTGCTCGCGCGTGAGCGCAGTCAGATCGCTGTCTTGATACGACTGGAAGGATTCTTCCTCGTCGCCGTCGAGCTCGACCACCAGCGACTGAAAGACGCGTTTCGCCCCGCGGTTGACGGCGGCGACGCGACCGCAACCGGGCGAGGTGTACCTCACGCCGGGCGTCTTCTTATCGGTGAACAACAGTTGGCCGAGCTTGACCGATTCCCCCTCCTTGACGGCCAGCGTCGGCTTCATACCGACGTAATCGTCACCGATCAGGGCCACCGATCGGATTTGCGGTTCCCAGTGGATTGTTTGTGTCGGCTCTCCCTCGATCGGAAGGTCCAGACCCTTTGTAATCGTGATCATCCCCAAGGCTCGCAGAGTCAAGTAAAAAGTAGAAAGTAGAAAGTCAAAAGGAAAAACGCAAGAAGACGCGGAGACTTTTTCCGTTTCCTTTTTACTTTTTCCTGACCAGGTGCGTTGCCTGACCAAGAAAGCCTTCGGCCGATTCCATGATCGTTTCCGACAGCGTCGGATGCGCGTGGACGCATTCGGCCAGATCACCGGCTGTGGCGGCCGTTTCCACGGCGAGCACCCCTTCGCCAATCAGCTCACCGGCGCCGACGCCCACGATCCCCATGCCGAGGACCTGCTGCGTCTCGGGATCGAAAACGAGCTTGGTCAATCCCTCGGTTCTCCCCAGAGTCTGCGCCCGCCCGCTGGCAGCCCAGGGGAAACGAAACACCGTCACCTTCCGCCCGGCCGATTTCGCTTGTGTCTGGGTGAGGCCGCACCAGGCAAGCTCCGGGTCGGTGAAAACGACCGCCGGGACGGCGGCGTTGTCCGATTCGATCGTTTCACCAGCCAACGACCTCACGGCAACTTTCGCGTCTCGGGTCGCTTTGTGCGCCAGCATCAACCCGCCGGTCACGTCGCCGATCGCCAGAATGCTCGGATCGGCTGTGTGCTGACGTTTATCGACGAGAACGAAGCCACCTTCGTCCACTTGAACCCGCGTATTCTCCAGGCCGAGACCACCGCTGTTGGGCCGCCGACCGACGGCTACCAGCACACGGTCGAACACCTGTCGTGACTCGGCGCCGCCGCCCACCAGTTCGACGACGATTCCATCCGTTCCTGCGGTGAGGCTTGTGACCTCTGTGTTGACGTGAATCGCAGAAAAGACCCGTTCCAGACGTTTCTTCAAGGGGCCGACCAGGTCGCGATCGACACCGGGCAGCAAGCCCGGCGTCATCTCGACGAGGGTGACTTGTGCGCCAATCGCAGCGTACACAGTCCCCAGCTCCAGCCCGATGTATCCGCCGCCGATCACCAGCAGCCGCTGCGGAATGTCGGGCAGTTCCAGCGCAGCGGTCGAATCCATCACCCGCTCGTCACCGATCTCGAAAACAGGCGGGATGACGGGCAATGAGCCGGTTGCCAGAATGGCATGGTCGAATGTTAGTTGAGCAGCTTGATCGTTTCCGGCGCTGAGCGTCAGCGTGTTCGATCCGAGAAAACCGCCCCGGGCCTGAATCAGGTTCACGCCGCGCGCCCGGCAAAGCTGACTAAGGCCGCCGGTCAGCTTGCCGATGACCGCCGATTTCCACTCCCGCAGCTTGTCGAGATCGATGCTTGGCTTGCTGAAAGAGACTCCCCAATCGGCCGCATCGCTTGCCTCGTTGAGCAGCTTGGCAACGTGCAGCAACGCTTTCGACGGGATGCAGCCGCAGTTCAGACAGACGCCGCCCGGCCTCTCTCGATCATCGATCAAGCTGACGCTCATTCCGCGGTCGGCAGCCGCGAACGCCGCGGGGTATCCGCCCGGTCCACCGCCGAGCACAGCAAGTTTCGGTTGTTCGTTCGCCGTTTGTGCCATGGCATCCACACCCCATTTGACGGTTGAAAGTGATCCGCGGGCGTCCGCGACGGCGAGCAATGATTTGAAGAGCTTTGTGGGGCAGGCTTTCTAGCCTGCCATTGCCGATCGGCAGGCTTTCTGGCCTGCCATTGC
>CAZGYE010000025.1:11403-33025 GCA_964530165.1 uncultured Planctomycetaceae bacterium
GGCAGGCTTTCTGGCCTGCCATTGCTGATCGGCAGGCTTTCTGGCCTGCCATTGCTGATCGGCAGGCTTTCTGGCCTGCCATTGCCGATCGGCAGGCTAGAAAGCCTGCCCCACACTCACTGGACGCCAACGGCACGTCTTTCTTATCGAACGGATAACGTCCCGACAAGGCTCCGCTCGGAAGGAGAAAACTGTCGCGTATTGTCGACTCGATTCTCATCGATTTTGCGAAACCTGCCTGACTCGGCATGTCGCCATAAAGTATTTCCACATAGTCTGTTACGTAATTGAGTTGAGGAATGTTCTGGGAATCGCATTATTTTTAACATTTACAGTTGTCAAAAGTGTTGAATTTCGTCATAAACAGAGTAGCAACCGCAACGAGCAAGACAGCGTGAATGGGAAATTTTCCAGCACCTGTTTGCCGAGCGGTTTTCATTGGCGCAATTATATATCAGTATTGCTCATATGTAGGTATATTGTTACTCTGGATTCTGCCACATTTGAATGAGGACGGTTAACAATGCCACCAGCAATTCTCGAATGTCCGCCCAGCGAGGAGCTCACCTGCCCGGCAACCGCGCCGTGGGACGAAGAACAATTTTTGCCGGAGTTTGAGGAAGACGAATACGCTCAGTTTGACATCGAACGGGACCGGGCCGAGCGGATTCTCGCCACGAAGATCGAGTTCATGCCGAGCCCGGCGTTCGATGCAGACGACGCCGACGATGAGTTTCTGGGCCAGTTGTCCTCGTCAACGGCCAACGGCGTCAACGGCAAGAGCATGCCGACAGCGCCGCGTGGAACACCACCGTACCTGGCGGCGCTGTATTCGATCCCACTGCTGACCAGGGAACAGGAGCAGCACCTGTTCCGCAAGATGAACTACCTGAAGTACCGCGCGCACGTCTTGCGGGAACGGTTGGATCCTGATTGGCCCCAGACGGCGTTACTCGACCAGATCGAAACACTGCTCTCCGATGCGTTGGCCGTGCGCAACCAGATTGTGCAGGCGAACCTGCGACTGGTCGTGTCAATTGCGAAGAAGCTTGTCGACCATGCGAACAGCTTCGAGGAGTTGGTCAGTGACGGCAATCTTCCTTTGATACGGGCCGTCGAGATTTTTGATTTCGATCGAGGCACGCGGTTCAGCACGTATGCCACTTGGGCGATTCGGAACAGCCTGTACCGGTCGGCGCCTCGCAACCGGCGGCATCGAAAACGTTTTGCCACCGGCAACGAGATCGTTTTCGAGTCGGGAGCCGACGATCGCCCCTCATTACAGGGGCAGGAAAACTACCATCGGGAACTGCAGACGGCAGTGAAACGCATGCTGTCTGGGCTCGATGCCCGCGATCAGGCGATTGTCGTTTCCCGTTTCGGACTGGGCGAAAGCGACCGGGCGCATCGGTTCCGCGAGATCGCCGCCCGTTTGAATATCAGCACCGAACGCGTTCGGCAGTTGCTGAACCGCTCATTGATCGAACTGCGGGAGATGGCCGACAAAGAGCAGGTCGAGCTGGCGTGAAAAAGCAGCCCTCGCTAGCCCGGATCATTCACCGCCAAGTCGCCAAGGACGCGCCAAGCGTTTGTGAGATCTGACATTGCACTCTTCAGCGGTCAACAGTGTGTTCCGAACAGGAAGCGAACGACAGTTACCCCAACATTCTTTGTCATTTGACGTTACGGTCTTTGTCATCTTGGCGTCTTGGCGGTTGATGAATAATCCCGGCGAGCGCTTCGGGCTGGTGTGGGTGTTGTGATCGCGGGGGCGAGAAGCGCGTGTTTACCGGCGGAACGCTTCCGTGGTGTCGATGTGGTACTGACGATCGAAGACGTCTTCGAAATCATAGATGTCAAAGAAGTCCTCCAGTTGGTCGCGTTCGGTCTTGCGCATCTCTCCACGTTCGATCAGTTCAAATACAACTCGGCCAAAATCGCCGGTGCCGTGCACGCCCCAGTGACGAAAGACGGTGGTCGCCATCAGCCCAAACTGCTCGGCGCCCAGCCTGCGGATGCCTTCGAGCAGCTCCGGGCCGGAGATGTGCGATTCTTCGTCTTCCGGCCCACATGCGGCGGTCCGTTCGAGTTGCTGTTGCGTGTAGCGCAGTGCTGCGAACACAAACGCGTACGTATTGTGATGGTATCGCAAACGATGAGTGGTCGTGTTGCTGGCGGTAGTCATCGTAGGAATGCATCCGGGGGATAACGGATTGAAACTGTTCCGGGTACTCAAAATGTCCCTATTCACACCATACCAAGTTCGCGGCCAATGGCAATCCAAGTTTCTTCACTGTGCACGTGCACCTTTTTTAACGACTGTGAGAACATCGCGCTCGTCAGTCAGCAGATGCCTTCCGTCGTCGTATTCGACGAGGATTTTGCGGGCCAGTATCTCCTGACCAATCACCTTGCCTTGGCCTTGCTGCGTGACGACGGTGTTCCCGACAGACGGCAACTCACGCCGGTGTTTTTCGTACGTATTGTACTCATAGCGCAGGCAACATTTCAATCGGCCGCACCGCCCGGAGATTTTGGAGGGATCGAGCGTTGCCTTCTGCACTTTGGCCATCTTCATTGCAACGGGAGGCATTTCGCACAAATGAGTATTGCAGCAGACCGGCTTGCCACAGTCCCCGTAGTCGGCCAGCAGCTTGGCCTCGTCGCGGACCCCGATTTGCCGCATTTCGATCCGCGTGCGATACCGCTTGGCCAGCGCCTTGACCAGTTCGCGAAAATCGACCCGTTTCTCGGCCAGGTAGTAGAAAATCAGGCGTTCGCCGCCGAAGAGATGTTCCACGTCAACCAGTTGCATCTGCAGCTTGCGCTGCCGAATCATCTCACCACAGCCCTCGAACTCTCGGCATTGGGCCTGGTAGACGTCGTCGAGTTTCCGGTGATCCGCCTCTGACGCAAGGCGAAGGATCCTTCCCTTCCCGTCCTTGGCCCCGAGGTAGTCGCGGGTGGATGCACTCGCCGAACAGAGCACCTCGCCCCACTCAACGCCGCGGTCGCTGCGCACAACGACCGCTGCATGCCTGGCGTATTGTTGTGGTCCCTTGGCGGAAAACTCACCGATGTTCCGTGTGGCGCCGTAGCGCACGATATACTCTGTTCCCATAGGAACAAGGCCTTCTGATTAACAGTCTGAACAGATGGTGGATTCATTATATCCAGAGAGGGTGGGTCTGCGCCAAGTGGCCTACCTGTTGACGGCCGAACGGCCGATGCGCCCCAGTGCATCAAGAAGGCCTTCCAGACACAGTGCAACCGGCATGTGCCGTTCCAGTTGATGCGCCGCCACGCTGCAGCGGTCGAACCATTCCATGACCAGCTCCAAATCGTCGGCAGACGCTCTTTGGAAGCGGGCGGCAAATTCCTGAACTTGCTGGATGGGCGTCCCGCGGCTGTCACCGGCAAGTTCCAGCGCCGCCCGGCGGTAAAACTCAATCGCAAAACGGACGAGCCATCCCGCCCCCTCTCGCTGAGTCGCGGCCTCGCCGCCCAACTGCTCCAGCCCCTCGATCATTTGCCGGGCGGTTGAGAGGCTGTTGAAGTGCTCGGCGGCCAGGCCATCGTACAACGACTCGCGCAGCCCTCGCAGGGCCGGGTCGAGCAGTTGACCGGCCACCGTCAGACTTCCCCCACTCAGCGCGGCCACCGATTCCGCTTCACGGCGCTCCTCAACGAGTTCCAGCTCCACCAGAAGATCGGCTACGTCCCCTTCCGGCAACGCGGCAAAGCGTACCTGCTGGCAGCGCGAGCGAATGGTCGGCAGGAGTCCGTCCGCTGTTGTCGCGATCAGAATCAGCAGCGAATGGGGAGGCGGCTCTTCGAGGGTCTTCAGCAGCGCGTTGGCGCTCTCGGCGTTCATCAGGTTTGTGTCGTCGATGACGGCGATTTTTCGTCCACCCGCCATCGGCCGTAACGACAACTCGTAACAAAGCCCCTCTCTGCCGCGCCGCTCCTTCGAACCGGCGAACACCTCGATGGGCAATACGTTCTTGCCTTCCGGACAGCCAACGAGAAAGAAATCAGGATGCGTCCCGGCCCGCATTTGCCGGCAGGCGGAACATTCACCGCACGCCTCGAGTTCCACATCCTCAAATCGCTGGCACAACAAACATTGTGCCAACGACCGAGCGAACAGCTTTTTCCCGATTCCCTGCGGTCCCACGAACAGGTATGCGTGCGCCAAACGACCTCGCTCGATTGAGCGGCGGAATCGGTTGAGCGGCTCGCCGGCCCCGCGAATCGTTTCCCAGTTCATGGACTCTCCTCGATCCAGCCCAAAACCTTGCCTGGAGCAATCTCGGAGTCTAACGGCTTTTCGATGCGGGTGATCACTCCGGCTGCGAGGGACGAGACGTCAAACGTCATCCCACGCACGAGGACTTCCACCACACGGTCGCCCACCTCGACGGCATCGCCCGGGTCGACCAGCCAGGCGCTCACCCGGATCGTCTCGTCGCCGGTACACAACTCTGGAAGTAGAATTGCCGTCGCCATCGGTTTATTCCGCGTATGTGTCCCGAGCGAGCGGCGCCGCCATCCTGCCCGCGCGATAACTCGATCGCACAAACGGACCGGCGGCGACCAGACGGAAACCCATGTTGCGCACCAACCGGCCGATTTCGTCGAACTCCTCGGGCGGAACGTAACGTTCGACGGGGAGATGGTCCGGCGTCGGCTGCAAGTATTGACCCAGCGTCACCAGGTCGCAGCCGATCGTCCGTAAATCGGCACACACCTCGAGCAGCTCGTCGGTCGTCTCACCGAGTCCGAGCATCAAACCGCTCTTGGTCGCAATGTCCGGCGCCGTCTGCTTGACTTGGTCCAGTAGATCGAGGGACCGCTGATAGTCGGCCCGCGGGCGGACCCGGCGATACAGCCGCGGTACGGTTTCAGTGTTGTGATTGAAGACATCGGGCCGGGCTGCGACCACCCGCTGGATCGCCGCACGGTTGCCCAGAAAATCGGGGGTGAGGACTTCCACGGCGGCGGCGGTCCGTTGACGAACCGCCAGGATGCATCGGTAGAAATGATCGGCCCCGCCGTCGGGGAGATCGTCTCGCGTGACGGAAGTGATGACGACGTGCTCAAGCTCCAACCGCTTGGTGGCTTCGGCCACGCGATCTGGTTCGTCGAATTGTCGCTGCTCGGTTTTTCCTTTGGGTACCGAACAGAAACCACACCGACGCGTGCAGACCTTGCCGAGGATCATGAAGGTCGCCGTCTTGTGCGACCAGCATTCCGTGCGGTTGGGGCACCTGGCGCTTGCGCAAACGGTTTCCAGGTGCAGATGGGAGACAACGTTGGCGGTAAACTGCATTCCCGGCATGGGCAGCGGCCGTTTCAACCATCTCGGCAAACGGCGGCGCGGCGATGCGGGCAGATGATCGTACAAAACTTCAAGCGTGGACATAAACCTTCTTCTTCATCCGCCGTAGGAGCGGATGTCCCGTGTAGACGTGGAACCGCTCGTAACCGAGCCGGGACGTGAGATTTCGAATCAAGCCGGCACGAACCGCGTGCATCGGCGTCGGCCGGGCCCGCGCCGCAGCCAGCGACGTCGTCGCTTCACCGTAGCGATTGGACTGCACCAAACGCATCCAATCCATGGCAGGCGAGACGTTCACAAACAGACCGTGGTAGGCAACCCACGACTTGACGGCCACGCCCAGATGGGCGAACTGACCGCGTCGGCACCAGACTCCGGGTTCGTGTTCCCGCCGGTAGTGCGGAACGCGGAGGTCCCGGCAGACATCCGCCACGCTTTCTTCCAGCAGTGTCCAGTAATCAGAGAGTCCGATTTGGAGACGGTCGAGCGGCACGATGGGATAGACGGCCAGTTGACCCGGCGCGTGAACCAGACAGCCCCCGCCGCGGTTCAACCAGCGGACCTCCATTTGCCGGCTGGCGAGCTCGTCGGCATCGACCAGGATGTGCGACCGGCTTCCCTCGCGGCCGATGGTGATGATGGGAGGGTGCTCACACAGCAGCAACCCGCCCTGTGTGTCGTCGCGGCCGCTGATTTCGTACACGAGCCGTTCCTGCAGAAACAACGCCGAGTCAAAATCCACCAACCCCAACAAATGGACTTCGAGCGACGCCGAAGTCCGGCCGGCTGGAGACCAAATTGTGGATAATGATGGCATGCTTGTGTTCCTTCTACGCTATCTTATCAGAGTGGATTTTTACCGACAACGTAGTTGCCTGGTGGTCTGTCAACTTCGATCGGAAGGATGTTGTGGGGCGGGCTTTCCAGCCTGCCGACTGGTCGGTGCGCGAACAACACTGATTTTGTTGGCCAACACTCATGGTTCAAAGCGTTTCCTTGTCGTTCGGACTTCGGCGGCAATGCACGCAAATCCCGGATGATTCTGGAGTCTCTTCACGTATGGCCGCTGCGATGGGTATAATTTTGGTGAAGGCTTCGAAGTCGAGAAAACACACGGCACAGTTTGCAGACGTCTGGGAAGGCGCTGTGAAAGCAAAGCCCGCCGGTGGCAACCGGCGGGAACTCACGGGTTGCGACCCGTGGGCTTTGACGAGAACGGTATTGTCATGGGCAAGAAGAAAAAATCCGCCGGCGGCGATCCGAGCTCACGCACGGTCTGCCGCAACCGCAAGGCCCGGCATCAGTACGACATCCTCGACGAGTTGGAATGCGGCGTGGCGCTTTTAGGCAGTGAAGTCAAGAGCATTCGCAACAACAAGATCTCGATCAACGAGGCGTTCGGACGCGTGAAGGACGGCGAGGTGTGGCTCTTCGGCTGCGATATCGCCGAGTATCCGCAAGCGACCGTGATGAATCACGAACCACGGCGGCCCCGCAAGCTGCTGATGCACAAGAAGCAAGTCCACAAATTCGCCGAGTCGGCCGGCCAACAGGGTCTGACGTTGATTCCGCTGTCGGTCTATTTTTCGCGGGGAATCGTGAAGGTAAAACTGGCCGTGGCGCGCGGCCGAAAGCTGCACGACAAACGCGAGAAGATCAAGAAGCAGTCCGACAAACAGGAGATCCGGCGGGCGATGCTCAAGCGGCGTTGATCGCGATTCCAGTTCGACCAGCCCGGATGATTCAGTGTGCCGTGAAAAGTGCGAACCTCGTGAAAACTGCCATCCTGGGGATATTCGAAATACCAATGTTGCCCCCCCGGTCTCAGCCATCGGTGTTTCTGACGGCAACTCGTCCCCGTTCCAATTGCCAAAGTGGTCAATCCTACGTCAGCCGGTTGAGCGGTTGCCACAGTGGTTGTCAATCGAACAGGGGTGACAACCCCTGGAAAAACGAGAAATAGACGATAAAACAGCGTGATGCGCCCGTAGCTCAGCCGGATAGAGCAACGGACTTCTAATCCGTAGGTCGGAGGTTCGAATCCTCCCGGGCGTGCTTTCATGGCAAGGACTTACGTCAACACAGCAAATTGCACTTGCGTCTGTCACGCTATCTTGTCACGCTAAAAAGAAACCCCCGTGTGGCAGCACGGGGGTGGCGAACCTTTCAGCTCGCCTTCAGTGTTTCCTTGAAACTCGTAGCTGGAGGTTCGCACAATGGCACGTCCCCCCAAACCCTGGTACCGGAAGTCGCGTAACGTCTGGTGCGTTCAGATCAACGGGAAGCAGCACAATCTCGGCCCGGATCGAGCGCCCGCTTTCCAACGCTTTCACGAGTTGATGGCGAAACCGAAGCGGCGTCACGTTGCTCCGGAATCCGTCGCTGCGGTCATCGACGCATTTCTTGAGTGGACCAAGAACCATCGTGCGCCGAAGACATACGAGTGGTATCTTCAACGATGCCAGTGGTTCATGGAGTCCGCCCCGAATCTGACCGTAGCACAGCTGAAACCGTTTCATGTCCAGCAATGGGTTGATGCCCATGCGAATTGGTCGGACGGACACAAACGTGGCTGCATCATCGCGGTTCAACGAGCCCTTCGGTGGGCTTTCAAGATCGGGCACATCGAGTCGAACCCGATCGCGTACATCGAGAAGCCTCAAGCCGGGAAACGAGATCAGGTCGTCACGAGAAATGAATTGGATATGATCCTGTCGCACGTGCGCGACCAAGAGTTCCGTGATCTCGTCATGATAGCATGGGAAGTCGGAGCACGACCGCAGGAGCTTCTCCGGGTCGAGGCGCGCCACGTCGATTTGCGTAACCTTCGGTGGGTGTTCCCGAAGGACGAGGCGAAAGGAAAACGCTGCGTTCGGATCGTGTACCTCACGGAGAAAGCGCTCACAATCACGAAACGGCTGATGCTGAAGCACCCGGAAGGTCCAATCTTTCGAAACAGCCAGGGCCGACGGTGGACGCCCTATGCGGTGAATTGCCGATTCGAGCGGTTGAAGAAGAAAATCGACACGAAATACTGCCTGTATGCCTTCCGTCACAGTTACGCGACGCGGTTGCTGGAAGCCGGAGTCGACGCTTTGACCGTTTCCGTGCTGATGGGGCACAGCGATACGACAATGCTCGGCAAGGTGTACCAACATTTGTCACACAACCCACAGCATTTGCTGGAACAAGCGCGTAAGGCAGCCGGATAGCTGCTACAACTTCAAATGTTTCAACTTTCGGCGGGGAGCCTTTCGAGGCTCCTCGTGTTTTTCCTGCCGGCAGGATTCGAGAAACTGCCGGATGTCCTCCTCACTGATGCGGATCGCACCTCGACCGATGCCGATTCGATGGCAGGGCAGTTTACCTGCCTCGACGAGTTGGTAGACGCAGTTTCGGCTCACGTTCAGGCGATCTGCGGTGTCACGGACTGTCAGGAGCATTTGATTTCGCCGACTTTGTATTTGGCGGTTACGATCATGGAAGAAGGGGACGGTGGCCCGTGTTGTGGGGGGCCACCGTCCGGTTGCGAATCCTTCACGTTCTTTCAGAACGGTTCGCCGTTCATCTCGGCGGCTTCGACGTGCTCCTGTGCGAGCTGCAGGACGCGGATGGCGTTGGGGAGATCTGCCAGGCCGAAGCTCGTGGCGGATTTCCACTCGTCGCCATCCTTGTACCGCCGCTGCAAGTTCACGTTGCGGATGTCTCTGGTTCCGGATTCGGTCTTCACCTGGTTGACGAAGATCGAAGCTGACACGAAACCGATTCGAACGACTTTCTCTGGGACGTTCTTCGCCACGTCACACCTCTCTTTCTCGATTCAAGGAACGATTCGCAGGACCGTGCATCCAACGTGGTGCACGGTTTGTCCCGCACCGCACTCGGTGCGAGGCCGGAGACCATGCCATGCTTTCGCCCGGAGCGCAAGCACTTTGCACGGATTCCTTTCAGGGGGTGGCTGAGCGGTCCGAGAAGTGGACCTCAGCGAAGAAAGACAAGTCGTAAGGACTTGCAGGTGTCAGCCGATGAACGATTGCGGGAACGGGTCTCGCCCGTCACTGCGAATCGTCACTCGGCCTCCTTCCGATCAGGAAGGCAGGGGAGCCTGCCTGCCCCAGACGTCTGCGGGGCGCGCGGGGTCAGGGATCGAGCTTCCTTCGTTTACGCTACGATGTCGGCGTGCCTTTCCAGACGCATGATACGATCCTCGTGGTCGATTCTCACGTCCTTGAGCAGTTCGATCGCATCGCGATTGGCCCAGATGAAATCGTGGCGAAGGTTTTCGACGACAACATCGAAGTGTTGCATGATCTCGTTCTTCCAGCGCTCGCTTCTGTCGTAGAGTCCGCCGATGGAATCCATCAGCGCCTTGATATCGGCCTTCGTGGCCGGAGTTTGATCATCCATGGGAAACACAGGGTAGCGAATAAATGGGTTGCCGCGCAACTTAGTTTTCCATGCGGCCGGTAGCCGGGGTGATCCCCTGAAATCATTGCTCGACCGCCTGCCGCATGGTTTCTTGAGACCCAAGTTGGTGGAGACCGTTGCACGAAAGGCGTGCCGTCTCCGGAAATCGTCGAATCGTGTGCGGTTCGATGCGCAACCAGTGATCGATTGCCGGTCCATCGTCAAGACGGCACATTGAATCATCGCCTGGCCTCCTTTCACTTCGAAAGGCTCGGGGACAGTTACGGCTGCCCCCAGTTTTCTACTTTCAGATTGTTAATCGCTGTCCTTCTGGCAAGAGCAAGTTGGGTTGTACGTGAGGCGCATCTGTGGAATGTCGATAAAACCATTCCACGCATCGACGAGTTCCTTACTGATGTTGCGGAACGTCTTCGACGTGTCCCAGAGCTTCGACTCGTCGTAGTCGCCGACCAGCACGACCCGGTCACCCGCCCAGCGCCCGACGACGGTGTCTTCAGGAAGCAAAATTGGACGCCCTTCGAGACCTACACCTTCAGCCACAACCTCTGCAAGCGTCTTGGCACTGTCTGTGATTGACAGAACCTGCGTGGGGCGGCTTCCATAGTCACCACCACCACTTGCCGAACTCTTGCGAAGCAGCAGCGTGAAGATTGCGCCCTGCGGGTTTGCGGCCCACTCCCAGAGCTTCGCGCCACCGTGGAGACACCACGGGCAGACGACTTCCTCCTTGTCCAGATTCACAGCTTTGAAATACTGACCCATATGTAAAAGGGGAACAGAAACTACTCGCCCCGCACCGTGCGGGGCGGACTTGTTCCACACGGAGGCTGGCCTGCGGCGTCCGTAACCGTCGCAGATATTCCAGCACTCGCATGTGTGGATTCTCGCTGGCTGCATTACAAAGTTTGTTGGGGTCGCATGAAACAGATTGGTCCGCGATTGCCGAAAGCGGGCAAGCGGATCTGAAAGTGTCTGCTGATGGTTCAATTCAACCGATGATCGAACGCCGGGAACGTCCAGCACAAAGTGCAGGATGTCGCTGGCATTCATCACCCGACTGCCATCCGTGAAGGAAACGCCGGGGGCAGTTACGGCTACCCCCGTTTGCTGTGCACTCTGGCGGCTACTCGTCGCTCTCGACCGGTTCAATAGCCAGTGCCTCGCGCTGGAGCGGGGACTGCTGCCCGCCGAGCATCTCATCGACCTTCTGCCAAAGTTCTTTGATTTGCTTCGACGAAGTGGCAAGCCAGACGGTATCGAGCAGGTTCTCCTTCTCGACGCGGAGCGTGAGAATGTTACGGCCGCGTGGTGTTTCGGCCAGCAGTTCATCCTCGTGGATTGACTGCCGTTTCTCGACGGCCTCCGAGACTTCTGCATCGATGTTGTAGTATCCCGACTCCGACAATTGCCGAAGTGGGACTGCACGGATTTTCGCGAGCATTTCCCGCTTGGTTTTTTGTTCCTTCGATTCCAGCGACGATTGCTGCTGCTGGGTCCGATCCAAACGCTGCTGCAAACTGCTGATGCCGAGCGAATCGAGGGCCCGCTGCCGAGCAGACTCCTTGAGTTGCTCCATGAAACCGGGCTCCTCGGCAGAAAGGGCATCGACGTGCTTGCCGATGCGTCTCGCGATACGATCCTTCCAGTGGTTCTTCTCCGTGACGGTGAGAGAGTTGGACATGGTAAATAAGGGGAAGTGAGACTACTCGCCCCGCGTGAAGCAGGGCGGGAGAGAAAAATCCACACCGCGACCGAGCAGGAGCGTCCGTAACCGTCGTAGCGTCGGTCGATGGTGGTGTGGTTGCACAATGTCTGCATCGAATCTCGAATCTCCGGTTCGTGCTGAACTCGTTGGGCGATGCCGTCCAGAGCGCATCCCTGCGTGCGGCATCGCCGGCTCACCAATTGAGTCTCACTTACCGGCCGCTTTCTTGGTCTCGGCGGATTCGCCGCCGAATTCCTGCCGATGATGCACTCGAATCGCTTGCTGCAGACACTTCCAGCACAGCGCACAATTCTGCAGGAAGCCGCCGTAGAACTCGACGGTCACGGCTTCGGTCTGCTTCTCGCACCACGTGCAGGACTGGCTTTGATGGAACGCGGAAATCACGACTTGCATGGACCTTCTCCCGGAAATTGTTTCAAGGACAAAATTGGGTGAGTGGAGTTTGGGAGAGGTCCAGGCCACTCGGAAATCTTGAAAAGATGCGTCTCGTGGCTGCCGGCTGGTTCATGCTGAGTACCGTCGAAGCACTCGCGATGGCACTGCCAAGCGCCTCCGGGACTCCTTCCATCGGGGAAGGATGGGGGACTGTCTGGGGCCAGCCCCCCATAAAACTATTCGTCGCTTGCCTCCTTCCAGTCTGCCTCTTCACGCTCTAAGACAAACTCCCATGCTCGGCTGAGCAGCATTTGAGCAACGGGAATGTCATCGCGCGAGAGGCTGCCTGTGGTCTTGAACTCGCCGTCCTTCTTGTACGTTCGCTGCACCACAGCCTTGTACATCGGGCGCGACTTGTCCTTGCCTTCGTTGGCGAAGACGCTCACAGAGACGCCTCGCTTGCGGAAGCTTTCCACGGGTTTCGTCGGAGATTTGGAATCAGTCATGATTCAAAGGGGTAATGGGAAACAAAAAGGGGCCAACGCTACATGAATGCGGTGGCTTATGCAAATCCACACCGAAGACTGCGCGCCAATCGGCTCCCCAGATTGCCGACGAACACGTCGCCTGGTTGGTGGTGTGGCGAGTCCAGAACACGAAATTCGAACGGTCCAGCACGCAGCAAGAACAGCAAACAACGAACAAGAACAACAGACAGAAACAACACACAGAAACAACACACAGCCAACAAAAACAACATACAAGGGGGGGCAGCTTACCTCTGCTCGGCAGAGCAGAGTGCGAACACGGGGTGCGGTGCGTGCGCCAGCACGCGGCAGGGTTCGCGGAATCACCCATGTCGTCAACACGCTTTGAGATTCTGGGACGCATTCGGATGACAAGGTGCGGCGGAAAACTGTCGTCGGTTTTTCGCCATCTGGACAGGTGGGAGCCGTTCCTTTACCCGTTCCTTTGGGTGTTCCATCACTGGTCCGCCGTGGGTACACCAAAGGAACGTTTTTGTTTGTGTTTTTGTTTTTGTATGTTGTTTTCCCGCCCCAACTTGGGGGTGCCAGGGCCTCACGTCGCTTCGCTCCGTGGTCCCTGGCTGGTATCCTTTTGTGCGTCCGGTTGGTTGTCTCGGGGTTGTTGCCCTCCCCCTCGACTTCCCTGCCATAGGTCGGTCGGTCCACGCCTCGCTTCCCCAAAAGGATACCAGCCAGGGGCGCGCCCCCGGCACCCCCGCGACCACCAACGGGAAGCACGGCGAGGGACGAGCTTGATCGGTGGCGATGGTGGTCGCACTCCGCCTGCGGCGGAGTCAAGTTGGCCCACCCTTTGTTTGTTGTTTGTGTTTGTTGTTGGCTGTGCATGTTTGCTGGGGGATGTTTGTTGTTCGGTCAGGAATCCTTGCGAGTGGCGTTCGAACCGGCTGAAGACGGAGCCGACGCCGCCGTCTTCTTCACGAGCGCTCCCGGCTCTCCGGCGCAGTTGTACGTGATGCGGCCGTGCAAGAAGGTTTCGGGCGTGATTTCCGTCTGGTCGATGAACAGCCACAAATCGGGCTCGTGATCCGTTCTCTTGGAAACCGCTTTGGCCAGCGCGTCGCGTCGGCGGTGGTCGGTCGTGATGCACAGCACGCTGAAGCGGTCGAGCGTGGCTTCGGGAAAATGCCGGCGATGGAGCCCTCGCCGAAAGAGTTCCGCGTAGCCGGGCGTTTTGGACGCGGCGACCTGGCGGATCCCGCTGGTGCCGCGATCGACCTCGACGTAGAAGACTTTGCGATATCCGGCAACGGAGAGCAGAAAGGCGGCATCGGGCGAACAGGAGAGCGGCGGATGTTCCTGCAGTTGCGTGTGCAGGAAGTAGCGGTCGCCCTCGGCATCGCCCTTGTTGATCGTCTCCCACTCGTTGTACCAGCCGGCGAGTGACACGACTTTCTGGCGAGCGACGGCTTCCGCGACGATCCAGTGTACCTCGCTGATGGCCAGCCAATGGAAGATCAAATCCTTGCGGGGCGTGCGGGTGTTGACGGCAAGGTATCGCTCGTCGTCAAACCACACGCTGAGCATCTCGTTTCGATGCCTTTCGGCGCGGGGAAATAGGCGGGACCGGCATTGCCGCCGGGGAAGGCGACCGGCGTCGCAAGCTTGCCGACGTAGCCGTGATGGACGAGGCGCGAGAGTCGCTTGCGGGTGGCGCGGCCGTCACGATGCCGGGGAAAGCAGATGCGGTGAATCTGCGCCCGCGTCAGGACGTAGAACTCGGCGAGCGCCCTCAGAACGGCAATGTCGTTTTGCGTGACCATCATGCAGCTTGCATCCCTGACCTCGGAGACAGCGCGAAGAGCGCCGATTGTAGACGAAAAAATCCCAAGTGGGATTCCGAAAAGTGGAACCACTTGGGAAAAGCAATCCTGAGGTCAGGATGCGAATCCATCCGGGCACTGAAACTGCTGCCGGCCTGAAAGCCAGAGTCCGTTTCATCGTCAACCGGAGGCAACGCTCTGTCGAGCGTGCACGAAACTATTCTTGGCACCGACTGGTCAAAATGTCAAGTGCAAATTGCCGATCGGCGCAGGAAAATATGGCGGTGGAAGCGGAAACCGATCCATTGGCGGCATTGGATGCGTCGTTGGAACGCCAAACGCGGCAGGTCGATGCCAAGTTCAAGCTACTCGAAATGGATCAGTTCGAAGCGGTGGCGCGAAACTGTGAAGAGGACGGGGCAAGGCCGGAGGCGGTTGCGTGGCGGGAGCTTTACGAAGAGAGCATCGGCGTGCCGTTGGAAGTTCGCCACGAGCTTCGAGTCCTCTTGGAACGCGTCGAGGGATCAGGTGAAGGAACGGTGGAATCCGTGATCGGGGCGTTGATTCATCGGTCGCGGAACGGCGTTCTGTCGTCAGGGGCACTCGCTGGAGACTGGCTCTGAGATGAAAGAGAGCGGGAGGGCGGTGTGCCCACCGGGTTGTCAGTTTGAATGATGATGGGGGGCTGCTCCAGCAAGGCATGGCGCACACGCTCCTCCTCGCGGTCCGCTTCGGCGGACGAGATGAAAAAGTTGGCCTCGAAATTCCGTTCGATCAGTTCCTGTTTCGCCTGCTCGATGGCCTGCGTTTCGGGCATCGGGTCGTGGTCGACGAGGGTCGAATAGAGCTTCGGGTCATTGACGAACACGCCGAACGCCTCGCCGGTACGAAGCCTGCGGACGCGCTGTCCCCATTCGATGCGGTGTTCGTCGAACCCCTTGAAGGTGATGTTGGTGACTTCTTCGAATGTCTCATGCTCCGGTACCAGCGACTCGTGCTGGCCGTGCGTGTTGCCCGCACTATTTGCCTGGGTCGTTCCGGTGGACTTGCCGGAAGTAGTTCCGTCGATGATGCTGACCGTGGGAGCGTAGATGCCGGGCGGATACGTTCGGCCGCGGCTCTGCTTGTAGCCGACCATCTGCTGCTGCATCGTCGCATCTGAGTGCGTTTTCGTTGTCGCAACGGAATCGAGCCACTCCCTGCGGTAGCCGACGATGAGCTGCTTCCGCGAGGTTCGGACATCTTTGATCTCGTTGGGATTGAACGTCCGCATGGCCAGTTCATGGGCCAGGAGGTCCGCGTCCTCTGCTTCATTGGCGAACATCAGCCTGGAGCGCGCCTGCCAAATCATGCCGCTCAAGTCGACATTGTGCCGCTCCAATTGGTGGAACGCCTGATGCCCGAGGATGAGCCTGAGCCCCATCTGGCGGACGGTCGGGAGGGCGTCTTCAATATCCGGCTCCACGAAGTGCTGGAACTCGTCCATCAGGACATACGTGGGATCGACACTCTGGCGACCGTAGGTCGTCGCCATCCGAAACGCCTTCTCGAAGATCTCATTAACGGCCAGGGCACCGATCGTGCGGCCGTCGTGCGGCGCGAGCTTTCCGTACGCGGCAAGGTTCAGAATCACGATGCGGCGCTCGCGGATGAATCGCTCCACATCGAAGTGGGTCTGGGGCGAGCCGAACATGCGCCGCAGAATCACGCTCTCGAAGAACGGGTCCAGGCGGTTTCGCGTCGATTCGAGAATGCGGGCCGGCTCGCCGCCCTTGGCTTTGAGGATCTCCATCCAGTGGTGGCGGATCTCGCCGGGGATGCGCCTCAGAATCGCGTCATGCTCATCTGTGCCGGGATGGAGCAAGTACCGGCAGACCGCGATCGGAAATCCCATCGCAGCGGCCGCGAAGAAGGCCTTGTACGTCCACTGGCGGAGTCTGGGCATCTGGGCAATGTCCTGACTCTCCCATGCCCGCAAGATCAAGTCGACAGCACGGGCGACCTGGTAGTAGTGCTGAGCCTCGGTTTCGTAGAGGAGGGGATTGAACGGCAAAACGACGTCTTCGCGGGCCGGTTCGATATAGACGAGGCGGTCCCGCACGTCCGGTGTAGAGGAATCGGAGACCATCCAACGAAGCAGATCGTGCGAAAGATTTCCCATCGGATCAATCACGAAGACGCACGCGGCTGCGGCCGGGTCCATCATAATGGGCCGCAGCATCGTATGGATGGCGTTCGTCTTGCCGGCACCCGTTGAGCCGATCAGGTGGAAGTGGGTGCGGAAAATATCCGGATCGAGGTTGATCTTCCGCTTGGTCTCCAGGTCCGTACCGAGTGTGATGGGCAGCATCATGGTGATAGAAACCTCCTGATAGCATTTTGTTCTTCTGTGGCCAGTAGTGCGAGAAACACGTCCGTCATCTTCCCGTCGTACCCGAGCGCCTCTATCTCCTGCCGGCGCTTCTGGAAGTGGTCGGCGATGTCTTTGATGCTGGAGAACGAACAGGTCGATTCTCGGGTAGATGAAAAATTCTCGATTATCATCTGCTGAAGTTTCTGGGCCCGCCGTTGCACTTCTCCTGGTTCGTAGGCGTCGCTGAGGTACTCTTCGAAATACGCCGCGAAGCGCTCCTGGGGGAAACACTCCTTCTGCTCGGGCATGAGTCGGTCGTAGAGCAGTTGGCAGGCGAAGCGGCAATTCTCGCGAGCTAGTTGCTGTCGGCGTTCCAGAAGCGCACGCTCTTGAGCCTGGCATCGAGCGTGCTCACGTTCGGGTGCAGCGCGCTCCCACTCATGCTGCTCGTGCAGGCGGCGGGTTTCGTCGGCGCGGCGTCTCTTGCGCTGGGCAACGTTCCCAGCCAAGCGGTGAACCAGCCGATAGGGGCATACGAGCAGTGTTCCCCACAAGCGCCGGCCGGCCGGGGCTGCGGCGGGCAGCAAAAACCACGAGAAGCCGGCGATGATTCCCCCGGCCAGTAGCCCGCGCAAGCAGGCGGAAAGGACATTGTCTCCCGCGATCACGGCAAACGTGGCATAGCCCACGCAGGCAAGTCCCCCGAGGTTTCTGCCGCATGTGTGAAGCTGCGGCTTCGACTTCGCTATAGATTGGCCAACGGAGAAGAAGAGCGCGGCCGTCGCGGCAAGGGGCAGAAGATCAGCTCGTTCGACAGCCGTCACAAACGCGGCGATGATGTCCAGAAGAAGACTGACAATTATCATTGTTGCCATCCTCGGTCTGACCAAGAGAAGACGCCGGCGTCCTCACGACGTGCCGACGCCTTCGAAGAGACGCAGTTCATAGCTCAGCGGGACGAAGCCACTTTTGCTTCAACGGGCTCCGCCAACGGCTTGGCTACTGCGACCGAGTGGAACCGGAAGCTGGGCGGCGGGCAGTGGTCGAGGCGTGTGAGAGCAATCAGCGATTGGGCGGGTGCAGCCTGAAAGTGGAGGGTTTGGCCTTGCTCAAAAAACTCTGTCTCGTAAACGGTTTTTTGAGAAACCCGCCGCCGCAGGTTGGAGACGACGCGCCTCGTCACGGAGGTCTCGGCCGTGGAGGGGACATAGCCCTCTGAGAAGAAGGCATTGACGGCCGACATGGTGACCTGGTTGCCGGGGATTGCGCCTCCGTTGAGGGGCACGTCGACATGGATGCCCTTCGGCTGCCACTGGGTATCGAGACTCCAGACGATCTCGCTCTTGTTCCTCTGGAATGTCCCCTCATACTTACGGAAGAAGGCGAGTTGCAGGATGAGATTGTCGTCGTCGACCGTATCCGGGAAGAACTGGTACTTCCCCTTGTAGGCTTCGAAGGTCGTCCGGCGCGGGTCAAGCGTGGTGTGCTTGACCTTCAGGATCCAGGCTTTGCCGGCCTCTCCTCGCGTGGCTGGTTCTTCCGGGTGGAGTGAGAGGATGGTGCTGTTGCTGGCGGTGTGGTAGCGGGGCGAGTAACTGAGGGAGGCCGTCCGCTTCGATGCGGGAGTCAGCCCCCAGGCGGTCAAACGCGTGGCCACCCATTCACGGTTGACGAGTGGCTGCAAGTTGGGCAAATTGTCAGTTGGCTCGCTTGCAGTGACCAGGGCAGTCAAAAGGATCGCGGCGTGCATGGGTAAGTTCCTTTCGGGTTTCAGCGATTTGTGTGATTGAGTTGTCTCGACGTCTCAGACGACCTTGTTGAAGTGGACCACTACAGGGGAAGTGGCCGAAAGCGCGTGAGACCGGACAGAGATTTCGGGAAAAAACTGGGGCCATGAGCGAAATCTCCTTCCAGGACGTGATGAGCCGCCTTCGTGGCGGTGACGACCGGGCGGCCGCCGAAGTATTTGAGCGGTTCGTGCATCGGCTGCTGGGGCTTGCGCGCTGCAAGCTCAATGAGCGGCTGCAGGCCAAGGTCGGTGCTGAGGACGTGCTCCAGTCGGTTTACAAGAGCTTTTTCATCCGCCAGCGGGCGGGCGAGTTCCGGGCGCGGGATTGGGAAGAGCTCTGGGCACTTCTGGCGGTGATTACGGTCCGCAAGTGCCGGAAGCACATTCGCGCGTTTCGACAGGTCCGGCGAGACGCGAATCGGGAGGTTTCGATCGATGCAGGCAACGATGACGGAACCGGCTGGGACCTTCTCTCTCGCGAACCGACTCCGGACGAAGCGGCGGCACTGACCGACACCCTGGAGCAGGTGATGCATGGGCTTGATGAACAGGGCCGAGCGATCGTATCGCTGAAACTGCAAGGCTACACCGAGTCGGAAATTGGGCAGGAAATCGGGCGGACGGAGCGCACGGTACGGCGCATTCTGGCCCGTGTCCGGCAACGCTTGGAGCGGATTGAGGCCGATAGCCCGGCGGCTTGACCCTTTGCAACGTTTTTCGTGAGACGGCGGATCGGAAAATGGCGGAGCCCAGAGAACTGCCAAGCCAAGAGTGGGAGGCCGTTGATCGCATCGTTGCCCAGTTCGAGAGCGCTTGGCAGGGAGACGCGCGACCCGAAATCGGCGATTACCTTTCCGACTCTGTGGAGGAGCAGGCGCTTCTGATCGAACTCATCCATGTCGATTTCGAGAAGCGGACGAAGCTCGAAGAACCAGTTGACGTTGCGGAGTATTTCCAAAAGTTTCCGCAGCTGAGCGACGCTCAGCGAAGCCAGCTACGGAGCCTGGCTGATCAGAGTCGGCTCAGGCAGCGAAAGGTGGTTTCGGAGCAGAGCACAGTCAATGCGCCGGCAACGGCGGAAACATCCACTGTGCTTCGCGCAGGCGATCATGCGCCGGACTCCGGGGAGCCGGCGAGTCCAAGCGGTGCCGGCGGCGACGCGGGAATGACGCAGTTTGGTGATTACGAGCTTCTGGGAGAAATCGCGCGCGGTGGAATGGGCGTTGTGTACAAGGCACGGCAGATCAGTTTGAACCGAGTCGTCGCGGTCAAGATGATCCTATCGGGCCAGTTGGCGGATGAAGAGGAAATCCGAAGATTCCACACAGAGGCCGAGGCGGCCGCCAACCTGCAACACTCCAACATCGTCGCCATTCACGAAATCGGCCGGCAGCAAGGCCACCATTTCTTCTCGATGGATTTCGTCGAGGGACAAAGCCTCTCGGAAGTGGTCAGCGAGAACCCGTTCCCGCCTGGACAGGCCGCAGCATACGTGAGACAAATTGCCGAGACGGTCCAGTACGCTCACGAGCAGGGCGTTCTGCACCGTGATCTCAAACCATCCAACGTTTTGATTGATAGCGCGGGAAACGTGCGGATCACCGACTTCGGGTTGGCCAAGCAGATCGAAGCCGACAGCGAGTTGACCGGGTCGGGTCAGGTGCTCGGAACTCCCAGCTACATGCCGCCCGAGCAGGCAGCCGGTAAGATTCACGAGATTGGACCGGCCGCCGATGTCTACGCTTTGGGCGCGATCCTCTACACGCTCCTTATCGGCCGACCGCCGTTTCAGGCAGCAAACGTCCTGGACACGTTATTGCAGGTTCTGGAACAGGAGCCTGTCTCGCCCCGGCTACTCGACCCGAAGGTGCCCCGCGACCTGGAAACGATCTGTCTGAAGTGCCTGCAGAAAGAAGCCGAGAAACGCTACGCCTCGGCACGAGAATTGGCGCATGATCTGCAGCGGTTCTGCAGCGGAGAACCGATCACGGCAAGGCCCGTCAGCCGACCCGAACGGGTGTGGCGTTGGTGCCGACGACGGCCCCTCGTGGCGATTCTGACGGCCTCGGTGGCCCTGTCTCTTGGTCTCGGCACCGCCATCTCCACTTATTTCTGGTTTCAGGCAAGTCGGCGCGCTAAAGAGGCCGAGCGAAGCGCAGAGGAAAGCCATCGGAGGCTGTCGAGACATTTCGTGGCGACCGGCGTTCGTCACATGGATTCCGGCGAATACCTTGACGCGCTTCCCTGGTTCGCGGAAGCGCTCCGAATCGATCGGGGTCTCAAGGACCGCGAACCGATGCACCGGTGGCGCTTGTCGGTGTTGCTGCGGTTCTCACCGCAGCTGGAGGGTGCCTGGTTTCACGGCGGGCCGGTGCGACGTGTGGCGTTCAGTCCCGATGGCCGGTGGATTCTCTCCGCCAGTGACGACGGAACGGCCAGGCTGAATAGGGTCCGCGCACGAACCGACGCCCCCCTTGTACTGAGGCACGGCGGTCAAGTCACTTGGGCGTGTTTCAGTCCGAGCGGTCGAGCCGTGGGGACCGCCGGCCGCGACGGAATGGTTCGAGTGTGGGACACCGCCACAGGCAGGCCGATCGGCAAACCGCTCATCCACTCCCGGCCGGTCATTCACGTAGCCTTCAACCCTGCCGGGAACTTGGTGGCCACTGCCTGTGCGGACAAGATGGCCCGAATCTGGGATTACCGGACGGGGAAAGCGGTCGTCCCGCCGATGCAACATCGCGACCAGGTCAATTGTGTTGCATTTTCACCGAATGGAAGGTGTCTGGCAACCGGTTGCGGGTACCGCGAGACCCAGGACATCGGAGACGTCAGAATATGGGATGTGCGGAGCGGTAAACCGATTACGCCTCTTATGCAGCACTCAGACGACGTCAACAGTGTGGCTTTCAGCCACGATGGCGGCCGAATCGTCACCACGAGCTGGGACGGGCGGGCTCGTGTCTGGGACGCCACCACGGGCCAGCCGATCACCCCTTGGATGGAGCACGACGAACCCGTGACCGATGCACGTTTCACACCGGACGACCGCCGCGTCTTCACGACCAGTGAGGACCATACGGCACGCCTGTGGGACAGTCGACTCGGCACGCAGCTGATACCATCCCTCGTACACGATGGGCCGGTTTACCATGGTGTGGTGACCAGAGACGGCCGGCACGCCATCACGGTCAGCTTCGATCGTACGGCCCGTTTCTGGAGCCTTGAGACGGGCCGGCAGGTGCTTCCAAGTCTTCGACACGGCGAGCCGGTCTTGTCGGCCGACATCAGCCCCGATGGGC
>CAZGYE010000026.1:0-33009 GCA_964530165.1 uncultured Planctomycetaceae bacterium
TCGCCCGCACCACTATTCTCCCAAATTTCCCACCTACTTTCGAGACGCACACACGGCCCTGCAAGCCCGGCCGTCTTCGGTTGCAGTTTTTTCGACGAGGATGTATCCTGACACGATTCAAAAGCGAGACACTGGGGATACGCCGACCGCTCAGCGAGTCGATCGTGGCGGCCACAAGCCTGGAGAGGTAGTCGAGGATGGCAAACGAACCGACACTTGTTACAGAGAAACGGACAGAGCTGGGCACGGCAGAGTGCCGGCGGCTGCGGAAACGCGGCATCGTGCCGGGCAACGTCTACGGACACAATCAAGACCCGGTCGCGATCTCAACTTCCGCAGAGAGTCTCAATTCGATCGTCCTGGCGGGGACGAGAGTGGTCGATTTCAATCTGGGTGGGGCGGTCGAGAAGGCCATGTTCCGCGAGGTGCAGTGGGACACGTTCGGCACTCACATCCAACACTTCGATCTGGTCCGCATCCGTGCCGACGAGCGCGTGACCGTCGAGGTCCCCATCGAGCTGCGCGGCATGGCGCCGGGGACAACGGCCGGCGGCGTGTTGGATCAGCAGCTTCGATCGTTGACGGTTGAGTGTCTCGCTTTTGAGATTCCCGATTCGATCGCGGTGCGCATCGGTGCTTTGGAGGTGGGTCAGGCGATCCACGTCAGCGACGTAGAACTGCCAGCCGACATCAACTTGCATAATCCACCAGAAGCCGTCGTCGTACAGGTCGTTCAGGCCGCCGAAGAAGAGTTGGAAGAGGCCGAAGCGGTCGAGGTTTCGGTGGAACCTGAAGTCATCGGACGTAAGGCCGGGCCGGAGAGCGAGGACCTTCAGGAGTGATCAACGGCGCGTGGTGAACGGCGGCGACAGGAGACCCGCAAGTCACCACTGACCACGACGGACACAAGCAGATGAAAGTGGTCGTGGGTCTGGGAAATCCCGGTTCGAGATATCGGAACACGCGCCACAACGTCGGTTTTGAAGTGCTGGCTGGCGTGGCGCGCAGGCACGAAACTCCGGGGCCCCGCATGAAATTCGAGGCGGAAATTGTTGAAGCTCAAATCGGTGAAGAAAAAACGCTGTTGGTCGCTCCGCAAACCTACATGAACGCCAGCGGCCGTTCCGTCAGACGGCTGGTCGATTTTTATCGGGTGCCGGTGGAGAACCTGTTGGTCATTTGTGACGACATGAACCTGGATGTCGGGCGGCTCCGCTGTCGGCGGTCAGGCTCGTCCGGCGGACAAAAAGGTTTGGAGAACATCATTCACCATCTCGGCACGCAGGATTTTGCGCGTTTGCGGATCGGGATTGGACGCGCCCCGGACCGCATGGATGCTGCGGATTACGTGTTGAGTCGGTTTCGCGGTGAGGACGTCGAGACAATCGAGCAGGCGATCCAGGCGGCCGGCGACGGTGTCGAAATGTGGATCGGTCAGGGACTCGATGCGACGATGAACCGATTCAACGCGCCGCAGACGGATTGAGAACGACGAGTTGCAAATCTGAAGGAATACGATAAAACGGTACAAAGGAATGACGAACGTCTTGTGACGAAGGATGAAGGCGAAAGTACGATGAGTACAGCAACAGAAACCTCGGTGTCTCAAGCGGAAAACCTTTACGAAGGCCTGTTTCTTCTTGACAGTGCGAAGTTTGCCGCCGATCCGGACGGTGTGTCAGGGCAGGTTCTGGGGATTCTTGAGAAAGCCGGCGCTACGTTGGTGGCGCATCGTCCCTGGCAGGATGGGAAGCTGGCTTACCCCATCGAAGGCCATCGCAAGGGCTTGCATTATCTAGTGCTGTTCCGGATGTCCGGCGGCGGCATGGCGGACATCAACCGCGCCTGCAAGCTCAACGAGATGGTACTGCGGCAACTGATTATCAAGCATCCCCAGACGCTCTTCGACGCCATGGTCGCCGCTTTGAACCCGACCGCGCCGGACGAACCGACAGTAAGCGACGAGGGAGACAGCGGCGAGACCGCCCCGCCGGACGAGAAAGCCGACGATTCCCAGACTCAGAACTGATGCAGCCGACAGCGAAGGAGCCGACCTATGGCCAGTTACAACAAGGTCATTCTGGTGGGAAACCTGACCCGTGATCCCCAGGTCCGTTACATCCCTAGTGGAACGGCCGTGGCGGACATCGGGTTGGCCGTAAATCGGCAGTGGTTCGACAAGCAGGCCAACACACGCCGTGAGGAAACCACGTTTGTCGACATCACCCTCTGGGGTCGCACCGCGGAAGTCGCAGGCGAATACCTCTCGAAAGGCCGGTCAGTCTTGATCGAGGGCCGGCTGCAACTCGATCAGTGGGAGGACCGCGAGACCGGCCAGAAGCGGAGCAAGCTGAAGGTGATCGGCGAGAATATGCAGATGCTCGGCAGCCGAGGCGACGGACCGCCGCGCGGCGGTGGATACCAGAGTGAAGGCGGCGGCGAATCTCAGGGACGCGGTGAATCTCAGGGCGGCGGCGGGCCGCAAGAGCCGGCACCTCCGCAAGATTCCTTCTCTGACGAGCCTGCCGCCGGCGGCGCTCCCGCCGACGACGTACCGTTTTGACGGAACAAAAACTGGAAAGTGAACAGCGATGGGAAGAAAGCGAACGACTGCCGCAGTGACCGGAACGACCCGTTCATCTGTCGCGGTGCTGTTGGCCGAGGACGTGTCGCAGTTGGGAAAGCAGGGGGACATTGTCCGGGTCAAGCCCGGATTCGCCCGCAACTATCTGTTGCCCCAGGGGCTGGCGACCATCGCCAGCGAGCACAACAGGCGCATGGTGGAACGGCACAAGCAAAAGATGGTCGAGCGGGAAATGGCTCGCATCAAGGAGGCGCGTCAGTTGGCCGATGCGATCAGCAAGTACAGCGTGACGCTCGAAGCCAACGCGAACCCGGACGGGCATCTTTACGGCTCGATCACCGCGAAAGACATCTCGGGCGCGTTGCAGGCGGCCGGTTACGAGCTCGATCCGGAGTTCATCCGGCTGGAAGGCCCGCTCAAAGAGCTCGGGATGTATACGGTCAAAATCGAGATGCATCCGGAAGTGCAAACTGAAGTGAAAGTGTGGGTTGTTCCGACCGCCGCGGTGGAGATCTAAACGCTGCCGTCTGGGTGGCGCGGATCGTTAACGTCAACTCTCTGTTAACCGGCGATTCGGCATTGGAGCACGTCCAGGGAGGGTTCCAGCATGTCCGTCGTGCAAAGCACTTCTGATCTCGCCGACAAACTTCCGCCACAAGACCTTGACGCCGAGCGAAGCGTGCTGGGCAGTGTTTTGTTCGTGAACGAAGCGATCGACGAGGTGGCTGAGCTCCTGCAACCCGGTTACTTCTACAACGACGCTCACCAGCGCATCTACGCCGCGATTCACCACTTGTACGAGAGCGGCGTCCACGGTATCGACGCCGTCACCTTATCCAACGAACTCGAAAGGCGAAACGAGATCGAGGAGATCGGCGGTGACGCCTACCTGGCGGAAATCTGCGAAGCCGTTCCGCACGCGGCACACGCCAGATACTACGCCGAGATCGTCCACGACAAATGGGTGCAACGCAGTCTGATTTACGCGAGCACCGCGATTCTCCGCGAATGTTATGACGCGTCGCGAAACACGGACGAAATTCTGCAGACGGCCGAACAAAGCATCTTCCGCATCTTGGAACAGCAAGAAGCCGCCGAAAAACTGGAAATTCGCGACATCCTGCTCGACGCCTGGGTCCACATCGACAAACGCTCCCAAATCGAGGGGGTCATCAGCGGGCTGAGCACCGGCTTTATCGACCTCGACTCCAAGACCAACGGGCTGCAGGCTTCGGAGCTGGTCATCCTCGCCTCGCGCCCCAGCATGGGAAAGACCGCGCTGGTGTGCAACATCGCCGAGGCGGTGGCGCGCGAATCGAAACGGGGCGTCCTCATCTTCAGCCTCGAACAGTCGAATCTCGAATTGGCGGAGCGCTTTCTGTGTCTTCGCGCGCAGATCGACGGACATGCCCTGCGGGCCGGCAATTTCGACGAGGCCCAGCGGCATGAGCTCATCAAGGCCTCGTCGGAATTGAGCGAATTGCCGCTGTTTATCGACGATCACCCCGGCCGGTCCGTGTCCCACATCGGGGCGATTGCCCGTCGAATGAAGCGCCGGCACGAGATCGGGCTGGTCGTCATCGACTACCTGCAACTCATCGAACCCGAGCAGAAGAGCGTGCCGCGCGAACAGCAGATCGCGTACATCACCCGACGGCTGAAATATCTGGCCAAAGAGCTGCGGATCCCGGTCATGGCGCTGGCGCAGCTCAATCGGGGCGTCGAGCTGCGCGAAGACAAACGCCCGCGTCTGGCCGACCTGCGCGAAAGCGGCGCGATCGAACAGGACGCCGATCTGGTCCTATTCCTGCACCGGCCGGACGCTTACGACCCGGAAGACCATCCCGGCGAGGCCGAAGTTGTGGTTGCCAAACACCGCAGCGGACCGACCGGCATCATTCACTTGACGTGGAGAAAAGAGTGCATGCGCTTCGAGAACTACACGAGCGCGCAAGATCACGACGACTACTTTCCAGCCGCCGGTTCCGACGAATCGTTTTGAACGGCCGGGTGGCCGGGGTTGGAGCGACGTCAGGAGCGAAACCCCGGAGTGTAGCAGTCCCACGATGTAGCCATTTTCCGGGGCTTCCCTTCGGTCCAGCCCCGGCCACCCTCATCGGATTTTGAAACCGCCTCTACACGAACGGCGTCACGCCCGGCATGGCGACCTTGGGAATTTCGATCCGGCCCCATTCGTATTTCGGGGGCGTGAGGTCTTCGGTCGAATGGAAAGCCTGTTCCCAGGTGAGCGTCTTGCCGGTGTAACCCACCATCCGTCCCAAGATGGCCAGCATACTGCTCATGCTCATGTAGTGGCCGTTGTTGATCGGCTTGGCCGAGCGGATGCTGGCAAACAGTTCATCGTGCTCGGTCTGGTACATGTTGTTCTTCTTGCCGGCGAACCGCCAGATTTCGTTGCCTTTGTAATCGTAGATGCGGTGCTTGAAGACGTCGACGCGTCCCTTCGAGCCGAAGAAGTGGTCCGAGACGTCGTTGCTGCAGCCTTTGAAATGTCGGCAGCGGGCGAACGCCTTCACGCCATTGGCGTACTCATAGACGATCGAGAAGTGGTCGTAAATGTTGCCGTACTTCGGATCGGTGCGCTGCTGTCTGCCGCCGCTGCCGCTGGCGCGGACGGGAACTTCGTCGCGCATGGCCCAGGCCACCTTGTCGAGGCTGTGCACGTGCTGTTCCACGTTGAAATCGCCCGACAGCCACGTGTAGTAGTACCAGTTGCGCATCTGGTACTCCATCTCGCTGCTTGTCTCTTCGCGGGTCTTGCGCGGGTCCCACACGCCGCTGGCGTTGTAACTGCACTGCAACGCCGTGAGTTCGCCGGCGGTGCCGTCGTGGACCCGGTTGAATGTCTCCCGCATGCCGTTGTCGTAACGCCAGCAGAGACCCGAAACGACCGATCGATTTTTCTCCTCGGCCAGCTTGCACGTCTCGAGCACCGACCGGATACCGGGCGCGTCGACGGCGACCGGCTTCTCGCAAAACACGTGTTTGCCCGCTTCGATACACGCCCGCAGGTGCAGAGGCCGAAAATGAGGCGGAGTGGCCAGCAGAACCACGTCGCAAGACTCGATGACCCCTTTGTAAGCGTCGAAGCCGGAGAACCTGTGGTCCGCGTCCACCGCGACCCGCTCACCGATTCCCTGCTGAATCTGCAGTCGTTTCAGGCTGTCTTCCAATCGGTCGGAAAAGGCGTCGGCCATGGCGACGAGCTTCGTGTTCGGATCGGCCCGCAGCGCCTGAGAGGCCGCACCGGTCCCGCGCCCGCCGCAGCCGACCAAACCCACTCGCAGCACGTCGCTGCCGGCGGCATAGACACTCGAACTGAGACTCAGGTTGGTTGCCACCGAGCCGGCTACGACGGCTGCGGTGCTCTTCTTCAGAAACTCGCGACGCGACGATTGATCCGATCCCCCGGCCATCAAGCGATCACTCATTCTCAGATTCTCCAAAATGGGGCAGATAGAACTTTGCCATCCAGACACTTGCCAAGGTTTATGATACCAAATGAGCCGGCCGTTTCGCGAGCGAGTCGAGTTCGACGTCGGGTTGGCCGCCCCGCTCGGCACGAAACGGTTCTCTCCCCCGTCGCTGCTCGGCGTCAGTCACACGGCGGCTGGCTGCTGCCCCGCGGGCTGCGAGTGCGGTTCCGGGATGTGATCGTAGACGTCGGTGGCGAGCCGGCACAGACGCAGCAGTTTGATGACCCACCAAGTCATGTCGAATTCCCACCAACGGTGACCGGCGGGAGCCAGTCGTGGATGTGCATGGTGATTGTTGTGCCAGCCTTCGCCGTAAGCCAAAATTGCCACCCACCAGAGATTCTGCGACTGGTCGTTGGTCTGATAATTTCGGTAGCCCCACAGGTGCGTGGCTGAGTTCACGAACCACGTGCTGTGATAGGCAACCGCCATCCGGACGCACATGGCCCACAAGAACATCGGCAGCCCGCCGAAAACCAGCAGGCCGATGCCCGTCGCAACCAGCCACCAGCCGTAAGTTCTTTCGAAGAAGCGCATCATCGGCCGGCTGATCAGGTCCGGCACGGACTTCTGGAAGAGCAGGTCCCGTTGCTGCGGCGTTCGGTATACGAACAGCCACAGCAGGTGAGACCACCACTTCCCATCAAGCGGCGAATGCGGATCGCCGTTCCGGTCGGACCGCTGATGATGCAACCGATGCGTCGCCGCCCAGGTAAGCGGTGATCCTTCACCGGAAATCGCTCCACACAACAGCACGAAGAATTCCACCGGCCGCGCCAACTTCATCGAGTGGTGCGACAAATAGCGATGGTAGCCCAGACAAATTCCGATGCTGCTCGTCAGCCAGTGCAGGAGAATGGCCGCGCCCAGCGCCCTCCAGGTGAAAAAGAACGGGGCCGCGAGACAGCCGACGTGTATTGCGGCTATCCAGAGCAGAACGATCCAGTCGATGTTGTTCCAGGTCAGTTTGCTGGGATGGAAAGACTCGAAAAGCTGTTCTCGCTCGCGTTGCTTCCGCAAGGTTCTTTCGGTGGGTCTCTCGGCAGGCCGGCCCACAAGTACACTCGACATGTTCACTTCCCGATGTTGTCTACAGGTTTCTCATTCGGTCGCGCCAACTTCGAGTATCTCCCACCACCGATACGCCCGGCGAAATGAGCCGATGCAGCCTGGGGGATCAAGAGACACGTAGAATTCTAGGTACGACTCGGGGACGTTGTTGTCGGATCTGCGTCAAAGTCTTGTCAAAGTTCTGTCAAAGCGATTCCGTTGCCGTGTTGCCGTCGTTTGGGTCATCCGGCCGGGCGACGAAACGGTATCCGGTGCCGCGCACCGAGAGAATGTGACGTGGCTCGGCCGGGTTTGCTTCGACCAGCTTCCGCAGGCGCAACACGAAATTATCGATGGAACGCGTCGAAATCTCGGAGCTTTGTGCCCAGACATCTTTGAGGATCTGAATGCGCGAAAGGACGTTCCCTTCGTTCTCGATGAAATACCGCAACAGGTCGAGCTCCATTTTCGTCAGGTTGTGGGTCCGGCCCAGAGCGGTCAGCTCGAACTTCGCGAAGTCGACGTGGACAGCTCCGAACGTATACGCGTCGGCCGCCCTGTTGCCGTTGGAGAGATCGGACGGCTGCACGGAAACGCGGCGTTCCAGCAGATTGCGGACCCGGCTGAGCAGTTCGGGCAGGGCGAACGGCTTGGTCATGTACTGATCGGTGCCGCAGTCGAAGGCCAGTACCTTGTCTTCGCTCAGTGTGCGGGCGCTGAGCACGAGAATGGGGACCTGATGGTTGATTTCACGGATCGCCCGGCAGGTTTCGTAGCCGCTCATGCCGGGCAGCATCAGGTCGAGCACCACAAGGTCGACGGGAACGTCGACCACTTTGAGCCGGTCCAAGGCCGTCTGACCGTCACCAGTCACTTCCGCCTCGTACCCTTCCTGCTCGAAATTGAATTTCAGACCGTTGGCGATCGATTCTTCGTCCTCGACAATCAGAATCTTCATAGTTCGGCTCTTCCCGGAAGTTCCACCTCAAACACACTACCGGGCTGTCCTTCGCGTTCCTGCACGTTGACGCGCCCTTTCAGAAGATGGACCAGGGTGCGGACGATGTACAGACCTAAGCCGGTTCCTTTCTGCTTGCGCTGGAGCTCGTCGCCGCCACGGACAAACATCCAGAAAATTTGTTTCCGCATCTCGACAGGGACGCCACCGCCGTTGTCCGCGATGCGGGTCACTACTCGGCCGCGAGGTGCGACGCGAACCTGCACAGTGACACACGGGCTGTCGCCGGAATACTTGATGGCGTTGTCCAGCAGGTTGCCGAAAATCATCTCCAGCACCATACGGCGAGCATGAACCACCGCGGGGTTGACGTCGAACGTGAAGACCTCGGCATCGACGCGTTCATGGTGCGCACAGGCGGCCTCGGCGCAGCGCCTCAGCAACGGCTCCAGTGAGACGTCTTCCGGCTCGGCCTCGTGACCGATGGCATCCAGCCGGGCGACTTCCAGCAGTTGGCTGATCAGCCCGTCCAGACGCGTCAGCTCGGTTTCCATCACGCTGTAGAACTCGCCGCGCTGCCCGTCGGCCAGTTCACGCATCTGCAACGTTTCGAGATACAGCCGCAGCGACGCGATCGGCGTCTTCAACTCGTGGGTGACGCTGTCGACGAAATTCGCTTGCCGCCGGTTCAGGCGGATTTCCTTGATGGTCAGCAACATGTACAACGACAGGCCGACCAGAATCATCGCGAACACAACGGTGCCGATCGTCAGCGCACTCCACGAACGGAGCTGCGCCAGCAGAAGGATCCAGCAGACCATCAGCGTGATGTTGAGCGACATGAGTAAGGCACTCAACGTGATCGGCCAATGCCACCTCCTTTTGCGGAACAGCGCAGGCATCTTTCGTTCAGACCTTCTTCAGACACGCTGCCAGATACTCGCGAGATTTGTTGATCGCCTCGGTGACCTTTGCGGTCGGTTCGAGAATCGGGATGCCGCGCGGGACCGGGTGCATGAAGACTTCGGTCCAGCCGCGGTAGTCGATCTTCTTCATGGCGGCCAGCACCGGCGTGAAATCGAGTGGACCGTAGCCGGGCATTTGCATCATTTCCTGCTCTTTGGGCAGTTTCTTCATGCAGCCCATTCCGTGCTGCCAAGCATAAAAATGCACCATGTTGGGACCCAGGTCCGTGATGAGCCGGGCAATCACTCGTTCCTCCTGCGGCAAATGATACGGCGCCAGCGCAATGCCGAGCTTCGGCGAATCTGCAAACTCGCCGAAGTAGCGGATCGAATCGGGCGTGTTGATCAGCGAACCGCTGTGATTCTCGATGCCGATCGTGACGTCCTGCTCCTCGGCCACGGTGACGTGCGTCTTCATGGAAGCGACAAACGACTTGACCTTCTCCTTGACCGTCTTGCCGGCGGCTGCGTGGGCGCCGCAGACGATCAGCCGTCCGCCGAACTTCTTGACGAACGAAATTTCATCCTGCAGCCGATACGGTCCGAGGTCATACCGAGTGCTGATGCCGAGCTTGACGCCGTGTCGCCGGAGCAGTTCTTGGAACGCGCCGTGTCCCATCTTCTCAATCTGCTCGCGCTGGTCGGCGTGGCGCCGTGGCCAGATGTCGATATATTCGCTGCCCGACCTTTTCACCTCCGGAAGAATCTCGCCGAGCGCCGTAGTGCCGAACAGGCTCGATGCAAGGATGTATTGGAGCTGAAACGATTTTCCGGTCGATTCCGCGCCGAGCGCATCCAGCGCACATGCTGCCGCACCGGAAGTCAGCACGCCGCTACATGTGCGGAAAAACTGGCGACGGCTTTGTCGGGATTGATTCATATCTCGTAGCCCTTTCGCTGTTCGCGGCGCAACTGGCCGTTTGCTTCGTCGTCGCCGATGAATTCCTCTTTGTGCGGGTCCCAGGCAAGCTTGCGACCCAGTCGCATCGAGATGTTCCCCAGGTGGCAGACGCTGACGCTGCGATGCTGCGTAGGGACATCGGAAATCGGAGACTTGCGGGTCAGAATGCAATCGTAGAAGTTGCCCATGTGGTTGATGATCGAATCGAGCTTGCCCACCCGTTCGGGGCGGGCGAGATTGTCGTGGGCGTAGAGTTTGAACTCTTCGCGCGGCAGAGGATTGTCTTTGAGCTCGTCGACCGGTTTGCCGGCCACCGTGCCGCGGTTGACGAAAATGCGTCCGCCGTCGCCTTCGAACATCACACCGTTGCGACCGTGGTCCTTCACCTCCATCACCAAGCCGTTGGCGTAGACGTAGCGGACCTCGAAGTCGATGGCGACGTTGTAGCCGTTCGGGATGTGCGGAAAGCTGGCCCGGCCGTCGATTTCGACCGGACCGGTGTGCTGCGTGCCCATGCCCCACTGGGCGATGTCGAGGTGGTGGGCGCCCCAGTCGGTCATCTGCCCGCCGGAGTATTCGTACCACCAGCGGAACGTGTAATGGCACCGTTCTTTGATGTAGGGCACGTCGGGCGTTTGGCCCTGCCACATGTCCCAGTTGAGGTTTGCCGGCGGCTTTTCGGGGTGAAACGGCCCCCCTTGTTTGTTCTTTCCCAACACAACGGTGACTTTGCGAAGCTTGCCGATCCGCCCCGCCTGCACCATCTCGCACGCCAGGCGGAAACGGTGATCGCTCCGCTGCCAGGTGCCGACCTGCACCACCCGGCCGGTCTCTTTCACCACGCGTGCGAGCTGCTTGCCTTCGTCGATTGTCAGCGTCAGCGGCTTCTCGCAGTAAATGTCTTTACCGGCCCGGCAGGCGGCGATGACTATGGCCGTGTGCCAATGATCGGGCGTGCCGATGGTGACCACGTCGATATCGTCGCGCTGGAGCATCTTGCGATAATCTTCGTACAGCTTGGCTTTGCCGCCGAAATCTTCCCGGGCCTTTTCGGCGATCTGCCGGTCGACGTCGCAGATGGCGACCACGTCGCCGTACTCCAGCGCCTTCTTCGCGACGACCGTTCCCTGATAGCGCATGCCGACGGCGCCGATTCGCAACCGCTCATTCTTCGATCGCGGTTTGGCCCGCGCCTCGGCATCAGCGGTGAATGTATAGGGGGTCATGGCCCCCATGACTAGACTCGCAGCCGACGTTTTCAGAAAACCTCGGCGAGATTGTTTTGCTGGACTCATTGGAACCTCATTGCCGTCGACGGAAAGCCGTTCGGTGGGCGAAGCCACCCTACGTTCAGCTTATCATGTCTTAAAGGCGCGTTGTAGTTCTTCCAGCGAGGTCTTGCCCTCGGTCACCAGCCGCAACCCGTCCTTTTGGAGCGTGAGCAGCTTCTCTTTGCGTGCCAGGGCTCTGATCTCGGCCGGTTTCTTAGGCCCGCTGGCAACCAATTGCCGCATCGCATCGGTCATTTCGAGCACTTCGATCAGCGCGATTCGGCCGAAGTAGCCAATCCCGCCGCATTTCTGACATGGTTCGACCTCTTCGGGCGGCTGATCGGGCGTGGGAGGTTTGGGTTTCGGGGGACGATAGAGCGTTTTGGTTTCCGGCGGAAGCCCGACCTTGGCGATGAGTTTCGGGTTGGGTCGATACGCTTCCTTGCAGCGGTCGCACAGTGGCCGGATTAGTTTTTGGCTGATGATTGCCCGCAACCCTTCGGCGACTCTCTTCGGATCCCCCAACCACGCGATGAGCTGCAAGACCCCCTGGGCGGCATCTTTTGCCGTAAACTCTGAGAGGAATGTCACCTTGTCCTGCTCCGAGAAAATGACCTTGACGGTTTCCGCGTCCCGAAGGGGATCGAGAAAGATGACGTCCGCTTCCGAGCGGATAATGCGCTGAACGGTGGCGCTCAGATCGTCGTCGGGTTTCACCTCGAATTCCGTCACGCCGAATACGTCGCGGTCACCGGTGTCGGCAATACTGAATATCGAATAGATGTACGCATCAATGGTGCGCAAAACCACGTAGGTCGTCGTCGTGGTGCCGGAATAAGGCGGGCCACAAACCAGAAGCACTCCTTGCCTTTGGGAACCGATCTCGCGGATCTTCGCTTTGAGCTCCTCAGTAAACCCCAGATCCTCGGCTCTCTCCAACTTCTCGTTCGGGTTCCTGACGCGAACGACCAGACGTTCCGCGCCGGTTTTGACGGGCGTGCTTTTCACCTGCAACTCGAAGGATGTTTCCTGATACTCAGCCTTGATTCCGCCCGATTGCGGTTTTTTTCGTTGCTTGACGTCCAGCCCGGCCAACAACTTGAGCATCTGAGTCACCGCCAACGCCTGTTGTTTGGACAGCCGTCCGCCTGGATACGGCACCCCGTCGACCACCATGATGACAGCCGCGGCTTGTCCTTTCGGCTCGATCCGAATCATGTGCGCCCGCCGAGCCAAGGCGTCAGTGACCAGTGCCTTGGCAGAGACGAGACCCGCTTCGACCAATCGGGCATTCGCACCGAGATTCACTTCCGCCCCGCTCAGCGCCCCCTGAAACAAGACCTGTTCAAGTTCCTTTTCCTGTTCTTCCTCGTCGGGCTTGGCCTTTTTCTTGCGGCGTCTGAAAATCAACAGCGGACTCCTCTTCTACTTCTGTATGTTCCTTGATCTTGTCACGTCCGTAGCCCGCCGAAAAGCAAAAGTTGTTCCCGTCCCCGTGTGACCAAGCCGCTCACAGTAGCCCGTAGTTCCCCAGCGTCTCTGACAAGCTTGTCCTCCCGGACTCATTCAACGGGGTCATTGGCAGGCGGAGCTCACCGGTGCCTCGATGGAGGATTTGCATCGCCCCCTTGATCGGAATCGGGTTTGTCGCCAGGCCGAGCAGGTCGCGACACAGCGGAAACAGCTTGCGATGCCAGCGCCGGGCTTCTGTGATGTCCCCCGCAGCGAACGCGCCGAGCATGGCTTTGACGTCTTGCGGAATGATGTTCCCGACGACCGAGACGACCCCGCTGCCCCCCAGCGCCAGCAACGGCAACGTCAAGCTGTCGTCGCCCGACAGAACAGTCAGGTGCGAGAGTGCAAGAATCTGCGACGCCTGATCCATCGAGCCGGTCGATTCTTTCACGGCCACAATGTTCGGTATCTCTCCCAGCCGGGCCAGCGTTTCCGGCTCGATGTTCTTCGCGGTACGGCCGGGAATGTTGTACAACACCAGCGGCAACTCGACCGCCTCAGCGACCGCCTTGTAGTGCTGGAAGAAACCCTCTTGCGTCGGCTTGTTGTAGTACGGAGCCACCAGCAACGCGCCGTCGGCGCCGACCTTTTGAGCGTACTTGGTCAGCCGGATCGCTTCGCTCGTACTGTTCGAGCCGGCACCCGCCATGACCTTGACCCGCCCGGCCGCTTGCTCGCACACAATGGCGATGACCCTCTCGTGCTCGTCATGTGAAAGTGTGGGACTCTCGCCGGTTGTTCCACACGGGCTGATGCAGTCGGTTCCCGATGCGACGTGAAAATCGACCAGATCACGCAGTCCATCCTCGTCGACGGCCCCGTCTCGAAACGGTGTCACCAACGCCACCGTCAAACCTGCAAACTGCTCACCTTTGCCGGCCATGATGTCACTCTCCTGCTAGTTTGCCGAATCGAGTGATAAGGAAGCACTCAGCAATTAGCTTTCAGCAATCAGCAGAGCAAGAGCTGAGAGCTGACTGCTGACAGCTATTCTTCAACTCTTGACATTCCTGCTTTCCTGCTTTCTTTATAATCCCTTTGAATTCTTAGTTGCGTTCATCCACTTCCCACTTTCAGTTCGTTGCCCATGACTCCGTTTGACCTGCCGCCGACGTCGAGACTATCGGTTCTTCCAGTCGATCTTCGACAGCGCCGACAGCGCCAACTGCAGCGCGTGCGTCCCATCGCGGCCGTGTCCCTGTGCCTGGACCGCCAGGTACAACTGATGCGACAAGGCAAGACCCGGCAGCGAAAGCCCCATCTTCTTACTCTCGTCCAGCGCGATGCCCATGTCCTTGATGAAGTGCTCGACGAAGAACCCGGGATCGAAATTGTTCGCCATGATCCGCGGCCCGAGATTCAACAGCGACCAACTGCCAGCCGCGCCGCTGCCGACCGACTCCAACACCGTCGGCAAGTCGAGCCCCGCCTGGTGTCCGTACAGCAGCGCCTCGCAGACGCCGATCATGTTTGTCGCGATCAGAATCTGGTTGACCATTTTGGTGTGCTGGCCGGCCCCGGCCGGCCCTTGGTGAACGACTGTTTTACCCATGGCGTTCCAGCAGGGCCCGAGCGCCTCGACGACTTCCTTCTCGCCGCCGATCATAATCGACAACGTTCCGTTCTTGGCCCCGACGTCGCCGCCGGAGACTGGGGCATCCACGCTCGCGACACCCTTTGCTTTGGCCGCTTCGGCGATCTCAATCGCCAGCGACGGATCGCTGGTCGTCATGTCGACGAGAATGTTGCCCGGCTTCGACCCGGCCAATGCCCCTGCTTCGCCCAGCATCACCTCGCGGACGTCGCTAGGAAAACCGACGATCGTGAAGATCACGTCTGACGCTTCCGCAACGGCTTTCGGTGAATCCGCCCATGCGGCTCCCTTGCCGAGCAAGGCTTCGGCCTTCGATTTCGTCCGGCTGAAAATGGTGGCCGAGAAGCCGGCATCGATCAAATGTCCCGCCATGCTCGAACCCATCACGCCGGTGCCGATCCAGCCAATTCTCGTCGTTCCTGCTTCAATCCTCGGTGCTGCCATGGTGCTCAATTCCCTCTCTGATTTCTGCGCAATCGCCGAATCGAGTGATCAGGAAATTAGGAAGACAAGAAAAAGACAATTCTCGACACTCCTGCTTTCCTGTTTTCCTTATAATCCCGCAGTATATCGCACGGCTTCGGTGAAGTCACTCCTGCCACAGGCGCACGGCTCAATACTCTCTCTCACTGTGCCCCTTTGTGGCTTTGCCCCTTTGCCCCTTTGCCCTATGATCCGTTGGATGGGACTTCCGTTTTCCGACTACGTTGAGTTTTTTCGCCAATTTCGCACCCGGTTCAAGACGACCGGAGCGGTCGCGCCCAGCAGCCGGTTTCTGGCTCATGCGATGACCGGCCCCTTGAGCAAACGGAAGCAGCCGGTCCGCGTGCTGGAAGTCGGCCCCGGAACCGGCGCCGTCACTCGCCGGATCGTCCAGTTGTTGGAACCCGGTGATCGGCTCGACCTGGTGGAGCTTAATGAGCGTTTCGCGTCCATTCTGAACCGCCGCTTCCAGACCGATCCGCGGTACCGCCGGGTCGCTGCTTTGTCGGAAGTCCACGTTTGCCCGTTGCAGGAGTTTCAGTCCGACGGCACGTACGACTTCATCATTTCCGGGCTGCCTCTGAATAACTTCTCAGCCGGGATGGTCCAAGAAATCTTCGAAACCTTCTTTCGGCTGTTAGCTCCCGGCGGGGTGCTCTCGTACTTCGAGTACATGTACGTCCGCCCGATCCGCAAACTGGTGGCCCCAGCGGGCGAGAAATCGCGATTGGCCGCGTTGGACGAGATCATGAATTCTTTCCTGTCTCGACACCGGCTCTACAAGAGTTGGGTCTTCGTGAATCTCCCACCTGCATGGGTCCAGCATCTGCAAAAAGAAGCCGACCAAGGTGCGGCACATCTCTGAAGTGCGCCGGCCACAATGCGGGGGGAGCCCTGCGTCATCATTCCTTAACGCAGTGACCGGATTCGTGAACGGTTTCGTTTGACAGCCGGACCCCGACCAGCGGAATGCAAAATGTTCGCTGCAAAGTCTGTCGCTACAATCCGTTCGTGTTGAACAGGTTAACCAAATCGCACGCGCATTGACCGCGCCACTGGTCTGCCATTTGCTCTCTCACGTGTTGCCGAGTCTTTCCGCCTCGGCTTATTGGAACCGTAACAGGGTCACATGGGCCCATTTAGCCGCCCCGCTTGCGGGGCGCGCCGGGCAAGCCCGCCGGCTAAATGACCCTCGAAACTCAACAGACCATTCTGAAGAAACACCTCATGTTGAAATTCCTCTGTCGTGTTGTTCGTCCCGGTTGTGCGTGGTGGCCGTGTTTGATGGCCGGCGCCGGGCTGCTTTTCGCGTGGACCGTGTCGGCCTCGGCATCCATCGAACTGAGACTGGTGGACGGCACACACGTCCGCGCCGAGGGGATTGGTCCCGAAACAAATAGCCGGCACATCGCCCTGCGGATCCAGAGCGACCGCATCGTGCTGACCCGGCTGGTGCCTTGGCGCCGAGTCGATTCGGCTCGCATCGGCGATCAGACCTTCGCCCGGGACATCCTGCAGACCTACTTCAGGCAGAAGAGCCGGAACGACTCACTGTCCGGCGAACGCTCCACCGTCCGGTTGCAGTTGCTCTCGGCGCGATATTCCGCCGCACCGCCCAGCGACCCCTTTGCAGACGACGACAAGAGCTTGAAAGAATCAGCTCCGGTTCTCAGCGAGAAAAGGCCGGCGGTTGTACCTGACGGCTGCTGCGACCCGCGGGCACATCTCTATGAGGCCCCGAGGTTTGCCGCCGGGCGTGAGTATTGCTACCCCGTTCTGCCGCTGGAGGCGACCGTCATCGGCGTCCGGGAGGATCCGCTCAGTGCGTATGGCGATCTGCTGCAAGAGTTCTTTCCGGATGGTGTCCCAGTCTCTGAAACGCCTTTCGTCCTCGACATGTTGCGGGCAAGGAAAGACTACGACGTGTTCACCGGAGGACATCCGGCGGCTGAAAAGCGACTTCCTCCGGAACCGTTGCCGCCCCACAGGGAAACCGTTCAGCCGATTCGAACTCTCTCCGTGGATGCATTGCCGATCAGTGCGCACGGAAAGGTCGACTGGGACGCACTGGCCGTCGAAATCACCGCGTTCGATCGTTTCGGTCTTCCGACGGCAGTGCGCGGCACGCTCCGTGCAACACTTTGGGGGCGGAAACAGCGGTTGATCCAATCGGTTGGGGAACACTTCTTTGCCGAACCGGGCCGCATTGAGAAGGTTGCCACCTGGACTCGCATGATCGAGAACGGGTCGCTGCACGAGCACCCACAACCAAATCGTCTGATCTTGCCGCTGCCGCGTCCGCTTCCCGATCACGATTTACGGCGGGCGGCATTCGGCGAGTTGCACGTGCAGTTGGCCGTTCCCGGCGAAGGAGTTTTCGAGACAACCGAGCGGAACGTTCTGTTGCGACACCGCAGTGTTCTGCGAGACCGGAACCTCGTCGAAACGGGCTCCCGGTTCTTCGCCGAAGAAAGCACCCACGGCAGCCGCATGCCCGGCGGCCTGACGTTTCGCAATTTTTCGTCAGGGCCAAACGGCCGCGTCCTCACCGTCCAGCCTTAGTGTCAGGCACTTGGCACCGCCGCCGGCCTTGATGAATTCGCCCAGTTCGGCGCTGTGCGGCTTGTAACCAAGCTCTCGCAAGTCCGCCTCCAACTGCGGGCAGCCGGTGTTGAGGATCACGTCCTTGCCGAGGACGACGGCATTGCAGGCGAACCGGTCTGCTTCTTCCGGCCGAACGGCTTTCAAGACGGGACTGTGTTCTTCCAGCACCGTGCGGGCATAATCGTCGAACGCTTTCGGGTAGTAGATCGCCTCGGTCGGGCTGAGCGGGCAAAAACACGTGTCGAGATGGTAGAAACGCTCGTCAACCAACTGCAGCGGAATCACCCGGCAGCCGATTTCCGCGGCGATCCATTGCATTGCGCCGGCGTCGCTGCGAATCAGGTAGCCGGCAAACAGCGTGTCGCCCAAAAACAGAGCGTCGCCGGCCCCTTCAAAATCCCACTCATCAGGCAGCGTGACCGTCCCCAATCCATTCGCCGTGAACCATTCGTCATCCACCGGCGTCTCCCCTTGACGGGCCTGATGGCGAAAGTGTGACAGGAATACCGTGTCGTTGCAAACCAGCCCCGCGTTGGCCGTAAACACCAAATCGGGAAAACCTTTGACCGGATTCATCAGCCGCACGTCAGCCCCCAGCGACTCAACCAGCGCATGCAGCGCATGCCATTGCCGGTGGGCTACGATTGAATCGCATTGTCGAGAGCGGCTCATCCACGGATTGATCTCGTACTCAATGCCGTAATAATCGGGCGGACACATCAAAATCGTCGCCCGCTCGAAATTCGTTTCCGGCATTGCCTCGATCCAGAAAGTCAACAACGCGTTGTCAGCGGCCCACAGCGATCCGCTCCTGCCGCGGGAGATTCTAGATGACAGAGCGAACTTTTGCGACACGGATATTCAGAACGGGCGTCCCGTCACTTGCCGGTAAGCCGGCGAGCGGGGGGCGTCAGCCCCCTGATTTGGAATTCATTGTCTCGATCGCTTCAACAGGGGGCTGACGCCCCCCGCTCGCCGTGAGAGGCGAGGTTGGCGCCGGCGCCGGTGTTGAGTAGAACGCACGGTCTCCAAGGTGGAGATCGACTGCATGACGCCCCAGCAAGGTAAGAGCAGACATGACCAGCGAAAACACATACGCACAGACGTGGGACCTCGATTCGCTTCTACCGCATCCTGAGACCGACGAGTTCCGTGCGTTGTTGACCTCTTTTCGGGAAGACCTCGCGCAGCTTGCCGATCGGTCCGACGACTTACCGGCCCTCAGCAGCCGGCCGACGGACGTCTCCCGGTGGACGGCGTTCTTGCGGGATTACGAATCGGTTGTTGAACGTGCGACCGACTTGAACGCGTTTGTCGGCTGTCACGCAGCCGCCGACGCCGCCAACAAACATTTCCAGCGGTTGGAGGCGCAGCTTTCTGCACTAGTCCCGCTGCGGGAGCGGATTGCGACACACGTCCAATTTGCCATGAAAGAGGCGAGCGACGATGCGTTCACCGAGTTCCTGCAGGCTGATCCGTGGCTGAGCGAGATTGCGTTCTTCCTGGAAGATTGCCGCGAGAACGCGAAACTGCGGCTGCCGAAAGAACAAGAGCTGCTTGCCTCTGATCTGGCCGTCGACGGCATTCACGCGTGGGGCCGGCTCTACGATCGCATTTCCGGCGCGCTGCACATTTCGGTCATGGAGCGCGGCAAAATCGTCAAGAAATCCCCTGGGCAGGTACAGTTCGATTCGCCGCAGCGGGCGGTGCGGGAAAACAATTTCTACGCGGCCGACAGAGCCTGGAACAGCATCGCCGACACGTGTGCCGATGCCCTGAACCACATCTCCGGCACGCGGTTGACCCACTATCGGCACTTGGGACTCGCGGACCATCTCGAGGCTCCGCTGCGAGACAACCGGATGCAGCGCGAGACGCTCAACACGATGTGGTCGGTGATTGGAGACCGGAAACCGATCTTGCTGAAATACCTTGATGCAAAAGCGAAACGACTCGGTCTGGAGAAGCTGACATGGTACGACCTGCAGGCGCCACTGCCGAAAATTGGTGCCGCCACGAAACCGGATGAGCTCTCATACGACGACGCCTGCGATCTGGTGATCCGAACGTTTGGCGGGTTCACTCCGGAATTGGGCGACTTTGCCCGGCGGGCGATCGAGGGGCGATGGATCGAGGTGGAAAACCGCTCAGGCAAACGGCAGGGCGGATTCTGCACCGATTTTCCGACGAACAAACAGTCGCGGATTTTCATGACGTTCACCGACACGCCGGACAGTATGTCCACACTGGCTCACGAACTGGGGCACGCTTATCACTCGCACGTTCTTCGTGACCGACCGCTTTTCCTGCGACGCTACCCGATGAACCTGGCCGAGACGGCCTCGACGTTTGCCGAGACCGTGCTGGGCGAGCAGCGGCTGCGAGATGCCGACTCGACGGCCCAGCGACTCTCGATTCTCGATACGATGCTCTCCGACGCCGTCCAGTTTCTGATGAACATTCACGCACGGTTCATTTTCGAGGACACTCTCCACCAAGAGCGAGGTTCCGGCGAACTCACGGCGGCCCGTTTCTCAGAGATCATGCGGGACGCTCAGCGAGAAGCATATTTGGACGGTCTGGCCGAAGACGGATGGAATCCGGGCTTTTGGATCTCGAAGCTGCACTTCTACATCAGCACGCTGCCGTTCTACAACTTTCCGTATACGTTCGGCTATTTGTTGTCGCTGGGCGTTTATGCGCTGGCTGCCGACGCCGGTGAGCAGTTCCCCTCGCAGTACCGCAACCTGTTGATCGCCACCGGCTGCCGGAAGACGGAAGACGCTGTGCAATCGACGTTCGGCTACGACCTGACGAAGCCGGATTTTTGGAGCAAGAGTCTCGACATCGTCGATTCCCGCGTCAATCAGTTTCTGGAACTGGCGAATTCCAGTTCCCCGCCTGATTCCAGCAGCTCGAATTCTTGACGCGTCGACCGTATAATCAACGAACCCGCATTGTTGATGGAAACCCAAACCGACGACTTGTCGTCGCGGGTGTGGTGTTTGATGGAAACCCAAACCGACGACTTGTCGTCGCGGGGTGTGGTGTGAAGCGAGTGGATTCCGACAACAAGTTGTCGGCTTGGGTTCCACAACGCCAGCCGATGAATAATCCGGGCCGATCAACCGTAAAGACACCCGTTGTCGGCGAGCTGCAAGAAATCTTGAGTTACCCGCTCCATGTCGACTGAAGTCATTGAGACGCCTCCCCCCGACCCGCGTTCGGTGGGCATTGTCGAAACCAAGTACACAACGCTTTTCGAGCCGCCGCACGAGTTGATGCTGGTCGGCGGCGCGAAGGGAGGGGAGAAGATCGGCCCGATTACGGTTGCCTACGAGACCTACGGCCAATTGACTCCCGAACGCGACAATGCGATTACCATTTGTCATGCCTTGACCGGCGACGCCCATGCCGCCGGCTGGCACACTCCGGAGTATAAGAAGCCGGGCTGGTGGGACGGTTTTGTCGGCCCTGGCAAGGGCCTCGACACCGACAAATACTTCGTCATCTGCGCCAACGTATTGGGTGGATGCCAGGGTACGACGGGACCGAGCAGCATCAACCCGGCGACCGGCCGACCGTACGGTCTTGGTTTTCCGTTCATCACGGTCGGCGACATCGTCGAGGTGCATTCCGCGCTGGTGCGGCATTTGGGGATCGATCGTCTGTTGGGCGTCATCGGGGGCAGTTTGGGAGGCATGCAGGTCCTCGAATGGGCGGCTCGATTCCCCGACCAGATCTCTTCGGCGCTGGTGCTGGCAGCGGGGGCGAATCTGTCGGCGCAGGGGATTGCTTTCAACGCAGTCGGCCGGCGGGCCATCGTCGCCGATCCGCAATTCCAGAACGGCAATTTTTACGGCGACGGCGAAGAGGGGCCACGCTTCGGGCTAGCGCTGGCACGGATGGTGGCGCATATCACGTACCTGTCGGAAGCGTCCATCGAAAAGAAGTTTGGCCGCCGACTGCAGGACAGCGACGAGTTCGCCTACGACATGCTCAAGGAAACCGAATTCCAGATCGAAAGCTACCTGCACTACCAGGGCGAGCGGTTCGTCGAACGGTTCGACGCCAACAGCTACCTGTATCTGACAAAAGCCATGGACTATTTCCATCTGGCCGACGGCTACGGTTCACTCACCGAAGCGCTCGGTCGCACCGACGCCCGGTTTCTCGTGACGTCGTATACGACCGATTGGCTGTTTCCAACCAGTCAAAGCAAGGAGCTTGTCGCGGCCCTGCTCCGAACGGGCCAGCGAGTCACCTTTCTGGAGTTCGAAAGCAATTTCGGTCACGACTCGTTCCTGATTGAATTGAAACAGTTGGAGGAACTGGTCGGTCCGTTCCTCGAGCAAACCTACCTTGCAGTCCGTGATCGAGCCTAATGTGCGCTAAACGATACTGCATGCCCGATCCGACGGTCGCGTTGACCGACGAGATCATCATGGAGCGGATCGATCGGGGCAGCCGGGTGATTGATCTCGGCTGTGGTGACGGCCGGTTGCTGAAACGGCTGCGCGACGATCACGGCTGCTCGGTGCTGGGCGTCGAGCTTGACGTCGAGAAAGTGATCGCCGCCGTGGCGCGGGGCGTGGACGTTATCAAAGCCGATCTCGACGCCGGTCTGTCGGAGATCCCGGCCTGTGCGTTCGATTTCGCCGTGCTCAGTCAAACGTTGCAGGAGGTGCGGCATCCCAAAGAATTGCTGTGCGAGATCCAGCGGATTGCCCGCAGGGCGCTGGTGGTGGTACCGAACTTCGGCCATTGGCGGGTCCGTCTGCAGGTGTTGTGGCAAGGACGCGCTCCGGTCACCGAAGCGCTGCCCTATGAGTGGTACGACACACCCAATCTGCACGTGATGTCGATGCGCGACTTTCGCGATCTGGCTGGGCAGGTCGGGTTTCGCATCGCCGAGGAGCGGCCGATCATCAAAGACCGGGCCGTCGACAGGGCCTGGGCGGCCAACCTGCGCGCCGATAGCGTGTTGTACATCCTGAAGCGAAATGACGAATGAGTAATGACGAATGACGAAATTCGTCATTTGTCGTTGATTGGTCATTGGGCATTCGACATTAAGCATTTGCCGCTGCTGGAATAAGAGATATGCCGGGACTCATCGACAATTTGTCCGCTCTTTCGACCTTCGTGATCGCTGCCGCGTGTATCGCGCATCTGGCCCTGTTTGTGGCGCTGTGGACCTGGTCGCGCCGTGATCTGCGTATCATTGTCTCGTCGCTGGACGACTTTACCCGCGGGCTGAAGCACCGCAGCATTCTTGATACGACGGCACACCTCTCGGATCAGATCGACGCGTTTCTGGTCGACGTGAACGAGGTGCTCAGCCAACCGTCGCGAGAGGCCGACCGCAACGCGCTGCTCGAGAGAATCAACATCCTCGATGAGAAACGGAGATATCTGCACTCGCTCGTTTTCGAAACCATCTACAACATCTGCCGAACGATGATCGAAGCCTATCCGCTGGCCGGAGTGCTGGGCACGATTTTGGCGATCGGCGCGGCACTACAGGCGGGCTCCGGTGCTGAGACGGTCTCGTCGGTCAGCATCATCGTCAGTCGATTTGGCGATGCCATTTGGTCGACGTTCGCCGGTTTGACGGCTGCCATCCTGCTGATGTTTCTGAACAGTCTGGTGGAACCGCCGTTTCGTCGGTTGGCCGAAAATCGGATCCACGTCCGCGAGATGGTGGCCCGGGCCAAACGCGAACTCTCTTTGAATACCGGAGTGCACCCGTGAGTCTCATCGGCCGCAAACTGACGTTGCAGTTGACGCCGCTGTTGGACCTGTTGCTGATCGTCATTTTTGCACAATACATGGAATTGCGGGAATCAGCCGCCCGGACCGAAACCGACGTGCGGCAAGAGACCGCGACCGAGATCGCTTCGCTGCGCGAGCAACGGGCGCGGGACGTGCTGCGTCTCGCGGCCGCCGAGCGGCAATCGGGGGACTCACAAAGGGAACGAGCAGCGCTCGCCCAAGAACTGGCGAAGCGAGAGTACGAGCTCACCACGGCCCTGCGTCGCGCCATCGAGCAGCAGGAACGTGTCGGGGACATCGTGGCCGAGCTTTTCCAACTTCCCGACGAGCTTGTCGAACGGGCGCTAAAGCCGCCCAATCTCACCCTGCAGTCCCGCTCGCCGGAGCAGATCGAGCAGTTGCGACAGGCGTTTCGTGAGCTGGCCGGAAAACGCGGGCGGGCCGTCCTGCAGCATCTGTTTACGTTTGAAGAGCTTCGGAAACGTTGCGACATCTGGAACGTTTACGTTGCGAAAAACGGCCTCATCCATTTCCGTGTGGACAAACTGACGCACACATTCCGGGCCGATGCCGCCGAGGACTTCGCAGCAGCGCTGTTCGATCGCTACAAGACCTTGCCGGATCGCAAGAGGCTCGTCATTATACTTTTCTCGTACGGAGACGCGAAAGCAGGTCCGCGCCAGGCGGTGCTGGACGGTCTGCCCCTCGCGACCGCTCGCATGCAGGCCGACAGCAGCGGACAAACTCGCTTCGAGTATGCCGATCTCGGCTATAATCCCGACGAGTCCGTCAAATGACACCTCTGAAAAATGTACGACGCCTGACCATCGGTGGTGGTGCACTGATTGGCGTGGCGATGGTTTACGGTTTGTTGAATGGACTGTTTTCCGGCTTCGGAGGCAACGGGCCCGGAAGCGGCGCCCAGGCGCTCGTGTCCAACGGCAACAATTCGATGAGCATGCCAGATGCCTCGCAGTCCAAACCGCCAGTGGAGAACGAAACTCCGCCCGAATCCACTGACGTCGTCAACGTGCTCATCGACGAGAGGAGCTACTTCATTCGACTCCTCGTCGACGGCAAAGGGGAATACCGCCGGATCGAATTGCCGGAGCTGGTCAATCTGGCCAAGGCGGCCCGCGGCAACGAGGACGGAATCCGCGTGCGCGTCTCGCGCCGGGAATCGTCCCGCGCATCGGCCGAAAACCTGCTTCAGGAAAAACTACTGGGAGCCGGTCTTCGCAAGGAATCGATCCACCTGCAAAAGGGATTCGTCCCGTAGCCCGCGTTGCTGCAATGCAACCGGGTGTGTGGCGCGCCCAGAGCACAGCGATGGGCGTGGCCGTCGCACACCACGCCCTTGCGGAAGACTCAGGGCGTCTCACCCAGGCGGCGGTAGACGATTCCAGTATCGACCCGCTGGAAACCGGCCGATGCCAGGACGCCGACTGCTCGCGTATCCGTCTCCAGGGCGTGGGCCTCGACACCGGTCACTAATTCGTCTCTCAGTCTTCGGCAGACTTCGATCACCAGCGCCTGCGCATACCCTTGGCCGCGCCGGTCCTCGGGCACAAACAGGTCGATCAGACCGATGGTCCGTTGCCGCCATTTGGTCATGTAGAGATCGAGGCCCAGAACGGTCACACCGGCGACCGACGGGCCGCCGTCTTTGGGAACGAGCAGAAACCGAATCGAGTCGAGACGTCCAAACCGCGTCGACCACCACCAGGAGGCTCGCTGGGGTTCATCGGCAATGGTCAATTGCATTTTTCGGCGAATCGTCACCAGGCGCATGCTGATTGGAACGTTCGACTCACTCGTCCCGCGCCCGAACACGATGTGGCGTTCAACCGGTTCGTAGCCGAGGGCCTCACAGAACGGGGCGGCATCCGGGTCTGACTCGAGAAACCCCGCCGGCTGACTTCCACCGTACATCCCGACATAGAAGGGGTCGCGTGGCGCTGCAGAACCCAGAAACAGAGTCGTCGCCCCGGCGGCTTTCAGATAGCTCTCCGCCCGGGAGACCAGCTCACGGCCGACGCCCCGACGGCGGTAATCGGGATGCACCATGACGATGCAAATGACCCCCGACTCCTGTGACAAGCCGCTCTCATCTTCGTTCACGCCGAAGCCGGCATGCACAAATCCGACAATTCGCGTCCCGTCCTGGGCCACCTCCAGACCGGCCGGATCGAAGTAAGGTTGCGCAAAACTCAGTGTTTCGAACGCGTCGGCCGTCAACGCATCCACAGCGCCACGACCGAGCTGGCATGCATGCCACAGGCTGACAAGCTTCGGCGGGTCGGAATTCTGAAACGATCGGTAGCGAATCACAAAAGTCGTCTCATTAGCAGCGGCAGCAGCTACCGCTGCGTCACGCTGCGGACGGCTGCGACAATCGCGGCAGACGTCAGACCGTATTTTTCAAACAGACCGTCGGGGTCGCCGCTCTCCGCATAGCAGTCGCCGAGATTGACGTAGCCCATCGGGACCGGCGTCGCTCGGCTGACCACCGACGCCACCACCGAACCCAGTCCGCCGGCGGCCAAGTGTTCTTCGGCAACGACAATGGACCCTGTCTCTCTGGCCGCGGCGGCAACGGCCTGCTCATCAACCGGCTTGACTGTGTGCATGTCGAGCACACGCGCGGAGACTCCGCCCGAGGCCAATTCGACCGCCGCGTCCAGCGCCGCCGAAACCATCATGCCGTTGGCGATGATCGTCGCATCGTTCCCCTCGCGGACCTGAATAGCCTTGCCAATCTCGAAATCGCAGCCGTTGGGGTAGACTTCCGGAACTTTCGGCCGCCCGAGCCTCAGATACGTCGGACCCGTATGTTCGAGCATCGCCTCGGTTGCCTTGCGGGTGGAGACTCCGTCGGCCGGCACGATCACCGTCACGCCGGGCAGCGAGCAGGCCAGCGCGACATCTTCGATGCCCATCTGTGACGGCCCGTCTTCACCGATCGAAATCCCCGCGTGCGTGCCGACAAGCTTGACGTTCAGCCCCGGGAAGGCGACCGACATGCGGATCTGATCGTACGCGTTGCACAACAAAAAGCAGGCAAAACTGGCGACGACCGGCGTCTTGCCGCTGGCGGCCAGCCCGCCGGCGATACCGATCATGTTGCTCTCGGCAATGCCCACGTTGAACGCGCGATCCGGAAACGCCTTGGCAAACCATTCGGTGCGGGTCGAGTTCCCCACGTCCCCGTCGATGACGACCACGTCGGGATACTTTTCACCCAGCTCCTTCAAGGTTTTTCCAAAGGCGTCACGTGTTGCCTGCCCAAGCTCTAATCCAGCTACTTCGCCGATGCCCATCGTACACCCTACAGGTTGATGAATAATCCCGGTTAGAGCGGCAAACCACTTAAGCCAGCAACTCCAGCGCCTTCTCGGCGAGTTCGGGCGACAACGGCTTGCCGTGATAGTTTCTGTCACCTTCGGCTTCAAGCACCGGCAAGATGCCGAACCCCTTTTGTGTCTTCGAGACGATTGCGGTCGGATGGTCGGTCACTTTTGCGGCATTGCCGAGGGCGTCGACAACGGCTTCGATGTTGTTGCCCTCGATTCTCTGGGTGTGCCAACCAAAGGCGGCGATCTTCTCGCTCAAGGGCAGCAAGTTCAGCACGTCACCGGTGGCTCCGGTCTGTTGGTATCCGTTCTGATCGATGATCGCAGTCAGATTGCCCAGTTTGTATTTCTCAGCGGCGGCGAATGCTTCCCAGACCTGACCTTCGCCCATTTCGCCGTCGCCGATGATCACGAAAACACGCGAGTCTCGCCCATCAAGTCGGGCGCACAAGGCATGTCCAATGCCGATCGAGAGCCCCTGGCCCAGCGAACCGGTCGATGCTTCCAGACCAGCCAGCCGTTTCATGTTGGGATGGCCCTCCAGCGGACTGCCTAGCTTGCGGAGCGTCATCAGTTCCTCAATGGGGAAGAAGCCGGCCTCGGCCATCGCCGCGTATTGCACGGGAACCGCATGCCCTTTGCTCAAGATGAAACGATCCCGCTCGGGCTGATCGGGATTGGACGGGTCGTAGCGCATAAAGCCGCCAAAAAACAGGGCGGTCACCACCTCCACGGCTGAGAGACTGCTGCTGGGATGCCCGCTTTTCGCTTCGGTGGTCATGCGAATGATATGCCGTCGAAGCGTCCGCGCTTTTTCTTTCAGTTCGTCGATATTCAACTTTTTCGCCTCGAATGCCACGCCCTTCCCTCCCATTGAAGATTGCCGATTGACGATCAAATTATTGACAAGATTAGCCGGCGCTTCGTAATCGTCAATCCTTCAATCGTCTATCAAACGGTCCCTATGCTAACGATCCGACTGCGCGCTGGCAAGCAGACCGTCACTTGACTACCATGGGATCAAATGCCGGAATCTTCATTCACCGACGACGAACTCTTGGCATACCTCGACGAGATGCTTCCGGTTGAGCGGATGGCGTCGGCCGAACGTGCGTTGAGGGACTCCGAATCGTTGCGTCGTCGAATCGCCAACCTGGCTCGGCAGAAGGATCAAGGTGTGCACTCTGTGGGCGAGATTTGGCGGCGGCGGCGGCTGAGTTGTCCGACGCGGAGTCAACTGGGCGGCTACTTGTTGGGGACGCTGGAGGACGATCGGGCCGATTATTTCCAGTTTCATCTGCAGACAATCGGTTGCCGTTACTGTGACGCGAACCTGCGCGATCTGGAACAAGCGATGCGTACAACTCCCGAAACCCAACGACGGCGACAAAAGTTCTTTCAATCCTCAGCCGGGTATTTGCAGCGGGGCGAGGAAGATTGATGAGATCTCGGTTCACTCACCAGTTCCGGATGCGCCGGCGCGCGGTTCGACAACCGTGTTGCGGTCGGTTATACTCACAGATCAGTTCAAGAAACGGTCGAGTCATCTCAACAACTTCCTGAAAAGCGCATGTGAGGCAAATCATGCGGGATGCACGGACGGCGAACGCACAAAGGTTGCACGCGGAAAAGGACAGGGGCGCTCTTCTGGACGCTCTGGAAAGCGTCGCCGAGCTTCCCGACGCGCTGGTCCCGCTCCGCGAGGAGGTCCTGGCCAATCTGGTGATGCTGGCCCAAATTCCGGCTCCCACCGGTGAAGAGGAAAATCGCGTCCGCTACATGCTCGATCGCTTCGCCGAGGCGCGATTGCCGGAAAACGGTCACGACGAGAAGGGGAACGCGGTCGGTCTGCTGCCGGGCGAGACCGGTGAGCGCACCATCATGCTTGTGGCCCATCTCGACACGATCGTGCCGAAAAACGTCGATCATAATGTCCTGGTTCAGGCCGACCGGATTATCGGCCCCGGCGTCAACGACAACGCGCTGGGGGCCGCCATCGTCTCGATGCTGCCGACCTGCCTGCAGGAGTTGGGCATCCAACTCGATTCCAACTTGAAGTTGATGGGAACGGTGGAATCGTTGGAACGCAGCAATCACGCGGGCCTCAGATTTCATCTCGACCATTCACCCGAGCCGGTTGATTGCGGGATCGTCGTCGAAGGCGCGCAGTTGGGCCGGCTCAACTTTTTCTCGATCGGCACGATTCGCGGCGACATCACCTGCGACGTGCGGCCCGTTGATTCCCGCAGCTTTGGATCGGAAAGCGCGATCGTCGTTCTCAATCACATTATCAACCGCATTTTGAGCATCGAGACCCCTTCCCGGCCGTTCACGAAAATCTGCATCGGCAAGATGCATGCCGGCGTCAGTTACGACCTGGAGCCGGAGCACGCCGAATTGGGCTTCGAGGTCAACAGCCATTCCGACGAGATGATCGAGCGTCTCCAGCACCAAATTGAGGACATCGTGGCCGAAATGTCGGCGCGGCACGCGGTCGACGCCCGGTTCGACTGCTTCTTCCGCCGAGAGGCGGGCGGGATTCCGTTTTCGCATCCGTTGGTCAAGACGGTCATCGACGTGATGTCGCTGCTGGACATCGAAGCCGACCAAGGACATAGTCCCTCGGAGCTTTCGGAGTTTATTTCGCGCAGCATTCCTGCGGTTACGCTGGGCATCACCTACGGCGAAAAGAATCGAAAGAAAAGACCAGACTACGTACTGATCGAACCCATTCTGAAAGGGATCGCCCAGTTGATCGGGGTCATTCTGGCGATCGACCGGGGAGCCTGCGATGAACACTAAACAGTGGCTGGCCGAACGAACCTTCCACCACTGCAACTTTTGGGACATCAAGTGGTTGGTCGAGGAGAAAGAGCGGCAGGGACTGAAGATTTCCCTTTGTCTGCCGGCCTACAACGAGGAAACCACGATCGGTAAAGAGATCGTCATCCTCAAGTCGGAACTGCACGATCGTTACCCGCTGTTGGACGAGATCGCCGTCATCGACTCCGGCAGCAGCGATCAGACGCGGGAAATCGCCGCCAGTTTCGGCGCCAAGGTCTATCTTGCCGAGGAGCACCTGACGGAATGCGGCAATCATCGCGGCAAAGGCGAAAACCTGTGGAAGGCGCTGTACCTGCTCGACGGCGACATCATCGTCTATGTCGATTCGGACATCAACAACATCCATCCCCGCTTCGTGTACGGGTTGCTGGGACCGCTGATTCAGGACCCGGACGTGCACTATGTGAAGGCATTCTACGATCGGCCGCTCGCCTTCTCGCAGGGGATTCGCCCCACAGGAGGCGGACGCGTGACCGAAATTTTGGTCCGGCCCCTGTTCAGCCTGTTTTATCCCGATCTGACCGCCATCGTGCAGCCGCTTTCCGGCGAATACGCGGGACGCCGCTCGATTCTCGAACAGATCCCCTTTCCGGTCGGCTATGGAGTCGAGACGGCCATGCTGATCGACATCTATGAAAAGCTCGGCATGGACGGTTTCGCACAAACGGACCTCAATACCCGCGTCCACCGCAACCAGGGGACAATCGCATTGGGTCGCATGGCGTTCGGCATCCTGCGAACGCTGTTTCGAAGACTCACCCGCGAGCAACGGGCGCACTTCGAGGCCGAATTGCCGAACATCATGCGGCAACACAAGGTCGACAAAGGAAAATTCGAGCAGATGGAATACGTGATCGAAGAGTTCGAACGCCCGCCGATCATCGAAGTCGATGCCTATATGCAGAAGTTTCAGAGGGTCGAAAGCAGCGTAGGTCAGGCTCCTGCCTGACATTTGAGCCATCGACCATCATACCTCGTCAGCGTCAGGCAGGAGCCTGACCTACAACTCTGATCGTACCGTTCAAATAGAGAGAACCCTTATGCAGCTGTCTCCGTCAACATCCAGAAAACATGGTTTCACATTGATTGAGTTATTGGTGGTGATCGCCATCATCGCGATCTTGATCGCTTTACTGCTGCCAGCCGTGCAACAGGCTCGTGAAGCGGCCCGCAGAAGCGCCTGCCAAAACAACTTAAAACAAATCGGGCTGGCCTTGCACAACTACTACGACACGCACCGTGTGTTCCCGCCCGGATACATTAGTGTTGATCCAGCAAATATTGGTTCAACCGAATTAGGACTTTATGCCTGGGGGGCATTCATCCTGCCTTTCGTAGATCAGGCTTCGTTGTATCAAAGCTTACGTGTCGGTGACGTAAGATTGCAGACCAATCTTGCCAATCCCACCACCAGCGCTCTTCTGCAAACCCCACTTCCTGTCTTTAGCTGCCCTTCCGATGTAGGACCTCCCTTGAACAACTGGATGCACGCCGCTCCTCCCAGCTACATATACGACAGGCGCGTCACCTCGGATGGGACTGATCGAATCGCAATCGCCAAATCGAATTATGTAATGGTATCGGGTTCAGGAGACAGCACAACTCCGGCTGTTACGCCCACCACCTATGGACCTCACAATGGCATCGGGGCCCAGAATTCAAACACACGAATGCGTGACATTACCGATGGAACCAGTCAGACACTCGCCTGCGGTGAACGATCTTGGCAGGTTGCTCAATTAGAAATGGGTGCAGGAGCCGTCGTTGGGTTTAGTGCGGTCACCAGTGATAACATTAAACATGGGGGGACAGCGGTGCTCGGGATCGCCTACTGGGGGATTAACCAGACTCTTACCCAGGTCGACCATCAGGCCCGAGGTTTCAGCAGCCCCCATGTTGGTGGGGCCCATTTCCTTTTGTGTGACGGCTCTGTTCGTTTCCTGAGTGAGAACATTGATTTCAAAGGAAACAGTATAAGCTCTGGTTTCCAGATTGACAGCACATTTGAGAGGCTGCTTGCCAAGAATGATGGACAGGTTATCGGGGAATTCTAAGAAACTCGGTCTAATTCCCTGCTCAACTCAATGTCACAACTTGGGTGGGCAAGTGAGGAGATTATCCTCTTTGACTTGCCCTATTAGAGATAAAAGAGATGAAAACAGTAGGAAAACTGCCATCAATGTTCGTTCTGTTTGGAATCAGCTTAATCGGCCTGGGCTGTGGTCGCCAGGGAAGCGATCAACCAGATTTGGGATATGTCCAAGGAACGGTCACGCTGGACGGAAAACCTCTCGTCGGCGTCATCGTCGTCTTTACTCCCGAGAAAGGTCGCCAATCTACCGGTCTCACAGATGTGGACGGAAAATATAACCTGATGTATATGTACCACTCAAAAGGGGCAAAGTTGGGGAAGCACACGATTGGGTTTGCATCGGCAGAGGCAGCAGAAGGTGATTCTCCCCAGGCTGCCGCGATCCCCGCAAAATATGCTTATGGTACCGATACCGGATTGAAAGAAGAGGTCAAAGAAGGAAACAACACGTTCAATTTCGCACTGACATCAAAATAATGCAGTTTGGATGACCGTTCGTGATTCTTGAGGACTGTTGATTGACATAGGTAGGCCCTCGCGGGCTTTCCCTGTCACACCATCGGGCATACGGGTCACGTACCACGGCGGTTCGACTGAGTTAAGCGTTGGAAGACGCGGCGACTCTTGGAAGTCCGATCGAATCAAAATAGTGATTGCGCAGTGCTTGTTGAACCGCCGGGTGACCTGACATGCGCCAGAAGCCCAGCGGCGACCGCGGCTCCGAACTTGGGTACGCCACGACGGCGCAGTTCTTGGAAGCGGTTCCGCCCCTTCTTCCACTGTCGCCAGAGGTACATGCGTAATCTCCGGCGAACCCACGCGTCCAGGTTGGAAAGCCAACCCCGTAGATGGATGTCATGGACCGCAGCCGCGCGAGACCTTTGAAGGGTCTCGCGGGCTGCTCCCGTACACTTTATTCAAGCCCGTTTTCTGTCCAAACATTGGGGTCCACCTCCTTCTTCCCATGATTTCCCCTCATTCAATGACCAATGCTATGACCGTTGTATGGGAAAATCATAAAAACCAGTGGAGGATAGGGGACTCGAACCCCTGACCTCTTGAATGCCATTCAAGCGCTCTCCCAACTGAGCTAATCCCCCGCGAGTGTGTGCGACTCAAGTTAGCAGGGTCACTCAAAAGTGTCAAGAAGGGAGAAGCCCGGTTCTTCAGCCCGCGCGGTGACCGGGCGGGTCTCGCTAGTCCGTACTTGAATCGGCTTGTGTGTTCTTGCGTGCTGTGAACGTACTGGTTTTCAAGCGGTTTGCACGGGATGCGCCGCGATTTTCCAATGTGCGCATTCTGGCTACCGAGCCGTTGAGCAATCTCAGCGCAATCGGCGACGCCAGGGACTCAGCAGATCAGGTCGCCACCTCGAGCAACGACAGCACGTGACGCTGGTAGTCCGTGGCAACCGTCAACTGGTCGAATTCAGCGCCGCAGGTGACCAGACGGACTGTGCTCCGGCAGAGTGTCGCCATGTCGTTGAGCAGATCCTGGAAGCTTTGTACCGGGTGGCCCGCTGA
>CAZGYE010000027.1:0-32000 GCA_964530165.1 uncultured Planctomycetaceae bacterium
GCATCCGGCGGGACCCACGGGTTGCCACCCGTGGGTTTTCACGCGTCATCACGGCTCAGCGGGAGCTTCGCCATTCTGAGTTTTCCGGAACCGTATGCCTTGTGGAATCGTCTGAACGATAGTGAGCAGAGCGTAGCGAGCCTGCCTTTTTCCTGAAGTAAACAGCGGCTGCGTGCGAATTGAGCCGGTGTAGCAGACTGAAAGGGCCGCTGATCATGAAACTTGCACCAACCAACGGAAGCGGGGTCCATACCACCGCATGGCTGGGAGTACTCCTTTTGGGCGGCGGCGCGTTGTTTGTCGAGGGAAAAGAACAGCCATCCCCGGCAAATCCTGCCGATTCGAGTGACGTTACCAAGACCGTTGAGTTCACTCACGGCACTGCGCAAAATGGACTGGCCGCTTTTCTCCGGTGTGACCGAAAGCGGTTCAAGATTGGTGAGCCGATTCCCTTGACCTACGGGCTGCTATACACCGCTAAGCTTGGGGACTACGAGAAGAAGACATTTTGGCGGCCGGCACGTTTTTGGTCGAAAACTCTGTCGTGGTGTTCGATAACAGGACCGGATGGCAAAGAGGTACCCTACACAGACGCCGCCCGTGACGAAATCGTCTGTGGGCCTGGACCTGGAAAAGTAAGCCTTTCGCATCGTGAGCTGATCGGCAAGTATCTTCCGGACCTTCGAGACGTCTATAAATTGAATGGCCCGGGAACTTACAAGGTCCGCTGGAACTACCGTGGCGGACCAGTTGGCAACGACCAATGGCTCCATCTTGTTTCGAACGAGGTCCAGTTCGAGGTTGTGAAATAAGGAAGCCAACCGCTCCCTTTTGGGGATTCAGGCCAAGCCGGCGGAGCGGCCCCCGCAACTTCCGGCAAACACCTCTCAGGCTGGGAAATCATCATATAAAGAGAGACATTTTTCGGTTCCTTCGACTGACCGTGGGCACGCTTTTTGCGCTGACCTCTGCTCGATTCGTCCCGGCGTTTCAGTCGCCCGAATAGGGGGTCGTCAGGCGGTGCTCGGGATGCTCTTCGAGGTACGCCGCGATGCGGCCGGTGCGGGAGAGTGCGACCGGGATGAAGTCGAGCGCCTGCTGCAGGCGGTCGTTGGGTTCGGCACAGCTAAACCGCAGGAAGCCGGCGCCGGCATCGCCGAAACATTCGCCCCCCAGGCAGGCGATGCCGAAGTTGTCGTCGGCGCCTTTCAGCAGATACATCGCCAAGCCGTGGCTGGTGATCTCCAACCGGTTGCAGACGGCCGTCACGCTGGGAAACACGTAGAACGTGGCCGCCGGCTTCAGCGCGTGGAATCCGTCGATTCGGTTCAGCCCGCCGGTCAGCAGGACCACTTTTTCGCGAAACTTCTGCATAGTGCGCATCCGTTCTTCGAGGTCGTGTTCCAGGGCCGACTTGCCGGCCAACTGCGTCAGCGGCGGGGTGCATGACAGCGACGTGTTGATCATCTTGCCGATGGCGTCGGTGATCTCGGCCGACGAAACGGCAAACCCCAGCCGCCAGCCACTCATGCTGAACGACTTGCTGAAGGTGTAAGCGGCCACGCACTGCTCGAGCATGCCCGACTGCGCCAGCAACGAATGATGCTTCCCCTTCCAGACCATGTGGCAGTACGGCTCGTCGCTGAAGACGGCCACCTGCTTGCCGCGAACCACGTCGGCAATGTTCCTGAGATCGTCCTCGGTGGCGACGCCCCCGGTGGGATTCTGCGGCGAATTGAGCAGAATGCCCTTCGGTGCCGGGTCGTCGGAGAGAAACCGCTCGATCTCGGCCACGTCGGGCCGAAACTGATTCGACTGCTTGAGCCCAGCGAACACGGCCCGCGCTCCGCGGCGTTCGATGTTGGGAACATACGTCGGGAAATACGGGCTGAACACCAGCACGCCGTCGCCCGGGTTCAAGAAGGCTTCACAGAAGAACTGCTCGAAAATTTTCGCACCCGGGCCAACGACGACGTTCTCCGCCTCGGCCGGGACGTTGAATTCCTGCTTCACGAATCGTGCCGCCGCTTCGCGGAACTCGGGCAAGCCGGGCGAGGCGCAGTAGTGCGACTGGTTGTTCTCGATCGCTTCGGAACCGGCCGCTTTGGCGGACGCCGTGGTGTCGAACGGGCTGTCGCCGATTTCCAGCTCGACGACATCTTTGCCGGCCGCCTGCAACGACTTGGCGACGGCCAGGACGGTAAAGGCTGTTTCGACGGAGAGAGAACGCGCGAAGTTGCTCAGTGTGATCGACATGTCGAGTAGTATGCAGTTTGTCGCGGTCACACGCAACTGCCAGCGGTTAGTTCGTCGGGGCTCGAGGGGATTCCTCCCCTGCGAAGTCGCCACGTTCGGACGGTCTGGCGTTGTCCGTTTCACCGATGCCGTCGATCGGCGGTTGCGGCTTTTCTCCAGCCAACAACAGCCGCGCATCATCCATGTGTTGGGCGAATAGTTCTTCGGCTTCGCTCGGACTCTCGCGCGCATCGACAATCATCAACGGCAAATAGTCGCGGCCGGCCCAAAGCAAATGCTGCTTGATCGGGCGCTTCGCGCTGGCTGTCCGATTCAAATCATGGATGATGGGTTCAAGCTGTCGTTTGACTTCCTGGTTGAAGCTCGACCACTCGTCGTCCGACGCCGAGCGGCTCCGCAGTTCCTTGTGTTTATTCCAGATGGCCGTATACGTTTCGTAATACTCCTGGTCGCTTCCGCCGAACGAAACAAACATCACGACCACCACGATCAACGCAACGGCAACGGCGGCCCCCCATTTCACTCTGAGGGGAACCTGCGACAGCCAAGACTCGAATCCCTTCTCCGCACGACGGCGACGCGGACGAGCCGGCTCCCGGCAGACGACGGCCTTGAGTCTTGCTCGCCGCAAGGTCTCAGAAACGCTCCCGAGGGGCGTCTGCATCTCGGACGGAGAGGATCCGGGACCGCCGCCCAGCGTGGCCTTCACACCGGCCGCTTGCTCCGCAGCGGGTTCGGGTTGCACAACCGGTGTTGGCTGCACAGCAAGCGGCGGCTCCGCATCGGCTGCTCGTTGGGAATCGGTCCTCTCGCTCTCAGCGGGAACGGTCGTCTCGATCAACGGCGACGCCGCTTCCGATTCTGAAATGGCATCGCTGATTTTCTCGACGAACTCGAACTCGTCCAAATCGGGAACCGATCCGTTCGGCGCAGGTCCGGCCTCGGCAGCCAAGGTTTCGCAGAACAAGTCATCCACCTGTTCGGCAGGCGCCCAGGGGCCGCGGGCACCATGCTTCACGCTGTCGTCAGGTGACAATTCGTTGTGCTCGGCCATCGACTTCAAGTCGTCGAACGACATCGGTCCCAACTCGCTGCCCAACACCTGGCAGTACCACCCTGGTTCCCCGTCGAGTATCGTATCGAGGGTTGAAGCGGTGGGCGGTTCCGCTTCCTGCACGCGATCGCTGACCTCGCGCTCCAGCGCCGAGAGGTCGGCCAAATCCGACGTTCTTGCCGGCGCTGCTGCGGGTTCTGCCGGCTCGGACGATTCGAAATCCAGCTCGGAGAGATCCTGGAACTCTTCGAGATCAATGCCGGCGTCTGATGTTTCGCTGGCCACCCCGGAGCCGGCCGATTTCAGATTGGGAAACAACGCGGCAATCGATGAAACACAGACCCACTCGCCCGCGGTCCCCTGACGGATCGCATCATCGAGCGAAAGCTCCCCGCAGCGGCCCTTTTCCAGAATGCTGGCAAACGGCAGCGGCCCGTACACTTTGCCCCGCAATTTGTAGTACCACTCGTCAGACATGTTTGTTCATGTTGCCCGTCTCGCACGGAAAATCAAGCCGAAAATTCGAGTGGCAGAATCGACACCCATCAAACGGCCGGCTCACTTCTTCTTCTGGGACTTCAGTTTCGGCTCGGCTTCCTTCCAGAGCGGACCGTAGACTTCCTTGTCGAACGGTGGACAACCGGTGGCGTATTGACCGAGGGGATGATCCTTGGCCCGCATCAAGTTCGTGCAGTAGGAAAAGGTTCGGCAGACGGTCTTGCGATTCAAGCGGCCTTCTTCGCGGAGCGTCTTGGCGAAGTCGGGATGCGCCAGGCTGGCGCGGCCCAAACCGACAATCGTCGCATAGCCGGCGGCAACATTCGCCGCGGCGGCGTGCATGGCAAAGTCTTGCAGCCAACTGTAGGCGCTGCCGATGACCGGCACGTCGGGAACCGCGGCTTGAATCTCCCGCGTGATGCGGAAGTGCCGCAGAACGCCGAGGAGCGGATGCTCGGGCGCGCCGTATCCGTCGATCGGGGCGAACTCGGCCGGCCGCACTACGTGCGGATTCGAATACGGATTCCCGGCCGAGATGTTTACCAGGCTGACTCCCCAATCCCGCAGCCATCGTGCCAGTTGCAGCGGCTCGGTCAGATCCTCCCGCAGGTGATCGCCGGCATCGGTGCCGAAAGCAGTCTCAAGCGGAAGATCGTGAGGGCAAGGCCGGCCGAGGAGCGTCTCTCGCTCCCTGCGATACGGTATGCCGTCGTAAGCGTTCATGCGGGTCGCCACGGTCAAACCAGGCAGCTCGCTGCGGATGCGGGTGACGACGTTCCGCACCAAACGGGTCCGGTTCTCCAGACTGCCGCCGTACGCACCCTTGCGGTTCTTCGCGGCCAATAGCTCCGACAGCAAATAGCGATGACACTGCTTGATGTCGACAAACTGAAAGCCGACCTGCTGCGCCAGCCGGGCGGCTTCGAGGTAACGATCTTCCAGCCGCTTCAAATCGTCGTCGCTTAGGAGCGGATATGAGTCGTCGATCGTTCTGCCGGTCGATTTGTCGACGGTCAGCGGATCGAGAATCGGATCGTGCGTCGCCGGCAACGGCCTGCGGCAACTGTAACGGCCCGAATGCGTCAACTGCAGCCCGACGATCAGATCGTCATCGTTGCCGATGGATTCGCGATGCGCCCGCCGGCAGCCCTCGAGCATTTCGCCCATTGAAACGGCCGTCTGCTCGTTGATCCACAGTTGCCGCGGGTTCGCCCGGCCTTCTTCGACGACGGCGGCCGCTTCGACCCAAATGATCTTCGCCCCGCCGGCTCCGAATCGTCGATAACGCCGATACGTCAGCTCATCCGGATGACCGTCCGGCGTGCCGTCGCAGCCCTCCATCGGTTGAACGGCCAACCGGTTGCCCGCCCGCAACGGCCCGATCTCGACCGGCTGGAACAACACCGAGAAGTCATCCGACATCGCCAGCGTCTCGCCCAGCCGGGCGGCATCGGCGACCACGTCGCCGGACGACTTGTACTTGAAATATCGCGCCATTCGATCTTCACGTAAGCTACAAATAGCCGCGGATGAACATCCGCGGGAATTCACCCGCGGCTGGAGTCAACATGCGCAACATGACCGATCTTGCCGCGCTCGTTGATTCTTTTAGTATAGATACTGTCAACTCAGCTCACAAACCGGTACTGGCAATCACGCGATCCTGTCGGAGATTCAACGTGACTGACGCGTCGAAACCCTGGGTCGATGGATTGACGATCGGCGAGATGCTGCGTCAATTGGCCCGCGCGCATCCGCACCGCGATGCCGTCGTTTTCCCCGGACTCGACGCCAACGCGAAGCCGCTCCCGTCCGGCACGCGGGAGGCCTGTTATCGGCTCTCGTATCAGCAGTTCGACGCGGAAGTCGATCGTGTCGCCCGCGGTCTGTTGGGACTCGGCATCGAAAAGGGACAACACGTCGACGTCTGGTCCACCAACTGGCCGCAGTGGGTGCTCTTACAGTTCGCGACGGCGCGGATCGGGGCGGTCATGGTTACCGTCAACCCGGCCTATCGTTCCTCGGAGTTGGGTTATGTGCTGAAGCAATCGGACGCCGTGGCGCTGTTTCTCATCGACCGCTTCCGCAAATCCGACTACTTCGCCCAACTGGCCGACGCGGTCCCCGATATCGCTCTGTCCGAGTCGAACCGGCTCACTATAGCCGAGTACCCCCGGTTGCGATACGTCGTTTCGATGAAGCAAACGGCGGCCCAGGGAATGTTGACGTGGAACGAGTTTCTCACTCGCGGCGACAAGGTCGAGCTGGCGGAACTGACGAAACGGGAAGCGAAGCTGGATCCCGGCGAGCCGATCAACATCCAATACACGTCCGGCACAACCGGGTTTCCCAAAGGGGCGATGCTGACACATCGCAACCTGTTGCTCAACGCCTACTACATCGGCGATTGCCAGCACATCACGCCCGCGGACCGCATCTGCTTGCCGGTGCCCTTCTATCATTGTTTCGGCTGCGTGCTGGGGGTCCTGTGTGCGGCGATTCGCGGGGCGGCGATCGTCGTGCCGGCCGAGCACTTCGACGCCAAAGCCACGCTCACGGCCATCGAAGCGGAACGGGCGACGGCAATTTACAGCGTGCCCACCATGTTCATCGCCCAACTGGAACACGAGACGTTTGCCGGCCGCGATCTCTCATCGCTGCGGACCGGCATCATGGCCGGCAGTCCCTGCCCCATCGAAATTATGAAGCGCGTCGTGGACGAGATGGGCGCCCGCGAGATCACCATCGCCTACGGTCTGACCGAAGCCTCACCCGTCATCACCCAGACCCGCACCGACGACCCGTTGGAACTGCGCGTGGCGACGGTCGGCCGGCCCATTCCCGACATCGAGGTGAAACTGATCGAACCGGCCACCGGACAGGTGCTCGGCGACAACCAGCAGGGAGAACTCTGCACCCGCGGGCATCTGGTGATGAAGGGCTATTATAACATGCCCGACCAGACGGCCGAGGCGATCGACGCCGACTGCTGGCTGCATACCGGCGACCTGGCCGTCCGGCAACCGAACGGCTATTACCGCATCACCGGACGCATTAAAGACATGATCTGCCGCGGCGGCGAGAACATCTACCCCCGCGAGGTGGAAGAGTTTCTTTACACACACCCGGCCATCGGCGACGTGGCCGTCGTCGGCGTTCCGGACGCCAAGTTCGTCGAAGCCGTCGCCGCCTGGATCAAGCTCAAGGAAGACGCCCCGGCCGCCACCGAGGACGACATCCGCAACTTCTGCCGGGACAAGCTGGCTCACTATAAGATCCCACGGTACATCAAGTTCGTCACCGAGTTCCCGCAAACGGTGACCGGCAAGATCCAGAAGTACAAAATCCGCGAGGCGATCATCAAAGAGCTCGGCCTGGAACAAGCCGAGACCGCATGACCGGCGGGCTTGTCTCCGTCATCCGACATCCACCAACTGCGCGTGGATGACCTGGCCCTCGAGGGCGTTGATCTTTTTGAGTGTCGCTTCGCTGGGCTTGGTGTCCAGTTGGATCGTGCAGCAGGCGGCTTCGGCACCGTTGAAGATGAGGTTTTTGATCTCCTCGGCGTTCACGTTGTCGGCCTTGAGCTCAGTCAGCACGGCGGCCAGCACGCCCGGCTTGTCGTAGTGACGCACGATGAGCTGGTACTTCGCAGGGGTCTTGGTCAGCCGGTTCACCCAGTTGCGTACCTGGCCTGTTTCGATGTAGCCTTTCAGAATGCGCACCGTCTCGGCGGCCACAGCATTCTGGGCCTGGGTTGTGGAGGCCCCGATGTGGTGGGTCCCGTACACGCCATCGAGCTTCCCTAATTCATCGTCGAACGCGCCGCTCTTGCCCTCGGGCTCGCTGTCGTACAGGTCGGCGCCCACGCGGATGCGGCCGGCTTTCACCGCCTCGATGAGCGCCCCCTCGTCGACAACTTCCGAGCGGGCGGTGTTGATGAAGTCAGCGCCCGGCTTCATCGAATCGATGATCTTCTTCGAAATGATCCCAGCAGTCTCCGGCGCAGCGGCGAGATGCACGGAGATGATGTCGCACTGAGGCACAAGCTCCTCGAGGGAATCGACGTACTCGACACCCAGGGAGCTGGCCCCTTCGGGGGTGAGCGAACGACTCCAGGCTTTGACTTGCAGGCCGAAGGCCCGGGCGCGCTGGATCAATTCCTGGCCGATCCGGCCGACGCCAATCACGCCGAGCACCTTGCCGTAGAGTCCGTCCGCCTTCGAGTACTCCGCCTTGTTCCATTGGCCCCGGCGCAGGTCGATGACGTTCTCGACGATGCGGCGGTCCAGCGCGCAGATCAAGCCCATGGCCAACTCGGCCACGGCGATGGAGTTCATCCCCGGGCAGTTGGCCACATAAATGCCCAGTGTGCTGGCTGCGTTGGTGTCGATGTTGTTGACGCCGGCACCGGCCCGGATGATCAAGGACAGGTTCTGTGCAGCGTTGACGGCCTCGGCGGTGACCTTCGTGGAGCGGACCACGACCACGTCCACCTCGGCGATGTTCTTCGCGATGTCGTCAGTTCCGTACTGAGGTTCGTACGTGACCTCCGTGCCAAGGGTTTTGATCTGATCGATGTACTGCTCAGGAAATCTGTCGGCAATCAGGATTTTCATGCGACCTCTTCTCCTGATGCTCCACGTCGATCAAGAGTCCTCAAATCTCTGACCAAACGCCGGGGATCGGCACAGGGTATCGGCCGTCCGCGTCGGGCTTGAGCGGCGCAGCGGTGTCGTAGTCCATACTGTCGATGTTCGGGCAGAACTGGAAGTTGGAGGCCATCGCATCATCCAGGGTGATCAGCTTCCCGGAGTGAATGGCCGCTCGACCCATGATGTCCGCGATGTTCGTCTGCGCCGCCCGCCGGGCCTCATTGTGCGGCCGGTCCTTGCGGATCGCGTCCAAGAACACGATCCACTCGGCCTGCCAGGGAGTGAACTGCTCTTTGGGCGCTTCCCAGGCGATGTTGTCACCGTCGATTCGCTGGTCTTTGTAGATCCGCACCGTGCCGGCATGGATGTTGCCGGAGAACTGGGCTGCGCACTTCGTCCCGTGGATGTAGGTGGCGAATTCGTTGTGGCAGCCCCGGAGGTAGCGGACGACGTCGGTCGCCTTGGTTCCATCGGGGAAGGTCCACTCGGCGGAGAACGAATCGAGGTTCTGGCTGCAATCGGTGCTGTTAGCGGCCCGGCCGCCGACGCCGTGCGCGGTGACCGGCCAGTCGCCCTTGATCCAGCAGAGCTCGTCGATCTGGTGGATGTCCATCTCGGCCCACAGCCCGCCCGAGACCCAGAGGAACTTCGTGAAGTTGCGGAACTGCCAGAGCAATTCGTCTTCGTCCGCCGGCTTGCGGCGCAAGGGTCCGACCGGCTGCATCCGGTAAGCTCGGATGAGCTGGATCTCACCCAGTTCGCCGTCGTGGATTCGCTTCATCAGCGCCTGGCGGTTGACGGAGTGGCGGCACATCAGCCCCGCGGCGATCTTGAGGTTTTTCTTCTCCGCGTCTTCCCCGGCCTTGATGACCCGCCGCGCACCAGGCGGATCGGATGCAAACGACTTCTCCATGAATACGTTGACGCCCTTTTCCACGGCGTATTCCAACTGTTTCGGGCGAAAGCCCGCATAACCGGTCAGCATCGCCACGTCGCCGGGACGTAGACAGTCGATCGCTTTCCGATAGGAATCGAACCCGATGAATTGCCGATCCGGTGGGACGTCGATCCGATCGCCGAAATTGTCGCTGAGGACTTTGTGCGCTCTGGCCAGCCGGTGCTCGAACACATCGGCCATGGCGAACAGCTTGACCGACTCACCGCGGACGCTCATCGCGTCACGGACGGCCCCGCTCCCGCGGTGGCCGGAGCCGATCAGGGCCAGCCGAATCGTGTTGTCCTGGGCGGCGTGCGCGCGCGGAAGCGCTGCTCCCGCCAACACGGAACCCACGGCCAACTTGCCGCTCGTCTTCAAGAAGCCCCGACGCGAGGCCTCAGTGGACTTCGCCTGCGATGACTCGAATTCTCGCTTCATTGCTGCTCTCCCTCTGGTTTGTGAACGTGGCTCAAACCGCAAAAGACCGGCTTGCCAACCTGACAAGCGTGCTGAGCGCTACGGTCAGGTCGGGCACTCTTGGTCCACATCGAGCGATGCGGACTTTTGACCCGACTGAAAGGCTTCGAGAACCTCCGTCCATTGTTTTCCATCGTGAGGTTCGCTGGATTGATAGATTTGAAGTGTCTGCGTCTTGTCGATGACGACCACTCGCGGCAACTTCTCGGAGCCGAACAACTTGTGCATGGTTTTGCCGTGACTGGTCCCCGTGTCGATAACGGCCACGATGTACTTTTCGAGCAGTTTCCGGCTCTGTTCGTCCGTACGGATATCGTCAAGTGAGATCGGCTTTTCACCGGCCTCCCGGCTCGGATTGAGAATCACGAGCATTGGCAGCTTCGCCTGTTCGGCGGCCAAATAGGCTTGTGTGTAGTTTTCGAAGTATTCGGTTTTCCCTTTGTCATTGGCCGACACGCCGGCCAACAGCAGAAACGCTACGCTCCAAGACACAAGATCCCCTTTCCGATTTTCGTGGTGTCAATCATCAGCGGCAGTCCGACGCGGTGCAGTGGCGATGTCTTTCTCAAATCGCCAGATTTCCGACCTGCACCACACAATCCGCTACAGACCAGTAGATTGCACTTGTCAAACTGACCTTTATCCGTAGAACTGTCAAGGCTCCCAGTCTTACAGATTACTAGATTTTCACAAACTTTTCGCCTCGACTTGTTTTGCGATCCAGAATGTTTTCAGAGAGGATGCGCCGATGAGCCGGATTGCACCGCCTCGGCGCTCGCACTACACTGCTGTGGAACGCAGGGCGATTCTCGAAGTCCGTTTTGGCAGTTCGCCGCCTCTGGAATGCAGGAGCTTCAACAGGAGGCCGACTTGATAGAAACGACGACAGAGCAACCTCTGAATGGCATTGTCGCGCAGCGGGTCGACATCACGCCCGATCTTATGATCCTGCGTGTCGTCCCGGACGGCTGGGAACTGCCGGACTTCAAGCCCGGGCAGTTCGCCGTGCTCGGTTTGCCGCCCAGTGCGCCGCGAAGCCCCTTCAGCGATGATGAGAATGGGGCGTCCGTGGGCGCGAAGTTGATCCGCCGCGCCTACTCCGTCGCCTCCTCGTCGCTCGGGCACGAGTACATCGAGTTTTACGTCACGCTGGTCCGGTCCGGCGCGCTGACGCCCCGGCTGTTCGCGTTGAAGCCCGGTGACGCGGTGTGGCTCGAACCGAAGATTGTTGGGATGTTCACGTTGGATTTGGTCCCCGACGACAAGCATTTGGTGCTGATAGGCACCGGGACCGGGCTGGCCCCGTACATGAGCATGTTGCGCTCGGAGTTGGTCTGCGGAGGACCAGGCCGCTTTGCCGTGCTCCACGGCGCACGGCATTCTTGGGACCTCGGCTACCGCGCAGAATTGCTGACTCTGTCTCGCATCTGCTCGAACGTCATCTACCTGCCGATTGTCAGCCGGCCGGGTGAGGAGCGGGGCACATGGAGCGGCGCGGCCGGCTACGTCCAGGACTTGTGGAAAAGCGGGGCGGTCGCGGATGCCTGGGGCAGTTGGCCCACACCGGACGACACACACATCTTTCTGTGTGGGAATCCGAAAATGACGGAGGAGATGCTGGAACTGCTCGCTGAGAAAGGATTCCGCGAACACAAACGCCGCCGGCCCGGCACCGTGCATGTGGAGCGATACTGGTAGCACTGTGCCGGTGAGAGTGAGTCTTGCAAATTGGAGTCTGCACCCATTCGTCGTTAACGGGGGTCTCGCCGAGGCCGATTCTCTTGACCTCGTTGAAAACGCGCATCCTGAGGCAAAGTGGCTCTTCCCAAACTCTCCCTGCGGTTGGATGCACACTCGCAAGCGCGGAGGATTGTGTCGGCGTCCAGCCCACAATGCCGATACAGGTCGGGAATATTTCCGGACTGGCCGAAGTGTTCGGGCCCCAGCGATTCAAGATGATGGCCGCACACGCCGCCGATCCAGGCAAGGGTCGCCGGATGGCCGTCGACGACCGAGATCAGCGTGGCACTGGGCGCCAGTGGTGCCAGCAGCGATTCGATGCGGGATTGGGCCCCTGATTCGCCCCGGTGGCGCGCCCGCTGAGCTGCGTGCCAGCCGGCATTCAGACGGTCCGCGGAGGTCACGGCCAACAGGCCGGCGCCCGGTACGTTTCGGGTCAGTTGCTCCAGCGCGGCGATCGCCTCGGGTGCCACGGCGCCGCTGTAAACGATGGCCAGCTCCGCGCCGGCCGCCGGCTGCCGGTACCAGTAACCGCCTTCGATGATCGCCTGCCGTTGCGCTGCGGACAGCTCGCGCTGCGGCTGTGGGATCGGCCGGGGGGTTAGCCGCAGATAAACCGACCCGCCCTGCGCATCCCGCAACCAGGCGGCATTGTATTCGCCGCTGCCGTCACGCTGAATGTAGTCGAAGGCCCAGCCGAGCACCACGGCCAGTTCGTCGACAAAAGCGGGCTCGAACGCGGCCAGGCCGTCCTGGGCCATTCCGATCAGCGGCGTCGCCAGCGATTGATGCGCGCCCCCTTCCGGCGCCGACGTCACGCCGGAAGGTGTCGCCACCAGAATAAACCGTGCGTCCTGGTAGCAGGCGTAGCTCAGGGCGTCGAGCCCCCGGGGAATGAACGGATCGTACAGCGTGCCAATGGGAATCAGACGGACCCCAAACAATTCATGCGACAGGCCCAGGGCCGCCAGCATGAGGAACAGGTTGTTTTCCGCGATCCCCAGCTCGATGTGCTGGCCTTGGGGCGACATGTCCCATTCTTGCATGGAAATCACGTCCGGTTGCTTGAGTCGCTCCGGAACGACCTCCCGGCAAAACACTCCGCGCCGATTGACCCAGCCCCCGAGTTCGGTCGAGACGGTCACGTCGGGAGACGTGGTCACCAGATGATCGACGAGCGGTCCGGCTTGCTCGGCCAGATCGGAGAGAATCCGGCCGAATCCTTCCTGCGTCGATGCGATCGGAGTGGACGGGGCGGCAAGCGTGTCGGGGACCGGAAGTTTCGGCGCACGGTGACGCCGGCGGCCCTGTTGGTTGAAGGGCGCCTGATCGAGAAAAGCTTGCACCTCGGTTTTCGGCGTTTCGAGGCCGGCAAATTCGTCCCATTCGGCCCCCTCCTCGATGCCGTTCCGCTTGCGGAACTCGTCCATCTGGCGTGGGCTCATCACCTCGGCGTGATTGTCCTTACGGCCTGCAAACGGCAGGTTGTAGCCTTTGATCGTATAGGCGATGACGCAGGTCGGCGTATCGCCCTGGATTCCGTCGAGTGTCTCGCAAAGCACCTCCAGGTCGTGCCCTGCCAGGTTGGTCATGAGACGGTGCAATTGATCATCGTCGTACGCTTCGAGCAGCTCCTGCACGCCTTCTTCACTTCCGACGTCGGCAAGGATCTGCTCCCGCCAAGCCGCGCCGCCTTTGAAGACCAGCGCCGAGTACAGCGAGTTTGGACAATCGTCGATCCACTGCCTCAGCGCCGTTCCGCCGGGCTTGCCGAACGCGTCGTGCAGTTTCTTGCCATACTTGAGGATCAGCACCCGCCAGTCCATCATTCGGAACAGGTGGGCAATCTGCCCGAACAGCCGATCGCTGACCACCGTGTCCAGGCTTTGCCGGTTGTAGTCGACGATCCACCACACATTCCGCAGCTCGTGCTTCCAGCACTCGTGCAGCGCCTCGAACACATTGCCTTCGTCCAGTTCGGCGTCTCCAACCAAGGCGATCATCCGGCCTTCCGGGATGCTGCCGTCGCGCCAGTCCTTCAGGCCGACGTAGTCCTGTACCAAGCCGGCGAAACAGGTCTGAGCGACTCCTTGCCCCATCGAACCGGTGGAGAAGTCGACGTCGTCAGCGTCCTTGGTGCGCGAGGGGTAAGCCTGCACGCCCTGGTAGCCGCGGTACCGCTGGAGCTTCTCGCGCGTCTGATTGCCCAGCAGATACTGGATCGCGTGAAAAACCGGACCGGCGTGCGGCTTGACGGCGACCCGGTCCTCCGGACGCAGGATCTCAAAGTAGAGTGCCGTCATAATAGTTGCCAACGACGCCGAGGATGCCTGGTGCCCACCAACTTTCAAGCCATCGACGTTCCGGCGCAGATGGTTGGCGTTGTGGATCATCCACGACGACAACCACAGCACTTTTCTTTCCAGTTGTTCCAGAATTCGCAGCGTGTTCCGAGGTAACTTTGCTGCAGATCCGGACCTTTCGATCGTCTTTTCCATGAGGCTGCTCCCTGCGGTAATGTGTTGGCGAATGAATGATGATGATAACCTGCCGGCGGCGGCTTCGCCACTGGTCTACCAGTAAAGACGATTCCCGAGATTCCTGCTTTCCTGGTTTCCTAATAATGCTCCTCTTACCACGAAACAGACTGTGGAGACGAACTTGCTCCAGATGGCTCAAGTATTACGTTCCGTCCTGTTTCCTGTCGCTCGCCTTGAAGCGGATGTGAGACCCTGTTAAGGTCGATTGTGTGGTGAGGAGGGATTGTGAACTGCCGCACAAGACCCTTCCGATCCCCGCCGGAATTCCGTAGAGTGTTTGTTTGCTGGACGTTCCTTTGTTGCGGGCGACCGGCTACACTCGTTGCGAATGACAAAGCCACAAAGGAGACCGCACCATGACGCAGACCGACTCGAACGAAAGCATTGCCGGAAGATGGATTTCCTACCGTCCGGAGATCAAGATCCTGGACTGTACGATTCGCGACGGGGGGCTAATGAATGATCACTGCTTCGATGACGCAACGGTCAGGGCCGTGTACTCGGCTTGTCTTGCGGCCGGCATCGACTACATGGAAGTCGGCTACAAGAATTCCCGACGGCTCTTTTCCCCGGACCAGCACGGTGCGTGGAAGTACTGTAGTGAGGATGATATCCGACGCATCGTCGGTGAAAATGACACGCCGTTGAAACTCTCAGCGATGGCAGACGCCGAGAAGAGCGATTACCGCGAGGACATCTTACCTCGCGACGAGAGCGTGCTGGATTTGATTCGCGTTGCGACGTACATCCACCAGCTCCCCTTGGCTTTGGACATGGTTAAGGACGCCCACGACAAGGGATATGAAACCAGCCTCAATCTGATGGCGGTTTCGGGAGTTCGGGAGCGGGAGCTGGATGAGGGGCTGGCGATGATCGCGGATTCGGAAGTGGATATCGTTGCCGTCGTAGACAGTTTTGGCGCCCTGTACAGCGAGCAGATTCATTTTCTGGTGCGGAAATACCTCAAGTACGCGGGACCGAGTGGAAAGCAAGTTGGGATGCACGCACACAACAACCAGCAGTTGGCCTTTGCCAATACGATTGAGGCAACCATCAAGGGGGCGAACATTCTGGACGCAAGTCTGTCAGGACTTGGCCGGGGCGCCGGGAATTGCCCGATGGAACTGTTGGTCGGTTTTCTGCACAATCCGAAGTACCGCCTCCGGCCCCTGCTCGCATGCATTCAGGAGCATATTGCGCCGCTGCAAGAGAAGCTTCGGTGGGGATTTGACATTCCCTACATGATCACGGGGTACTTGAACGAGCATCCGCGTGCCGCCATGAAATTCAAGGCAGCCGAAGAAAAAGGCGACATTCTCAAGTTCTACGACTCGATGCACGAGCAGGAATGAGCTGGTGGCAAGAAAACCGCATCGGGTTGAGGAAAAAGGGAAGAGAAGGCACAAAGGTCGAAGGGGATTCGTCACAATGCCTTTGTCCCGTTGCCCCGTTGCCCCGTTGCCCCGTTGCCCCTTTGTCCCTTTGCCCCTTTGTCCCTTTACCCCTTTGTCCCTTTGCCCCTTTGTCCCTTTGCCCCTTCAAGGCTGAACCCCGAATTCCGAACACGGGAGTATGGACCTAAAGAAATTCCGGGACGCCATCAACACCATTGACGACGAGATCCTTGAGCTCCTCTCCCGGCGTCGACAGGTGACTCACGGCGTCGTTCAGCTTAAGGAACGCGAGAAGATGCTGCTGCGCGACGCGCAGCGCGAGGAGGAGCTGTTGGCCCGCCTGATCCGCACGGGCCGCGAGATGGGGCTTGAGGCCCACTCGGTGACCAAGATCTTTCACGAGATCATTGACGACTCCGTCCACTCCCAGCAGCTTTTCCTGCAGAGGATCCTGAACCCGAACGACTATCAGCGTCCACTACGAATCGTCTATAAGGGAATCGATGGCGCCTACAGTCGTCTTGCCGCGAAGAAGTTCTTCGCCGACCGGGAGGCCGGCAGCACCTTCACCGGATGCCCCACATTCGCGAAGGTCGTCGAGGCCGTCGAGGAGGGAAGTGCCGATTACGGCCTGCTGCCGATGGAGAACACCACGGTCGGCGGCATCAGCGAGGTCTACAACCTGCTGTTGCGCACCAAGCTGAGCGTTGTCGGCGAGGAAATCTTCCAGGTGAATCATTGCCTGCTGGCGATCGAGGATGTCCCGCTGTCGAAGATCCGACGGGTGCTTTCCCACTGGCAGGTGCTGGCCCAATGCACGCACTTCCTTTCCGGGCTCGAGAACTGCCAGGAGGAGCCTTTGGACGACACGGCAATGGCGGTGCGCAAGGTCAAGGAGGACCAGGATCTTTCGCAAGCGGCCATCGCCGGCGAGGAGGCCGCTCGCCACTACGGTCTGAACGTCCTGAAAAGGAACATCGCCGACCAGCCGGAGAACTTCACCCGCTACCTCGTCGTTGCGCAGAAATCTGTTCAGGTAGACAAGAGGATCCCCGCCAAGACTTCACTCATTATGGCCACGGCACATGAGGCTGGCGCGCTGATAAAGGCTCTCGTCGTGCTCGGGCGCCACGGCATCAACATGACTAAGCTCGAGTCCCGACCCAAGCGAGGGTCTCCCTTCGAGTACCTCTTCTATCTCGACTTCGAGGGCAACGTTGCTGAAGAGCGCGTCAAAGAAGCGCTCGTCGAACTCAGGGGAGCGACGAGCTTCCTGAAGATCCTCGGCAGCTACCCACTAGAGATGCGGGAAAGGACGGCGCCCACCATGCAGACCCTTGTCGGCAAGCGTGAGGAGAAGGAAGCAGAGACGGTATCGCTGGAAGTCAAAGCGCCCGTGAAACAAGAACTCGAGAAGAAGCCCACGGAGAAGACGAGCTACCAGCTCGCAAGCCGTGACAGCAAGAGCCAGAACTCGGTGATCAACGTGCGGGGCGTCGAGATCGGCGGGCCGGAGTTCGTCGTCATTGCCGGTCCGTGCGCGGTGGAGTCCGAGGAGCAGATCCGCGCGTGCGCTCGCCAAGTGAAAGAGTGTGGCGGTAAGATCCTTTGCGGCGGCTGCTTCAAGCCCCGCACATCGCCCTACAGCTTCCAGGGACTGGGGTACGAGGGCCTCGCACTGCTGGTCCAAGCGGGCCGCGAGTACGACCTCCCCGTGATCACGGAGGTGACCTCGCCGGCTGACGTCGCGAGGGTGGCCGACGTCGCCGATGTCCTCCTGGTCGGCTCCCGCAACATGCAGAACTTCAGCCTCCTCAATGAGATTGGCCGGGTGAATCGGCCGGTGGTGCTGAATCGCGGAATGTCCGCGTCGCTGGACGAGTTCCTCAACGCAGCCGAGTACATCCTCGCCGCGGGCAACCAGCAGGTGGTGCTCTGCGAGCGCGGCATTCGCACTTTCGAGAGGACGATCCGCAACACCCTCGACCTCGGCGCCATACCGATCCTCAAGAAGCTCACTCACCTGCCGATCATCGTCGATCCGTCGCACGCCGCAGGACGGAGGGACCTCGTGCTGCCACTAGCGCTCGCCGCCCACGCCGTCGGCCCCCACGGGATGATGGTCGAAATCCACCCGCAGCCGGAGAAGGCGCTCAGTGACGGTCCGCTCGCGCTACGGTTCGACGGCTTCCGGCAACTGATGGCTGAGATTTTCGGCTGAGAGGTCCACACAGACAACTTCCTTATCGTTGCGAGCGAAAATGCACCGATGGGCGAATGCCGGGTGCGACCACACAACCTTGCGGCGCTGGGCCCGGTTGGTCGGCTCAATCAAGAACGACCGGCTCAGCTCGTGGTAACCTTTCGGCGAAAGCTTGGCGATGATCAACTCACCCTGTTCGTTGCAGAGCAGGAAGTGGTCCTCATGCTGAATCAGGAAGGCGTTCCACCAGCGACCGCGGCCCGTCGCATCGAACGTTTCCCAGATTCGTTTGCCCGTTGTGGCATCCAGGCAACGCAGTTGTCCGTAGCTGCAAATGCCGTAAATGTACCCGTCTTGGAAGGCCGGCGTGCTGATGATCGAGTGCAAGCCGTCGGTGTTCTGCGGCAGCTCGCTGTGGCTGTTTCCTTTCCAGAGCAGGCTGGCCGTCGGCTGGGCGGCTCCCAGTTTCAGCATCATCGGGCCGTCGAAGAATGACGTGACAAATAGCAGGCGGCGGTTCGGATCGAAAATGGGTGTGGCGATCGAGTGTCCCAGGTGGATCTCCGCCTTCTGTTGCCAGTAGACCGCTCCGGTTTTCGGATCAAGACCGTACAGACCGACCGGGTTCCACACGATCAATTGCCGCCGGCCGCCGGAGTCGATGAGAATTGGGGCTGCGTAACCGGGGTCGGCGGAGTCGAGGGCTCGCCAGACTTCGACGCCCGTGAGCTTGTTGAGCGCCACCACACAACCGTTGTTCTTTCCGCCGGCCAGGAGCACGATGTGATCGCCGTCGATCAAGGGGGCCGCGGCCATCCCCCAGAAGTTGATTTCCGTCCCGAAATCAGCGGGGTAATTCTTTTGCCAGACGACTTTGCCGCTTTCAGCGTCGAAGCAGAACAGATCGCCCATCGCGCCGAGCGAATAGACCTTGCCGCCGTCGACCGTCGGCGTCGCGCGGGGACCGACCGGGTAGCTGATGTTGTACGGACAAGCGTATTCGTACTTCCAAAGGATCCGGCCGCTCTCGGCATCGAGACAGAGAATGCGCTCACCGCCCCGGACCAGCTTGCGCCGACCCGGGTCGTTCCTCGGGAGAGATTCATCCCGGGCGACGATGCGGTCGGCGACGTAGACTCGCTGACCGGCCACCGCTGGCCCGGCGAAGCCGCTGCCGACCGGGGTCCGCCACCGGTAGGTCAGCTTGCCGCTGGGCAGCGTTTTGACGATGCCCGTCTCGCGCCACACGCCGTCGCGCTGCGGACCGCGCCACTGGGGCCAATCGTCGCCCCTCACGACCGTCGCCGATACCAGCAATCCAAAAACCGTCGTCAGAACCTTGGCTCGCACAACTCGTTCTCCCGGCGGAGTGCCCTTGTGATATCCAAACCATACCGGGCCGACCCACTTGCCGCAACTCCGCACAAATCACCCCGAATTGGAGTGAATCAGAACAGTCCCGGCTGAATTCGATCTCGCTGGCTCTACAGCGGCCGGATCCAGATGTTACGGAACCGGACCGGGCAGCCGTGCGCGCCCAGCTCAAGCGGTCCTTTGCTTTTCACAGACTGATAACTGGCCAAGGCGGCGTGCGCTGTGCTGCCGTAGACCTGCTGGTTGTGATGCACCAATACGCCATTGTGGAACATCGTGACCCGAGCCGGTTCGGCCAGCTTGCCCGCCTTGTCGAACTTCGGCGCGAAGAAAACGATGTCGTAAGTTTGCCACTCGCCGCGTTTGCGGCAGGTATTGACCAGCGGCGGTGTCTGGGCATAGATTGCAGCCGCCTGTCCGTCGGGGTAGATCTTCGTCCCGCGGGACTCGAAGATCTGGACCTCAATTTTCCCCAACAGAAAGACGCCGTGGTTCCCTTGATTCATCAATCCCTCGACCGGCTCGACCGGCGTCTGCCACTCCAGGTGGAGCTGGCAACTTCCAAATTCCTCTTTCGTGGTCAATGGCCCGTGTGTGGCGATCAGGCAGCCGTCCTCCACCTTCCAGCTTGACGGCTTCCACTGCGAGAGGTCCTTCCCGCCGAACAGCACGATGGCGTCTGAGGGAGCGGTGCCGGCTTGCGCCTGGGTGCCCGGCCTGCCGGGTTCCACTTTTTTCGGCGCCGGCCGATCAGGATCGTGTACGTGATGGCCCGACCAGGGCTGAATCGGCGTGTCTTTGTAGCCGAACACACCCGAGCCGTCCTTGGCGTAGACCAACTTGTGGTTTTGCGCGTGTGCCGTCAGCGGAGAACTCAGTGTCGCCGCGAGAGCAATGAGAATCAGAGATGCCAGCTTCGTGTTCATGCTACTTCCTCGTTTTGTTACAGGGTCCAACGAAAAGGGTCAACGGCTTGTGGGAGCGGTAGTCCGAAGACCGGTCTCCAACTCAGACCGGTTCGGTTCAGGCCGATTGTACCAACGCCCTTTGCCAAGGCGAAAGCGAAGCTTGGCTTTGAGACCGGCGTCACCAAATTCCGTTTCAACCATTCTGCGGCGCGCGACACGCTGGCGTCAGCGGGATCCTTGTGCTTTACTAATGCGCTCAGGAATCAACGGCCTTGTCCAGAACGCCGCAACCTCAGTTCCTTCCCGGAGTCGCATCATGAAGTATTGCAGTCTGACCCTGACCATTTTTCTCTTGTCTGCGCCACTGTTTGAAATCGCACGTGCTGGACAGGAACCGGCACCGGCGAAGAGCTCGGAAACCATGACAGGCAAAGTCTACGGAGAATGGCGCATCCGTGTGCGCCCGGACAAAGGTCCGGAATACAACCAGCTGATCGAGCAAAAGGGCTTGCCGCTTTTCCGCGAGGCGGGGGGACGGATGGTCGGATGGTGGAAGACTCTGATCGGGGACCTTTACGAACATGTGACCATTTGGGAATACGACGACATGGCCGCCTTTGAAAAGGCGGTCGAGTTCCTGGGCAAAGAGAAACGATTTGCTCAATTCGTGGCGCTGCGTGATCCCCTTCTGACCGGCGAAGAAAGCCGGTTCCTCAAGCTGACTGCCGCCGCCGAGAGGCCGCGCTTGCCGGAGTCGGCGAAGTTCGTGGTGCATGAAATCCATCGTGTCCCGCTGGACCGCATGGACGCGTATTTGAGGTTCATGGAAGAGAAAGGGATCGGGTTGCTCAAGAAGCATGGTTTCCGCCCGGTCGGTCCGTGGGCGGTCGCTGTGGGCAAGTGGAGCGAGGTCACCTATCTGTTTCGGTTCGAGAGTCTCGCTGAGCGCGACCGACTGATCGCGAAGTTTAGCGAGACGAATGCCGGGAAGACTTACGGAGCGGCGGTCAACCAATTCGTGGAAGAGGTCACGACCCGCTTGTTGATCCCCGCACCGTTTGCGAAGCCCAAGACCGTCGAGCGTTAGCGCCCGATTCAGGCCCCGAAGTGATCTCTCTCGCAATGTTGACAAAGGTGTCATACCACTACAGTTGAATTCAAGGGGGAGGCAAGTAACATGCGATTTCGGCTTTGTACGGTTGCTGTTTCGCTTTGGGGGCTTTCTGCTGTGTCGCTGGATGCTTCGTCTCTGCTTCCGCACTTGGAGCAGGTTGCTCCCGGCGTCTATGCGGCGGGGTTTGCACACCGCTACAAATCCGCAAACTGCGGATGGGTGGCGATGAGCAAAGACACGTTGCTAGTGGACCTGCCTCGAGGAGTGGCTGTCCCCGAATTCTTGTCGGCGGTCACGAAAACCGCGGGGAAACCGGCTCGAAGGTTGGTCCTGACTCACATCCAGAAAGGTGATGTCCGAATTCTGGAGTCCTTGCTCGAACAGGGCGTCACAGAAATTTTAACCTCGACAGAGATCCGAAACACCATCATCGCGGAATCCAGCAAGATATCGCCGGCGCTGGTTCAGGCAATTTCTACTAAGACCCCCATCGGCGATACGACGGTGCCGATCGACTTCATCCCGCTGGATTCCGTCGCGGACAAAGGCGGCGCCGCAGTTCACTTGCCGAAACAAAAGGTGTTGTTCACGGGACCGTTCGTCGTGAATGGCCCACGGGCTGAACTGCCGGGCACGGACACGGCGCTCTGGGTTTCGACGCTCGAGCAGCTCGAAAAACTCGCGGCGACACGGATTGTTCCCGGCTTCGGGTCTTGGCGTGGAGCAGGACTCCTTGACCGGCAACGCCGGTATTTGGTCGAATTGCGCCGTCAGGTCGCCTACGGCATTACGATGGGACGACCACTCGAATCCATCGAACACGGCGTCCTGCTTCCCGCCTCGTACTACACGTGGATGCCCTACGACCGTCCCAAGCCGGAGGACATCCGGCACGTCTATCGGGAGCTGACGGTTCCCGTCGCCCCATTCAGTGGCCGCACGCCCGAGAACTCGGACTCACGGCCTCACGCGCTGGTGCTGATTGGCGACCGCTATCACGAGCCGGAGTCCATGGAGACGGGACTGCGGCCGGTGTTCGAAGCGACCGGGGTGGTCCCACACTTCACGGTGGATGTGCGGGCGTTGTCTGAGGAGAATCTGGCCCACGTCAAGCTCCTGGTGATCTTGCGAGACGGCATGCTCTGGCCTGAAGGTCCCGATAAGGCACGGCAGATCTGGATGACGCCCGAGCAGGAACGTGCAGTGGTTCAGTTTGTCAAGGGCGGCAGGGCGTTCCTGAACCTGCATAACTCGATGGGAATCTACCCGCCCGATGGCCCGTACTTGAACCTGGTGGGCGGACGTTACAGGAGCCACGGGCCGCTGGAGCGATTCCGCGTGGAGGTCGTCGATCGCGAGCACGCGGTCACGCGCGGGGTCCGCGACTTCTCGGTCGCCGACGAACGGCATACGCCGAGCTATGACAAGGAAAAGGTCCATTTGCTGCTGCAAAACCGCTCGGACGACGGAAAGATCGCCGCAGCCGGTTGGGTCAGCGAGCCGGGCCGGGGACGATTGTGCCATCTGGCCAACGGTCATACGCGCGAGGCGTTGCTGCATCCCATGTTTCAGCTACTGATGCGCAACGCGGTCAACTGGTGCCTGCGACGTACTGGCGACGGACAAGAGATTCGTCGCCGGTGAGGATGAACACGGAAAGCGGACCGCTCATTGCTTCAGGTGCACGACGATCATCTTCTCTTCGGTCATTGCGCGGATGGCATACTTTGGTCCTTCCTTGCCCATGCCGCTGTCTTTCAATCCGCCGTAGGGCATCAGGTCGGCCCGCCACTGGCTGCCCCAGTTGATGTGCAAGTTGCCGCTGTCGACCTGGCGGGCGAATTTCATAGCCCGGTCGATGTCTTGCGTGAAAATGCCGGCCGAAAGGCCGTAGCAAGAGTCATTGGCCAGGCGAATGGCCTCGTCAATCTCATCGAAATACGTGATGGCGACGGCCGGGCCGAACAGTTCCTCGCGGCTGACGCGCAGTTCGGGATCGACTTCGTCCAGAATCGCCGGCTGACAGAGCGCCCCCTGCCGCTCGCCCCCGGTGACGAGCTTCGCTCCGCTCTGGACCGCTTCGTTGATCCAGCTTTCGACGCGGATGGCGTCCGCCTCGCGGACCAGTGGCCCCATTTTGGTGCCGTCGGCCAACTGATCGCCGATACTCAGCGCTTCGACCCGTGGTTTCAAGGCGTCGACAAACTCGCCGCGAACGCCCTGTGACGTCAGAATCCGCTGCGCCGAGATACACACCTGCCCGGCATTCGTGTAGCCGCTGATGGCGACGGCCTCGGCAGCTCGATCCAAATCGGCGTCGTCCATAATAATGACCGGACTGTTGCTGCCCAGTTCCATGGTGACCCGCTTCATGCCGGCGGCCTTGCAGATCGCTTCTCCGACTTTAAGGCTGCCGGTAAAGCTGATCTTCCGCACCCGCCGATCACCGCAAATGGCCTCGCCCAGTTCGCCGCCTGGACCGGTGATGCAGGCAATCGCTTCGGTTGGCAGACCGGCCTCCAGCATGATTTCGGTTAAGAGCAGCGTTGAGAGCGGCGTGTCGCTGGCCGGTTTGATGAGGACCGCGTTTCCGCCGGCGATGGCCGGGCCGACCTTGTGACACGCCAGGTTCAGCGGGAAGTTGAATGGAGTGACGGCCGCTACGATGCCGCACGGCACGCGCAGCGTGAACCCCAACCGGCCGGCCGCGCCGGGCGCCGCATCGAGCGGAATCGTTTCTCCGGTGATTCGGCGGGACTCCTCGGCCGAGAGTTCGATGACTTCCACGGCCCGGCTGGCTTCCAAGTTGGCCTCAGGAAGGATCTTGCCTACTTCGCGGCTGATGGTGCGTGCCAGTTCGTCCTGACGGCGGCTGATGATCTTGGCGGCCTTGCGCAGAATCTGGCATCGGTCGAAAGCGGGCGTGTTCCGCATGATCTCGGCTCCGGCAGCGAGCGTGCTCAGCGCGAGATCGACGTCCGCCGGCGTGCCGCGAGGCACAGTGTCGATCACCGAGCCGTCGTAGGGATTCCTGACTTCGATCTTCTCCGATTTGTCCTGCCATTGGCCGCCGAAAAACATTTTCATGGGTGTGACCTCGAATTTTTGGTTGGTGAAGCATGGACCTGTGAACGTGCGAGCGTGTTCGCCTATCAGCTTATCAGGGTGGGACGATGCCGCAAGCCTCAAGACGAGGCGAATGATTGCTGATTGCCGGTAGTCCTCAAAACTCTTAGTCCGGATTATTCATAGGCTGCCCTTATGGTACCCAAAACCGACAACTTGTTGTCGCAACCCGCTGGTTCGGCAGCACATCCACCGACGACGAGTCGTCGGTTTGGGTTTCTATGAATCATCCGGGTTAGAGAAGTGTTGCGGGGATTGCGATCTCAGCGGATTTCAGCTTCGTTGACTGACGACATGCAAGTTGCCACACTGGAGATGCTTCAAAACGTGCTTGAAGTTCAAGGGGATCCATGCAGACGAAGGGTCAACCGATGCGATGTGACGATCCACTTCGACGACTTTCGATTGCGATTGGGGTGGTGTTTGTTCTGTCAGCCGGGTCGCGAGGCCTTGTCGCCGAGAATTGGCCCCAGTGGCGTGGACCGTTGGGGAACGGCATCTGTAGAGAAAAGAACATCCCCAGCCAGTGGAGCCGGACGAAAAACGTTGCGTGGCGGCTGAAACTGCCCGGTCCGGCCGGTGCGAGCCCCATCGTGTGGAACGACCGAATTTTTTTGACGTCGGTCGACGGCGATCAGCTCATTCTGATATGCGTGCGCACCGACGGGAAACAGTTGTGGCGACAGACGGTTGGCTACGGCAACAAGAATGTTCGCGGCGACGAGGGCAACTCGGCTTCTCCGTCGCCGGTGACCGACGGGAAGCACGTTTGGTCGTTCATGGCAACTGGAGATCTCGCCTGTTTCGACACGACCGGCAAGCGCGCGTGGAAGATGAACTTGCAGGACCGGTACGGCGCGTTCGACATCCAATTTGGTCTGACCTCGACGCCGGTGCTGCACGAAGGCCGCTTGTTCTTACAGTTGATTCACGGCAACATGTGGACGCCTCCCGGCAAAGAAGCGCTGGTGATCGCAATGAATGCGCTGACCGGCGACGAGATTTGGAAAAGCTACCGAGAAACGGGCGCATACAATGAGAACAAACACTCGTACGCGTCGCCCATATTATACGACGACGGCACGCTGAAGTTTCTGATTACGCATGGCGCCGATTATACGATCGCCTATCGTCTCAACGACGGCGGCGAGCTTTGGCGGCTGGGAGGGCTCAATCCGCAGCACGATCCGCTGAAAAGATACCATCCCACGCTCCGCTTCGGCGCCTCCCCGACAGCGGTTCCGGGGATGATTGTCGTTCCCACGGCAAAGAACGGGCCTGTGTTTGCAGTTCGTCCAAACTTCAAGGGGGACATCACCAGTTCCCGGAAAGCCCACATCTGGAGCCGCGACGCCAATACGCCCGATGTGCCGTGTCCCCTCATTCATGGCGGCTTGGTTTACCTGTGCCGCGAAAACGGAAACCTGATCTGCCTCGAAGCTGCTACAGGCAAAGAACTGTATCACGAGCGGACCCACCGCATTCGGCACCGAGCCTCTCCCGTCTACGCCGACGGAAAAGTCTACCTGACCGCCCGAGACGGAAGGATCACCGTCGTCCAGGCCGGTCGTGAGTTCAAAATGCTTGCCCAGAACGAGCTGGGAGAGGACATGACGGCTTCACCGGTTATCTCGAACGGAACAGTTTACCTGCGCACATTCGAGGCGCTGTGGGCAATCCGCGATCAAAGAAAATCTGCAAACCGTCGTTCAGAACTGCGCCATTGAGGTCATGTGTTCGGCATCGAGGGGAACACCGACAACGGCCAATCGCGGAGGCTGCTCGGGCTCGGTTTGCTCTGCAAGCTGCTCCAACTGAGTTTCGATCATTTTCAGCCGGCTGGCGATTTGATCTCGGCGATTGGACCATTTCTTTTGCCAAGAGACGAAGAGCGATTCCACGCGGGCTTCTTCATTGCGGTTGTGCTCCAGATTGCGGTGTAGATGAACCAGTGAACGTCCCAAACGCGACTTGACCGACTGAAGTTCCTGTCGGCCCTCAAGCTGAGAAGAAGGCATTCAGTGCTCCCTGAGGTGCTCGCGGGTCGCTGCGAGAAAATATGCGATGACTTTTCGCTGTGCATAAAACAGATCGACATCAACTTTTAACAAACTTGAGATGTTTGAGTGGCGTGAAGATAGAGAAATGAATTACGTGAATAGATAATCTGCACAACGTTAACCATGTGCAGAAACCCATTTGCTCCGTCACTGATTTGAAGTGTGCGATTCGCGTTTCGGAAGGAAAACCGGAATCGGCATGATCTGCCGGTTGTAGAGACTTCCGCCTCAGCGCTGTCCGACGATCGTCCAGTGGCGGTCGGTGGTCTGTCTGACCCCACCGGCGGGAAAGTCCAATTCGACGAGGAGTTGTCTGATTTCACCGAGCGTCAGCGCGGCACAAAGGGAATCGCGAAACATCTGCCGCTGATGTGTATTCGCAGTGCCAGCATAGGTTGCCACAAGGTCGTCTACCGTCTCTAAGTTGTTGGGCCGCAACAGGTCGCGAACGAAAAGCAGGCCCCCAGGGCGCAGCACGCGGACCATCTCATCGAGCACGCGCCTCGGTTCGGGAATGTGGTGAACGATGCTGTTAGACATGACGGCATCGAAGCTGTCGCCGGCATAGGGCAGTTGTTTCGCATCGGTCTGTTCGAGGCGAATCCGATCGCGGAGCCTGGCAGCAGAGACATTCCGCCTGGCCACTTTCAGCATCTCACGAGCGAGATCGATCGCGATCACCTTACAGCAGTCCTCTTGCCGGCACAGCGCGATCGGAATCTGAGCCGTCCCTGTCCCGGCATCCAGAACAATGAGGGGGGCGCTCCGGTCCTGCAATCGTTTTCGCGCGGCCGTCAGTTCAATGGCCTTGAGAAAATCATCGACGAAGACCCGGTTGACCTTGCTGTGGTCCATCGAACCATAATCGAGCGCCTCTTCAGGCGAATCCATCACTTCGGGTTCGAGCGTGCGGGGGATGGCGGTCATTCGCCTTCATTTGCGGACTCTTGGTCATCGCCTTCGGCGGAGCCAACGGTGGCGAGTTCCTGCTCCTCTGGTTCCGCTTCGAGAGCGCCTTCGAAGTCGAGCCGCTTCTCATCGCCGACCTCTTTCACAGTCACCCGAATCAGATTCTTGCCTTCAAAGACGCCGCGGAGCAGTTCCTCGGAAAGCGGGTCTTCGATGTACTGTTCGACCGACCGGCGGAGCGGGCGGGCGCCGTATTCGAGCTCGCCGCCTTTGTCGATTAAGTGCTCGCGGGCCTCGTCGGTCAGCTCCAGCGTCAGGCCCCGTTCGCCCAACCGTTCGCGGACTTTCGACAGTTCGATGTCGACGATCAGCTTCAGGTCTTCGCGCGTCAACTGGCGGAAGACGACGACTTCGTCCAGCCGGCCGAGAAATTCGGGTTTGAACTCGGCCTCGATCTCGTACATGAGATTCCTTTTCATGTTCTCGTAGCTGGTCTGCTCGTCTTTCTTGACGAAGCCGAAGTCGGCGCCGCTGGCGATCGTCTTGGCGCCCACGTTGGTGGTCATGATGAGCACGACGTTCTTGAAATCGACTTTGCGGCCGAAGCTGTCGGTCAGATGGCCTTCTTCCATGATCTGCAACAGCATGTTGAAGACGTCGGGATGCGCCTTCTCGATTTCGTCGAGCAGCACGACCGCATACGGACGCCGGCGAATCTTCTCGGTCAACTGGCCCCCTTCTTCATAGCCGACGTAACCCGGAGGGGCGCCGATCAACCGGCTGACGTTGTGCTTCTCCATGTACTCGCTCATGTCAATCTGGACGAGCGCCTCTTCGTCGCCGAAAAGAAACTCGGTCAGCGTCTTGGCGAGCAGCGTCTTGCCGACGCCGGTCGGACCGGAAAACAGGAATACGCCGGTCGGACGTTTGGGATCCTTCAGTCCGCTGCGGCTTCGTCGGACCGCTTTGGAGATCTGCTTGATTGCCTCGTGCTGGCTGATGACCCGCTTGTGCAGGTCCTCTTCCATTTGCAGGAGGCGCACGGCATCTTCGCTCGACAGCCGCGTCAGCGGGATGCCGGTCATCTTGGCGACGACTTCAGCGATGACCTCGGCATCGACAACGCCGTCGGTTTCTTTCGTCTTTTCGCGCCAGTCCCGGGTGAGTGATTCTTTCTTCTTTTTCACCTTGTCGGCCTGGTCGCGCAGGCCGGCCGCCTTCTCGAAATCCTGATTGGCGACCGCCTCTTCCTTGGACTGATTCAGCCGTTCGATTTCATCATCGAGTTCCTTCAAATCCGGCGGCCGAACCATCGACTTCAGTCGGATGCGGGCGCCCGATTCGTCGATCACGTCGATTGCCTTGTCCGGCAGGCAGCGGCCGGTAATGTAACGCGTCGAAAGCTCAACCGCCTTCTCCAACGCATCATCGGTAATCTGCACGCGGTGGTGCTGTTCGTACCGCTCGCGAAGACCTCTAAGAATGTCGACCGTCTCGCTCGCCGACGGCGGGTCGACAATCACCGTCTGGAAGCGACGTTCCAGGGCGCCGTCTTTCTCGACATACTTGCGGTACTCGTCCAGCGTGGTCGCACCGATGCACTGCAACTCGCCGCGGCTGAGGGCGGGTTTGAGCACGTTCGAGGCGTCGATGGCCCCCTCGGCGCCGCCGGCGCCGACCAGCGTGTGCAATTCGTCGATGAACAGAACCGTGTTCTTGGCCCGCCGCACCTCGTTCATCACGGCCTTGATGCGTTCTTCGAACTGGCCGCGATACTTCGTGCCCGCCACCATCATCGCCAAATCGAGCACGACAATACGCTTGTCGCGCAGTAATTCGGGAACGCCTCCTTCCACCACCATCTGGGCGAATCCTTCTACGATGGCCGTCTTGCCGACGCCCGCCTCGCCCAGCAACACCGGATTGTTCTTCTGACGCCGGCAGAGGATTTGAATGACGCGCTCGATCTCTCGCTCGCGGCCGATCACCGGGTCGAGCTTGTTCTGGCGCGCAAGCTCGGTGAGGTCGCGGCCAAAGCTGTCCAGCGCCGGCGTCTTGCTCTTGCCCGACTTGGACGACGCGCCGGTCGCCCGCTCGCCGCTTTCAGGCCCGTCCAGCCCGTGACCGAGCAGGTTCAGAACTTCTTCGCGAACGTCCTCAAGTTTCAGGCCCAAATTCATCAGCACCTGTGCGGCCACGCCTTCCTGTTCGCGCAACAACCCCAGCAGCAGGTGTTCGGTGCCGACATAGTTGTGGTTCAGGTTGCGGGCCTCTTCCATCGCGTATTCAATGACCTTCTTTGCCCGCGGTGTTTGCGGCAACTTGCCCATCGTGACCATGTCGGGGCCGGACTGGACGATCTTTTCAACCTCCAGTCGAATCTTCCGCAAATCGACGTCTAGGTTCTTCAACACGTTGGCCGCGACGCCCGAGCCCTCTTTCACCAACCCGAGCAGAACGTGTTCGGTGCCAATGTATTCGTGATTGAAGCGCTGGGCCTCCTGATTGGCCAACTGCATCACTTTACGGGCCCGATCGGTAAATCGCTCGTACATCCGATTCTCTCCCTCTCTGATCCCGGAAGATTGTTCCCGGCGTTAAATGCGATCCATTCGGAACGGCAAACGGCCCGAGGGTTGAGTTATGACTTCTTCCCACAAAAATACGTCATGCAGAGTCGAATGAGAAAAGAACTCAACAATCGGTCAAAACTCTGTCCCTGGACTAGTGCGCTCGAGACGATTGAACCAAACCGGCGGATCGCGGAAGATGGTATTGGCCCGTATCGCGAAATGATTCACAACCGAATCAATCCATACCTTCTCTCTTCGGAATTCTAGTGTCAAACCCCGACTGGGGCAAGATGACCCCACGGCGGCCCAACCACAAATCGTTGCTTTTCGAAATGTTTGAGCAAATCTTGTTTTCGCCTCGACACGTGGTCCGTCCGGAGCCGTCGGCGAGTCGACAAGAGGCCATGACGCCAGCGACCTGCTGAGACCTGATCGATGATTGAACAAATCCTGACCGAAGGGGCTCGCCGAGCCCTCAAATTGGCGTCCCAACTGGCCGGCCGGGCCGGCGCCGATCACGTCGAACCGCCGTACTTGTTGCGGGCATTGCTGCTGGATGAGTCTCAGGCGGCGGAAATCCTGGCCGGACACGGTCTGACGCCCGGGACAGTCGAGACCAGTTGTCCACTTGAAGAGCCCGGGGGCGAACCAACGGAACCGTCGGAAGATGTTGACGCCAAAACCGTTCGAAACAGCGAGACGCTCCAAAATGTGATCGCTGCCGCGCGTCGACAGGCTGCTTTAGCCGGCCGGCATGCCGAAATCGGCACCGAACACCTTCTCTACGGTCTCGCCTCGGTCGACTCATCCGTTGTACCCGTTTTGTGGCAACACGGTTTGCATCCTGAGACAATTCTGGGACGCATGTCCCAGACGACCGGCTTCAGCACCAAGCCGCTCGAAGTCGATATCAGGCTTTCCGGGCCAAAGCAGACGGTTACGGATCGTACCGATACGCTCCGCATCATCGATGCGGCCGCCAACCGCGCTCGCGAAGGACTCCGGGTGATTGAGGATTTCGTTCGCTTTGCACTCGACGACGCACATCTGACCGCCCTGCTGAAAGAGTGCCGCCATGAATTCACGCAAACACTTGCAGAGGTCGACTGGTTCGAGCTGCTGCCCGCACGCGATACGCCCGGGGACGTCGGCGCCGCGCTCAGCACGCCGGCCGAAACGGTCCGCGCTTCCCCCGTGGAGGTGCTCGAGGCGAATTTCAAACGAGTGCAAGAAGCAGCCCGCACGCTGGAAGAGTTCGGCAAAATCATTTCCACGTCGCTCGGCGAACGACTCGGTCGGATACGCTACGAATTGTACACACTGGAAAAGGCGGTCCTTTGCACCTACGCAAATCGGCAACGCCTTGACGGCCGGGATCTCTACCTACTGGTGACGGACGCGCTGTGCCATCACGGTTCGGGGCCGACCGTCCGGCACGCTCTGGAGGCGGGGGTCGGGATCATCCAGCTCCGCGAGAAATCGATGTCTGACCGCCCGTTGGTCGAGCACGGCCGACAAGTCCGCGAGTGGACCCGCCGGGCGGGCGCACTGCTCATCATGAACGATCGTCCCGATCTGGCGGTCCTGACAGATGCCGACGGCGTCCACGTCGGCCAGGACGAATTGAGCGTCCGCGAGGCCCGCCGCATCGTCGGGTCCGCTCGGCTGGTCGGCGTCTCGACCCACACCCTCGGGCAGGCCCGGCAGGCGGTTCTGGACGGAGCCGACTACATCGGCGTCGGCCCGGTCTTCCCGTCAACGACAAAGGCGTTCGACGAACTGTCCGGTCTGGAGTTCGTGCGACAAGTTGCCGCTGAGATTACGCTGCCCTGGTTCGCCATCGGCGGCATCGACGCTGAAAACATCGATCAGGTGCTCAGCGCCGGCGCGTCCCGCGTGGCTGTCAGCGGCGCCGTCTGCGCCGCGGAAGCCCCGGCCACTGTCACCCGGAAATTGCTCGAACGGATCCGCCAGCACGCCGGCGACGTCCTGTGACACACGACCGCAGTGATTCGGACCGGCTGTCGACCAATCGCAGTTCAATCGCCGATGCCGACGTCGAGATTGAACGCCGTTTGCACGATGCGTCGTTCGTGGCGATGGTGCGCCACAACACGACCCATCCAATCGCGCAAGTCGTTGCGGACCTCGCCTGCGATCTTGGAAAAAGTCACGTGTTGGC
>CAZGYE010000028.1:0-7621 GCA_964530165.1 uncultured Planctomycetaceae bacterium
ATTGGCGGCGGCGGTTTTGGCGGCGGCGGCCGCGGCGGCGGCGGCGGCGGACTCTTTGGCCTTCCTGTACCCGGTCTTGGGGGACAGGGCGGTCTTGGCGGCGTTGCTGGTCTTGGTTCTCAGGCAGGTCAGGGACAGAAGTCTGCGCAAGGCCAGCAGTTCGGCGGTCAGAGCATTACGATTCAGCAGCCCGTCTTCGAAATCGTCAACGTCACCACCACCGTCAGTGTGCCTGATGGGGGCACCGTGCTGTTGGGCGGCATCAAGCGGCTGCGTGAAGGCCGAAACATGGCCGGCGTTCCCATTCTGAACAAGCTTCCTTACATCAGCCGACTGTTCAAAAACAGCGGCGTCGGCCGCGAGACGGAAAGCTTGATGCTGATGGTCACGCCGCGAATCATCATCCAGGAGGAAGAAGAAGAGCTGCTCGGAATACCGAGTACCTGATCGATCACCCCGAAGTCGCGATGCCAAGATCAAGAGGCGCTTGATAAACCTGATGCGGTCGCCTATGGTCGGCCCTTGAGTGGCCGATTCGAGACTGCTGTTCCCACGGGAGCACACCGCATGAGTGATCCGGCGAACGCTTCGTCAAGCGACTTCAGAGGGTGGCAACGCAGAATTTTCGGGACGGTTTGGGTCACCTACTTCTCCTTCTACCTGTGCCGCTACAACATGCCCATGGCGAAGTCGCGGTTGTGCGACACGTTTTCGTGGGACGCCGAAGACATCGGTATTGTGTTTACGGCGCTGCTGCTGATGTATGCGGTCGGTCAGTTTGTCAACGGCCAGTTGGCCGACCGATTCGGCACCCGTGTGATCGCAAGCTTGGGCGTTCTCGGGTCGGTGATCATGAACCTGGCGGTGTTCGTCCTGGTGCTCACAGCCGCGCCCGAGTCGGCGGATCCGCGCCGGGTGCTGTGGATGATCGCGCTGTTCTGGGGGGCCAACGGGTTCTTTCAAGCCATGGGGTGGTCTCCGATGGTGCGTGCGATGGCCCATTGGTTCCCGTCGACCGGGCGGGGCAAGGTGATGGGCTTGCTGGGGACCTGTTACCAGTTCGGCGGCGCGTTCTCGTGGTTTCTGGCGTTTTTCCTTACGGGCTATTTCGTGCAGGAATTGGGCGGCGACTGGCGGATGGTATTCCTCGTGCCGGCGATCTTGTTTGCCGCGGTCGGAGTGCTGTTTTTCCTCGGGATCCGGAACCGTCCCGAGGACGTGGGGTTTCCGCCCGTCAACTCGGACGAACGACCCACCGGAGACTCGACCCGGGCCACGGGTCCCCGCATCGCCGAGAACGTGCTCAGGACATTGAAGAATCCGCACCTGTGGATCGTGGCGGGAGTGTTCTTCCTGCTGGACGTGAACCGCTACGGGTTCGTCAACTGGTTGCCGGCATTCCTCGATGAGCAGGCTGGCGAACACGCTTCGACGTTGATGGCGAATTTCAAGGAGGTGATGAAGCGGTGTATTCACCCCTTAGCAGGGTCGGCGGGTGCGATCGTGGCGGGCTGGGCCACCGACCGGTTTTTCGGCGGGCGGCGCGCGCCGGTCATCGTGGTTCTGCTGACAATCCTGGGAATCTCCTCCTTTCTTTTCCCGTATCTCGACCCGAACAACACGGGGCTTGTCATCGCCGTCGTGGCCCTGATCGGCTTTTGCACCTACGGGCCTCACATCCTGTTGGTCGGTCACGCGGCGCTGGATTTCGGCAAGAAGTCGGGCGCCGCCGGCGCGGCCGGGTTCATTGACGGCATGGGCTACATCGGCGCCAGCCTCGCCGGCTGGGGCGCGGGAAAGCTGATCGACACGCGCGGATACGAGGTGACCTTCATAACTTTTGGTTCGGCCGCCATCCTCGGCGCACTGCTGGCCGCCCTGATCTGGAAAGTGGGGCCGCAGCACGAAACGGCCGACCTGACAGGCTGACCGGTAAGGACCAATGGACGCACGCGAACGAGTTTTCCTCGCGCTGAACCACACCGAACCCGACCGCGTCCCCATCGACTGCTGGATGACCTCAGCGGTTTCCCAGCGGCTGCGGAACCATTTCGGCTTCTCGAGCCAGGAGCAACTGCTCGAGCACTTCGACGTCGATTTCCGTTACATCGACGGGCCGAAATACGTCGGGCCGGAGCCGCTAGTGCACGCAGACGGCAGCGTCGATGACCACTGGGGCGTGCCGCGAGTCCGCGTGGAAGTGGGGCTCGGTGAGCACGCCAGTGTTTACCGAGAGGTGATCGACTTCCCGCTGAGAACCGCAACGTCGCTCGAGCAGATCCGCGACTATCCCAAGTGGCCCAGCCCCGATTGGTTCGACTACGACTGCGTCGGCGAGCAAGCGGCCGAGGCCCGGCGGACGGGCAAGGTCGTGGTCTTTATGGGCGACCGCATGAACCGCTGCGCGCAACTCAAGCCCGCCATGTACCTGCGCGGCATCGATCAGATACTCATGGACCTCTCTCTGGCCCCCGACATTGCCGAGTACATTTTTCAGCGCGTGGCGGCCTTCTACCTGGAGTATGCGCGGCGAACGCTCGAGGCGGCCGGCGGAGGCATCGACATTCTCATGATGGGCGACGACTTCGGCACGCAAAAGGGGCTGTTCGTCTCGCCGGACATGTGGCGGCAGTTTCTGCGCCCGGGGTTCAAAGCCTTCATCGATCTCGCCCGTCAGCACGGATGCAAGGTCGCCCACCACTCCTGCGGCTCCATCAAGCCCATCATTCCCGATCTGATCCAGTGCGGATTGGACATCCTGAACCCCGTTCAACCCGACGTCCACGACATGGACCGCAGGGAGCTGAAGCAGACATTCGGCGACCGACTTTGTTTTCACGGATCGATTTCCATTCAGCGGACGCTTCCCTTCGGCACACCCGACGACGTCCGCGACGAAGTGCGGGAACGCTTTGAAACTCTCGGTCCGGGCGGCGGCTTCATCTTCTGCACCGCTCACAACATCCAGGCGGATACGCCCACCGAAAACATCGTGGCCTTGTTCGACGCATATCGAACCTTGTGCCGTTACTGACTGATGCGAAGGCAAACAACATGAGCGAGCGAGGGAGCATCGGCCGCCTGATTGTCGAAACAGCCGGTTCACACCGGCCGCTCGCCATTCTTCTTGTCCGAGGCCCGACTCAACCCAGCTTCCATGGCTTGCGGTACTCGTCATGGAGTAGCTCGTTGGCCTGCTTGTTGTTGGTGACAACCTCCCGCTCGGCGACCTGTTTCGGTAAGATATCGATCATGGTCCGCGATTTTACAACGGAAAGTCTCGCTCACGATCCGATTCACGGGTACATCTCGTTCATTTCGCGTTCGGGGCTGCCCGCCGGTGAGGTGTCGGAGCAGGCAATCATCGACAGTCCGTGGGTACAGCGGCTGCGGCAGATTCACCAGTTGCAGACCGCCTGGTGGCTGTTCCCGTCGGCCGAGCACATGCGGTTTCAGCATGTGTTGGGAGCCATGCACTTGGCTTCGCAGGCGGTCGCGCATTGGTACGACTCGCTGTGCGACGCCTGTGCCAACGTGCCGTCCCGGGCGTATGTGGAAAGCTTGCTGCGGATGGCGGCGCTTTTGCACGATGTCGGTCACGGGCCGTTCGGTCACTTCTTCGACGAACATTACCTGGCCCAATTCGACATCACGCATGAGGACGTCGGTGCGGCGATCATCGAAGGGGAGCTGGGCGAGGATCTGCGGCGCGTTCGGCGAAATCCCCGCGGCGAGATCGGGCCGTTGGAGGAGCTCGAACCGAAGCAGGTCGCGTGGCTGATTCGCCGTCCCCAAAGTCTCAGCGATGCCGAAGACGCTCAGCCCGACTGGCTGCGAAAACTCCGTGCGCTGTTCAGCGGGATTTACACGGTCGACAACATGGACTTTGTGCTCCGCGACGCTTACATGTCGGGATACAACACGCGGGCGTTCGATCTTTCGCGGCTGATGCACTACACTTTCTTCACACCGCACGGATTGACCATTCATGCGCGGGGACTGCCCACGCTGATCAACTTCATCGAAACGCGGGCGAATCTGTTCCGCACCATCTATTTCCACCGCACTGTTCGCGCGCTCGATTTGGCTTTGGAGGAGGTGTTCGGCGAGACGATGCGGCATTTGTTCCCCGGCAACCCGCTGGAGCATCTCGACGCGTACCGCCGCTTGACGGAGTCATCATATCTGGTCGACGTCGACCGTTGGGCCGACAGCGATGATCCCCAACTCGTCGAGCTGGGCCGGAAGTGGCAAGCCATCTTACGCCGGGACGTGACCTGGAAGATGGCCGTCGAGCGGACGTTCCATTTCCATTCGGGCACGGCCGAGCGGACGACCATCTTCTCCGAGCCCGATCTGGTGGAAAAGCGGCTTCGGCGGAGGTTGCCGGGCGAATTGCGGGATGTGCCGATCAAAGTCGACGTTGCGCGCCACTATCACCGTCCCAGCGAGCGGCTGCCGGCCGGCGGACAGAATTTTCTGCTCGACCCGGCCGTCGGGGTTCCGCAGGAATTGCACGATGACGAGCTGTTCCGCGCCCTGCCCATCAGTTTCACAATCTTCCGCATCTATTCGCGGGATCATCAGCACGATGCCGAGCTGAACGCAGCGCTCACCGCAGTCCTGGGCGACATCGACGACACGAGGACGAATATGTAGGAAGTCAAGCGGTCAGCTATCAGCTATCAGCTTTCAGCTCTTGGCTCGGAAACAACGAATTGCCACGGTCATGGTCGCTGACCGCTGAAAGCTGATCGCTCTCCCATCCTGTGAGTGGCGCCGCTGAGTCGAGTCATACCGTTCGGCGAAACTTTGCGGCGTCCGAGCGATCAGTTGTAGCGGTCATGTCGGCCGTCGTGATGTTTCTGCTTCGACCTGGCCGGGCGGTCGATACTGAGACCATGATCGCAGTCGATATGGAACAACTGTTCAAGAACGCCGACTGGCAATTGGTGCTTTCCGCCTACCACGCTCAACATTCGGTGGCAAAGGAACAGAACCCCGAACACGACGGCTGGCTGCCGCGCACCACGTCGGTCGAGGGTATTCGGGACGAGCGGCTGCCACGGATTCATGGGAAGCTGATCGCACTCGGCTTCCTCAAATTCGAGCTGGCTGGCCGTACCGCGGGAGTCCGCTATCAGTTGAGCCGACTGGGAATACAGGCGATGAGCCGAATCAACGGGACAGAGGACGATTCTGATCCGTTCGATCTGGCCCAATCGGCTTGACGTCCTACAAAACGCGATCCGCCGAGCCGACAAAGCCCGCCGGTGGCAACCGGCGGGACCCACGGGATGCCACCCGTGGGCTTTCACGCGGGTTCATGGCTCAGCAGGAGCTTCGCCCTCCCGAAACCGGGCCTTGAAACCGCTTCTTGTGTATCGCATAGACCTTACGAAGTTTTCTTTTTGGCCGGCTTCCGTTTCTTTGGCTTTCCGCGGACTTTCCACAGCGGTGACGGCGTGTGCGAGTCTTTCATAATCCGCCGGATTCTCGCCACGACGTCTGCGTGTTCGGCAGCGACGTTTTTCGTTTCGCCGAGGTCGTTCTCGAGGTTGTACAGCTCGATGTTTTCGCCGTCGATCGGCTGGACGACCCCTTTCCACCGGCCCATGCGAACCGCTTGCGCCGAGCCGCGTTCGTAGAACTCCCAGTAGAGAGACTCGTGCTGCTTCTGCTCGCCCGTCTTTCCGAGAATGGCCGGCAGGAAATTGATGCCGTCGATCTTTTTCGGCGGCTCGACGCCCGCGATCGCCGCGGCCGTAGGCAGAAAGTCGCCGAAATAGCCGATGGTGTCCGAGACAGTTCCCGCCGGTGCGCGACCCGGCCAGCGGACGATCATCGGCACGCGGATTCCGCCTTCGTAAAGGTCCCGCTTGATGCCCCGCAGCGGGCCGTTCGAATCGAAGAAATCCGGGTTGTTGCCCCCCTCGGCGTGCGGGCCGTTGTCCGACGTGAAGAACACGATCGTCTTCTCGTCAATCCCGTGCTCTTTGAGCCGCTCGAAGAGTCGGCCGAGGTCGCGGTCCATCCGGCTGATCATCGCGGCCAGGCCCTTTTGCGGTTCCGGCCAGTCCTTGTTCTTGTAAATGCCGAGGTCGGGAACTTCCATTCCTTTGCCGCGGGCTTCGCAGTTCGCGTGCGGAATGGTCAGCGCCAGGTAGAGAAAGAAAGGGCGGTCCTTGTGATGGTCGATGAACGTGAGCGCTTCGGCGGCCAGCAGGTCGTGGCTGTAGGTGACTTTCCGGGTCGCGACGCCCTGGCCGTATTGACCTTCCCGCGGGACGACGTTGTCGAGCTTCACGCGTTTTTCGTCTCGGACCAGAAAGCTGGGATAGTAATTGTGCGCGTGGTGCTGATCAAGATAGCCGAAGAACGAATCGAAGCCCTGCCGGGTCGGCAGTCCGCTGGAACCTTCGTGGCCGAGCCCCCACTTGCCGACCAGCCCGGTGGCATAGCCGGCGCCCTTGAGAAGCTCGGCCACCGTGAAGTCGTCCGGACGCAAGTTGAACTTGCCGTTGCCCCGAATGTAGCAGTGTCCGAGGTGCAAACCGGTCATCAGCACGCATCGCGACGGGGCACACACCGTCGAGCCGGCATAGAACTGCGTAAACCGGACCCCCTCGGCTGCCATGCGGTCCAGATGCGGCGTCTTGATGGTCTTCTGCCCATAGCTGCCCAGATCGCCGTAACCCAGGTCGTCGGCCATGATGAAAATGATGTTCGGTTTGCGGCTTTTCGACAGCGAGCTGTCGGTTTGGGAGTTTAGCGACAGCGAGCTGTCGGTTTGGGAGTTTAGCGACAGCGAGCTGTCGGTTTGTGGACCTTTGGCGGCATCTTCGGCCGCCTGCGATGCGTTCGCGCTGGCGGCCACGAAAATCAGCAGCGCGACCAGCGAGACTTTCAGCGACGTCGGGTACTCTCGGAGTTGGGTTCGGCGGGGCATTTCGCTCTCCTGGTGTGTCATCGATGCGTGAGAAGGTCAACCAACGGACACCGTACCAGCCGCGCCGGCGGCATGCAACGCTGTGCCGCGTGCGCCCGATTGCATCCCGCGACAGCTCATGCGAGCCGACGGCGGCAGATCGACGGCGGAGCCGGCTCGTTTTCCGCGTGACGGCTGCCGGCATTTCTGCTACAAAGAATTTCAGCAGAGCGAGTGGTTCTCGTTGGCGCCTCGGTGGGACCGGTAAAATGATGGTCAAATTCCACAAGGTCTTTCCGATCGAAGAAAAGCGGGGCACGCTCATCGTCGTCCCGCAGGGCGATGCCATCAGCTTTCGCGATGTGGATGTCGAGCGGGAATTGAAGGCCGTGCTCGATCTGATCGATCGATCCGATGACGCGAACCTCGTGATCGATCTCCGAAGCGCGGAATACTTCGGGACCGTCATCATCGGAGCGATTGTCAAGCTGGGACAGCAAGCGGCGGCGAAGGGCCGCCAGGTGGTGCTCTCGGGCATCTCTACTCAAATGCAACAGGTGCTGGAGGTCATGAAGCTCGACACCCTTTGGCCACACTATCCGACGCGGAAGCAGGCCCTGAAGGCCCTGAAGTGACGTGTGGGGCAGGCTTTCCAGCCTGCCGGCTTTCGTGGCAGGCTGGAAAGCCTGCCCC
>CAZGYE010000028.1:7721-31894 GCA_964530165.1 uncultured Planctomycetaceae bacterium
ACACTGAAGCCTGCCCCACACTGAAGCCTGCCCCACACTGAAGCCTGCCCCACACTGAAGCCTGCCCCACACAAGAAACTTGTCCCTTATAATGCGACAACCGGCAGGGCCGAACTTAGCGGCTCAGCTTCATTCGCGCCACGCGGGCGAATCGGCCGCTGCCCTCTTCCGGCGGCAAGTCGCGCAGGCAGACCGGCAGCCAGCTCGGCCTCGACAACCGCTCTTCGGACAGTTCCTTGAGCAGTGGTAATCTCATATTCTTGCCGGCGGACTTGTAGGAATCGACGTCGGCCGGGTGCAGGTACAACCGTTTGGAGGCGATCAGTTTCGAGATTAGTTCGGCAAGCTCCCGGCTCATGCCGATCCAGAGGACCACGTTCGGGTCCGACCGCAGCGCCAGTCCTTGTTCCCCGCTGGTTTCGATGAACTGGGCGAAGTCCGCTTGTAGCTGCGGAAACGTGACCCCCTCGTGCTGCCGAACGTATTCCACAACGGCGGTGCTCAACTGCCCGTGCTCGGCCAACGCAACCCATTCGTGGTCGGAGACGAACTCGTCAGTCTCGTAGAACTCGCCGCTCCGCTGCTCTTCTTCGATCACCTGCATGACCCGGCTGTCAGGCGTCGCCGGTCGACAACGGCCCCGCGCCCATTCGCGCAGTTGGAAGATTTTTTCTTCCATCGTCACCGACAAGGGCACAGAGTTCTCGCGGGCCTCCTTGAGGTCTTTTTGGCCCAAGACCCGCCCCGCTCCGTACGCTTCCAACATGGCCGAGATCACAATCTGCTCGATCTCCGCCCCGCTGTACCCCTCCGACTCGGAAGCCAGACGTTCGATGTCGTACTTTTCCGGCTTCCAGCCGCGCTTGCTGAGATGGATGCTGTAGATGTGCTTGCGCTCCTGATAGTTCGGCAGGTCGATGAAGAACATCTCGTCGAACCGGCCGCGCCGCAGCATTTCGGGCGGCAAATTCGCGACCGAGTTGGCCGTGGCCACAATGAACACCGGCGCGCGGTGCTCCTCCATCCAGGTCAGAAACTTGCCCATGATCCGCGACATGGTCGACGAGTCTTGACCCGGCTCGCCCGTCGAACCGGCGAATCCTTTTTCGATCTCGTCCAGCCACAGCACGGCCGGCGCGATGGTCTCCATCAGATGCAACACGTCGCGCATGTTTCTCTCGGTGGAACCGCGGTCGGAACTGAGCACGTTCGACGCGTCGAGACGGACCAGCGGGAAGCTCAACAGCCGCGCCGCCGCCCGGGCGGTCAGACTCTTGCCGCAACCCTGAACCCCCAACAACAACACGCCCTTGGGAGTCGGGATGCCCTGCTCCTGCGCCCGTGTGCTGAACCCTTCGGCCCTCTGGGCGATCCAATCCTTCAGGTTGTCGAGTCCGCCGACGTCGCCGACCCCCTCCTGGAGATCGTAGAATTCGAGCAACTCGGAGCCTTGCACCATGTTCTTTTTCTCGGAGACGAGCGTCGCATACACGTCGTCGTCGATTTTGTCTCGGCCAAGCAACCCGCGGCTGAGCGCGTTGCGGGCCTGATGCGCGGTGAGACCCAACACGGCTTTGAGAAGTTTCTCTTCTTCGTCGGCCGACGGCTTCAACCGGCTTCCGGTGTCAGCTCGCTGCTGACTCAGAACGGCGGCCAGCTCGCCTCTCAGCTCCTCCATGCCGGGCAGCGGCAACTCGACGCTGATCGATTCTTTCAACAATTCCACCGGAACCTCGCCGGCCGGCCCCAAGAACAGAATGGTCTTGTTCTGTTCGGCCAACGTCGGCACCAGGTCTCGCAGCTTGCGGACGATTAACGGGTCGTCCAAGTACGGGTGGAAATCTTTCAGCAGAAACAGGTGATCCGCCGGATACGCCGAAATCTGGCTCAGAAACTCCGCAGGGTTGTTACTATTGCCGTTCACTTTACTCAGCCGCGGCCGTGGCCCCTTGGTCGACGACCAGACGACCATCCCTCGCTGAATCTCCGCCGCCAGCGCCGAGAGTTCCGCCTCCCACCGCTTCTCCTCCCACGTCCTGAGAAACATGATCGTGTACCGCGAGAGAATGCGGGACCGCAATGTGTCGAGGGTTTGAGATGTCGACATCGGTAAATCGAATGTGAACAGGGACCGGCTATCAAGGGGCCGCACCCACAGACGGGACCACACGGCACAATTTGGCCTGCCTCTACGTGTAACACAGCCCGCCCGACCACGCAACGTCGGAGTGTCTCTCGACCAGGGTCGGTCACTTGATTCACAATGGCTGGGTTATTGTGAACCGGTCGGAGTTGTGGATTCCAGTGGAGATCGTCGAACGTACGCGATCAAGTCGGCCAGATCCTGACGTGTGAGCTCTTTTTCCACCCCGTCGGGCATCAGGGACTTCCCCGTGCTCTGCAGTTCTTCAAGTTCCGTACGGAGAATCACCTGACGCTTGTCTTCTTGTCCTAGTAGGGTCAGGCTGGTTCCCGTTTCGGAGAGAAGCACGCCGCTGAAGGTTCGGCCGTTCTTGGTCAGGGCGACATAGATGGTGTACTTGGGATCGACAGCGGCATTCGGATCGAGAATGGATGTCAAAAGAGATTTCGGCCTCTTGTCGGTGATCGAGACGAGGTTGGGACCGACGTCATATCCCATGCCGTCCAGTTTGTGGCAGACAGCACACATCCTCTTGAAGGCCGCAGCGCCACGCTGCAGATCGCCGGTCAGCTTCAGCACCGCCTGATACTCGCGGAGGACCTTGTGTCGATCGGTACTGCCGGAGTCGGAAAGGAGCCGGGCAACTCGCGTACGGATCGCTTTGTTTGGGTAAACCAGCAACTGTTGCCGCGTGCCGGCATCGACGTCGGCCGGGGCAACGCGCTCGCTTTCGATCTCATCCAGCAAGTCCGTCAACCATTCCGGCCGTGTCGCCAGCACGCCGGGAATCCGTGCGCGGAGCGCCGGCCCGAAGCTACGCCAATGGTCCAGAAGCACCGGGGCGACTTGCGGATGCGACAAACTGCCCAGACGCGACACCACAGCCGCTTGAATCGCTGGAGGTGTCTGCGGAGTGAGCAACCGGCCTAACACTTGGATGTCCTCAGACCGGCTTGCGGCCTGACGGGCCAAGAGACGCAGTGCCGCGATCCGCTCCGCATCAGCCGCTCGGTTGTCCAGCGCCTTTTGCCGAGCTTTCGCGGTCAGAGTTTTTACCCTGTCCAGAATGTCTTGCCCCCTTTTGCCGCCGGTCTGGGCAAGTTTGGCCAGCGAGGTTTTCTGTCTTTGGGTGGCATCCAGCAAACCGGCGAGCGTGCTCGCCTGCCACGAAAAGTTGCGGTCATCATCGGGACGGAGAATCACAGCGAGAGCGTCCAGCGTCGCGTCTCCGTCGCCGAACGCCACGGACAAGGCGAGCAATCGACCGGCCAACTGCCCCACCGCTCCACCCGGTCGTTTCGAGAACAGGCTGTTCAACATCTCGTTGAGATTGGTTGTGTTCACAGAGCTGAGGATGGCAGCCGCGAATTTCGGATCGCCCGCATCTTTGAGCGCCAGTTGCGTCAACGTCGTTGCCGTCTCGGCACTCGACCACTCGCCCAAACTGCACGCCAGTTGGAGTCGCACCTTGGCATTGGGATCGCCGGCGAGTTTTGCGGCAGCCCGAGCGAATTGGGGATGATCGTCAAAACGTGTTTCGGCGAGCCGAATTGCGTGCCGGCGGATTTCCGGATGCGCGTCCGCAAATGCGTTCATCAAGGATGCGGCGGAAAGCGTGCCGAGCCCGTCGAGAGTACACAGGGCGTGCAAGCGAGCCAGAGGATTCTTGGAGTCGGCTGCCAAGCGTTCGAGCAGGGTCGTCGCCGATTTGTCCGCGCGCCAGATCAACAGTTGCTGAATCATGTCGCGCTGCCAGCCGTTGGGACTCTCTAACGCGGCGACCAACTGGGAGGTTGTCATTGTGTCGAGCCGGGGAATCTTTCGCGCAGGCTTGCCACGCGGAACGATCCGGTAGATTCTTCCACGGTCATCGCCGGCGCGGTAGAACGGCTTCAATTCCTCGCGTCCTTCCGGTGTGAGAAACTGCGGGTGCTCGATCATGTAGCGGTACATGTCCACGACCCATAGCGCGCCGTCGGGGCCGGTCCGCGTCATGACGGGCCGGCACCAGCGGTCCTTCGACGCGAAGAAGTCGACCTCGGTCTCCTTGGGCGATCGCCGCGCCGTGAAGCTGATCCCCTCTTCGGTGAGAATATTGTGTTGCACGAGGTTGTGAAACGGCTCGCAGGAAAAACCGTGCCGCCTTCCATCCCGCGGGAACAACAATTCGTCGCGATAAACCATGGGCGAACAGGCGGACGTGAATCGACCCGACTGCTGGAAAGTATGGAAGCGTTTTTGCGGCGCCTTGGCCGGATACACTTTGGGGTTGAGCGGCACGACCAACTGCCTCCGTGGGTCGGGCGGGGCGAAGTGCGGATTGCGGCGAATGTAGTGATCGCGGAGCACATAGTGCCACATCGGCCGGCTGTTCATGCAGCCGAACCAGTGGCCCCAGTCGTCCCGGTTGCGTCCGAACTGCGTGGGTCCGGACTGCGGGTCGATTTCCCCGCTGTCGGGATGGAAACGGAAATCACGGCTCCCCAGCTCGATCGACGTCCCGGTCCGAATCGAGCGGATTCTGCTATCCGCGCCGTAGTTCGGGCGATGGCTGCCGCTGGCGCAGTAGACCCAGTTGTCCAGCCCCCACCGGAGACCGTTGACGCGCAACTGCTGATTGCCTTCATGGAATCCGGTAAACAGCGTCTCACGCTTGTCAGCCCGCCCGTCGCCGTCGGTGTCTTCAGCATAGAAGATCTCCGGCGCAGCGGTCACGAGCACGCCGTTTCGCCACGGCTTCACACCGTTGGGAAAATTGACGCCGGTGAGGAAAACGGTCGACTTGTCGTAGCGGCCGTCGCCGTCGACGTCCTCGAGAAAGCGAATGCGGCCGCCCGGTTTGCCGTTGCCGTCCATTCCCAGCGGATAGTCGGCCATCTCAGCGACCCACAACCGGCCGTCTGCTCCCCAGGCAATGCCGACCGGGTCCTTGACCAGCGGCTCGGCAGCAACCAGTTCGGCCACATAACCGTCGCGGACGTGCAGCATCTTCAGAGATTCCGCAGGCGAGAGGGGCAAAGACTCCGGTTCAGGGGCGGCGGCAATACCAGGCGGCAACCCCCCGGAACCGAACACGACCAGGAAGGCCAAACCGAGACGCCTCACGGATTGCGGTACGAGCACTTTCATAGTTCATCCAGATTGAGCCACATTACTGCGGACGATGTTTGACCGTTGTCAGCCACAAGGGCCGCGGGTTCGGGTAATGACCTGCCGGACGTTGACCTTTGCCCGGCCGTCCCAGGTCGCCGAGATCTTCCCGTGCCTGTTCTGCAAACTTCAACATTCGCTGGACCACGTCCGGATGGGACTCGGCGAGGTTGTTCGTTTCGGCCAGGTCCGCGTCCAGGTCGACCAGCTTTAGCTCGCTTTTCTCCGATCTGCCGTCGAAATAGGTCCATTTGTTGTCCAGCGGCAGGTACAGCTTCCATTTGCCCGACCGAACGGCCTGTAACTGCGACAGAAAATAGTAGTAGAACGCCTCGTGCGGCGATTTCGCGCCTTTCCGCCCTGACAGTAACGGCCAGATGTCCTTGCCGTCAATGACACGATCGGTTGGCACGGCGCCGCCGGCCAGTTTGACGAACGTCGGCAACAGGTCCAGCGCGGTCGTCAGTTCGTCGCAGGCGGTGCCGGGGGGTATCTTCCCGGGCCAACGCGCGATCAGCGGCATGCGCATTCCACCCTCGTCGGTGGAGTAGGCCCAACCGTGAAGCGGCTTGTTGCTGCCAAGAGCCGGCGCTCGGCCGCGACGAATCGCCCCGTTGTCGGACGTCCAGACCACCAGCGTCTGACGGTCGATTTCCAGAGACTTGAGTGTCTTGAGGATTTCGCCGGCCGACCAGTCAAGCTCCTCGACCGCGTCGCCGTAGGGACCGTTGGCCGACTTTCCTCGAAACGCCTCGCTGGCGAAGGGTGCGAGCGTGCTGCCCGGCATCGTATGCGGCAGATACAGAAAGAATGGCCGGTCCTCGTTCTCCTCGATGAACGCGATGGCGCGCTCCGTGAAGCGCTTGGTCAGCAAATTCCGGTCCGGCGGCGCTTCGATGACCGTCTCGTTTTCGATCAGCGGTAGCGGCGGCCTGGCCGGCTGATATCTCTTGGCGGGCGTCTCGACCATGTCTTCGCTGTACGGCAGGCCGAAAAAGGAATCGAACCCGTGCCGGCGGGGAAGAAACGGCGGCTGATCGCCCAAATGCCATTTGCCGATACAAGCGGTGGCATAATCTTGGGCCTTCAGCAGCTCGGCGATCGTAATCTCGTCCTGGCTCAGTCCGCGGGGCGAGACCGCCATCAACACCTGCATGCCGTTGTAATCGACGTGCAGGTTCACGCGGCGCGGATAGCAGCCTGTTAGAAAGCTGGCTCGTGAAGGCGTGCAGACGGGCGCCGTGCTGTAGAAACTGGTGAGACGGACGCCCTCTTCCGCCATCCGGTCGAGGTGGGGCGTGCGGTGCTTCTTCGAGCCGAAACAACCGACGTCGCCGTAACCCAGGTTGTCAACGAGGATGAAGATGAAATTGGGCCGTCGGAACGCCGCTCCGGGCGCAGGCGACGGTGCAAAGAAGGTCGCCAGCAGCAACACGGTTGCACAAAGCGTTCTCATCGGATGTGGTTCCTAAAATGCTACGCGAACTTTGCCGCCACTTCGACCAGCGTGCGAAGCATGCACCCTGTGGCGCCGCCTTCGCGGTGGGACTTGTTGTTCGACGCAAACGACGGGCCGGCGATGTCCAGGTGGACCCACGGTTTCTCGCCGACGAACTTCTCCAGAAACTTGGCCGCCGTGATCGCGCCGCCCCAGCGGCCGCCGATGTTCTTGACGTCGGCCACGTCGCTCTTGAGCAGTTCGGCATACAGTTCGAACAGCGGCAGTTGCCAGACGTCCTCGCCGGTCCGCCCGGCCGCGGAGAGCACCTGATCGCACCACTCTTGATTGTTCGTGAACACGCCGGTTACGTCTTCACCCAGCGCAACCACACACGCGCCGGTCAGCGTTGCCAGATCGATCAATTTGTCGGCGCCACGATCGACGGCATAGCCGAGTACGTCGGCCAGCACCAACCGGCCTTCGGCGTCGGTGTTGAGCACCTCAATCGTCGTGCCGTTGCGGGCCCTCAGCACGTCGCCCAGCTTGTACGATGAGCCGCCGGGCATGTTCTCCACAAGCCCCATGAACCCGGTCACGTTCACGGGCAACTCGAGCCGGGCAATGGCCGTTATGGCACCGAGCACAGTGGCCGCTCCGGCCATGTCTGACTTCATCGTCTTCATGTGGTCGCTAGTCTTCAGCGACAGTCCGCCGCTGTCGAACGTCACGCCTTTGCCGCAGAGACCCAGCGTCGCCGCCCCGTCGCCCGCCCCGCGGTGTTCCAGGACGACCACCCGCGCCGGCCGGTCGCTGCCTCGTGCGACCGCCAGCAGGCTCCCCATCTTCTCGATTTCAAGGCGGTTTTCGTCGAGCACCTCACACGCGAGTCCGTAATCATCCGCCAGGCTCGCGGCCCGCTCGGCGAAGCTGGCCGGATAGATTTCTTGCGAAGGTCGATTCACGAGCTCGCGGGTCAGGTTGATCGCCTCGCCCAGAATCCCACCCCGGTGGGCCGACTGGCGAGAGCGCGAGAGATCGCTGGCGGGATCGGCAAGAACGGTCACGTTCTGGATGGGGAATCGATTCTTTTCCGCGCGGTACAGTCCCTGACCGACACATCCGACCGACATGGCCGTAGCAATCGTCTGCGCGCAGTCGACCGCCCAGAGCGAGTCGGCTCCAACGACTGCAACACCGACGGCGACGTTGACCTCCTGTTTCTCGGAAACCCGTCGGGCCGCCGTGATCACCGCTTTGTCCAGCCGGGCCGTGTCCAGCTCGTCCGTCTTTCCGAGACCGACCACGAGAACTCGCTGCGCGGCAATACCGGGCGCGTCTCGAATCTCGAGCAGGTCGCCCGATTTTCCGGTCAAGTCGCCCGCTTCCCGCAGCCGAGCCAGTTGACCTCCGAGCGCGTCGTCGAGTGCATCGACCGGTCCGGCCCACTCGCCGCCCTCAGCAACTCCCACGATCAGCCAATCGGCTTGGACCTGGCTCCAGGCGCCGGTGTTGATTTGGATGTTCATCGACTCATTCAATCCGAACTGAGTCCGAAATGCAAGACCTCGTTTGCACCAATCGAAGAGGATCGTTGTGATCTATTTTGTTTCGCCGACGAACCGGGCTGCTAACCTGGATCATACAGAGAAACCCAAACCGACGACTTGTCGTCGTTGGATGTGCCGTGCAACCAGTGGATTGCGACAACCAGTTGTCGGTTTGGGTACCACAAGGAGTCCACGTAACGCCGACGCCATTGTTCCCCGCAGCGCGGCGACAACCAGTTGTCGGTTTGGATACCACAAGGAGAGCCTGTGAATCAGCCGGACTAACCTGGAAAATCCCACATTGCCGAATTATGATTTCGTCATTCATGATGCCGAGCGACCGTGGGTGGTCAAGACAATCCGTTCTCATCTGGAAGCTGCAGAATGCCAACCGTAACGTTTCTCAAAGAAAAGAAGTCGATCGAGGTCGAAGAGGGCGCGAACCTGCGCGCAGAAGCACGCAAAGCAGGCATCCAGGTCTATCCGGGGATTCACCGGATCCTGAATTGCCGCGGCTGTGGAATGTGTTGCTCGTGCCGGGTCCAAATCAAGAAGGGGATCGAAAACGTCAGCAAGCAAGGCTTTTGGGAAAAGCTGAATCTGCTGAACGTCCTGAACCCGTTCGGTTTTTTTGCGCGGCTCGGTCACGAAAAGGAGCTTCGACTTTCTTGCCGGACCAAGGTGTACGGCGACATTGAAGTGGAGACACAGCCGGAATTCAACTGGCACGGCGAACGGTTTTGGGGCTAGCATCTCATGAGAGACATCCACATTGCCGCGGTTCAGTTCGAGAACCGTAACGGTGACAAGCAGTACAACCTGTCCCGCATTCGTGGGCTGACGGCACAAGCGGTCGAGCAGGGGGCGGAAGTCGTGAGCTTTCACGAGTGCTGCATCCCTGCCTACACGTTCATCCAGCCTTACTCGAAGTCACAGTTGCTGGAGCTGGCCGAGCCGGTCCCCGACGGTCCCAGCATCGGCAAGCTCAGCGAGATCTCCAGCGAGTTCGGCGTTCCCATTCTGGCCGGGCTGCTGGAACGCGACGGAGAAACGCTGTACAACACCTACGTCTGTGTCGACGGGCACAGTCTGCTGGCGAAATTCCGCAAGCTGCACGCGTTCATCAACCCGCACGTCTCATCCGGCAGCGAGTACTGCGTGTTCGAGCTGCTCGGCTGCCGATGCGGCATCTTGATCTGCTACGACAACAACCTGGTCGAAAACGTTCGCATCACGACGCTGTTGGGGGCGGAGATTATCTTCATGCCGCACGTCACCGGTTGCCTGCCCTCGGAGATGCCGGGCCGAGGACTCGTCGATCCTGCACTTTGGGAAAACCGCGAGCGGGACCCGGTTTCGCTGCGCAGGGAGCTGAACGGTCCCAAGGGCCGCGGCTGGCTGATGCGCTGGTTGCCGGCCCGCGCCTACGAAAACGGTGTCTATGCCGTATTCACCAACCCGATCGGCATGGACGACCGCGAAGTCCGCAACGGTAACTCGATGATTCTCGATCCGTACGGCGAGATCATCAGCGAATGCACCGCGCTGGGCGACGACGTGGCCGTCGGGCTTTGCACCGCCGAGAAGATAGCGGCCTCCAGCGGCCGTCGTTACGTGCGCGCCCGCCGTCCCGATCTGTACGAAAAATTGGTTGAACCGTCCGACGAACCACCGGTGACGGCTCCCGGCTGGCAGTTGCGGACCTCAGAGCCTGTGAAGAAATCCCCATAACGGCCGCGCTGTGAAGATGCCCGACTAAGCCCATTGTGTGTTCGAGACACAGACTTCTCCGCTTCGCCGAACGTCACCTGGTCGATTTCAAACGGAAGTAGAACTCGTTGTCCTCGCCGGGCTTCACGATCCGAGTCAGTTCCGTGTTCGTGTTGTACCAGGCGGGCACTCGCTCGACACCGTTGAGGCCCGGCGCTCGGATCTCAACTTTGTGTTTGCCGACGGCGGCCCCCTTGACGTTGCGAACGTAGTTCAACTCAAAATGCCCGGAACGGTCTGTTCGGCCGACCGAGGCGGCAACGTTGACGCCCGCCTCGTCCCCCCTTTCGGGTTGGAAAAGGACCGTCGCCCCGGGAAGCGGCTTGTCGTCCAGCGTGACTTGCCCCGTAACGATCGCTAACGGGGGCTTTTCACTGACGCTCTCAAAAAGCTGCGACGAAGCCCAATAGACAACCCACGTGATCAAGCCCACGATGACCAGACCGGGAACAAACTTGGCAGCGAAATACGCAATGGTCGCGCCGATGTCGATGCCACTTGTTGAAACGCGCCGGTCGAAACCTGCGCTGCCGGGCTTCTTGTCCTCTTCCGTGACATGCAACAAACCACCAGCGATTTGAGCAGTCGAGGTGAACCGCTCATCGCTCGATTCCCGGTCAGCATCCGGCACCAGGACCGGCTGGCCACAGGCCGGACAGAGGACTTTCGTGCCGACCTTGGTCTCCGCGGCCTTCAACTTCTTTCCACACCGACACACGAACCTGATCGCCATGGCACATCTCTCGGTGTTTGGCCATCTCGATCAACTATATCACGTCTGGAGAAGATATCCACCGAGCACGGTCGCAAAGCTGTCCCACGGCTCACGCCGTGGGCTACCCTCTGCCGCCCTTTCCGGGGCTGACGAATCCCGCAAAGCGAGTCCCCCAAACGCAATTGGCCTTGCCAGGAAGACTTGCCACGCCCCGCAGAAGGCTGTCCGCCGTTGCTCGATGACTTTCCGCCACGCGCGGCAGGCTTTGTTGTCTCTGCACTGGATTGCGAGTTGCCCCTGCGCGCTGTATGCTGCGCAGTCAGCATGCGTGTGGAGTGATGGGTCGGCGGTTTGGACGCGGGCGGCGATTGTTTGCGGCGCGGGTTCTTTGTCGACGCCTGCCGGCGTATCTGCAACCTCCTTCAACCAACGGGAGATCGACTATGCACGACACAGACCGACGTGAATTTTTGAAGAAATCGACCGCAGCGGCCGGTGCGGCGCTGGTGGCCGCCCCCGCAATCGCCAAGGGCCGGGCCAGTGCAAACGAGCGGGTTCGCGTGGCGCTGCTCGGCTTGGGCGGCCGGATGCACTCGCACGTCGCCGCCCTCGACCAGATGACCAGCGAAAACGTCGAGATCGCTGCCATCTGCGACTGCGACCAGAAGAAACTCGACTCGGCGACCAAGAGCTATCCCCAGCTACAAGGCAAGAAGCTGGCCGTCTACACCGACATGCGGAAACTGTTCGAGGACAAGTCGATCGATGCCGTCACCATCGGCTTGGGAGACCGCTGGCATGCGCTCTCGACCATTTGGGCCTGCCAGGCGGGCAAAGATATTTACGTCGAGAAGCCCGGCACGCACAATCTCTTCGAGGGCCGCCAGATGGTTGCCGCCGCTCGCAAGTACAAGCGGATGGTGCAGCACGGCACCCAAAATCGTTCCAGCCCGAACATCATGGAGGGGATCGCCAAACTCAAGGAAGGCGTCATCGGCGACGTCTACATGGCCCGAGGCATCGACTACAAGATTCGTGGAAACCTGGGCCGCGTGAATCCCAGTCCCATCCCCCAGGGATTGGATTGGGACAAATGGCTCGGTCCCAAGCCAATGCGACCGTACAGCCATTTCTGGCATCGGCGGTGGTATTGGATTTTAGAGCTCAGCAGCGGTTGCTTTGCCAATCAGGCCGTTCACGAATTGGACATCCTTCGCTGGGGCCTCGGTCTGGACGAGCATCCCACCTACGTGTCTGCGACCGGTGGAAAATTCGTCCACGAAGACGATCGCACTTCACCGACCCACGTAGCCATACTGTATCAGTTCAGCAAGCCGCAGACCATGGTCACCTACGAGCATCGCTCGTGGTACACCAACAGCGAAGCGGGCTTCCGCGACCAATACCCCTTCGTCCAAAAAAACTATCCCGTGGGGACGATTTTCTTTGGCAGCGAGGGCTACATGATCTTTCCCGATTACAGCAGCTACCGCACCTTCCTCGGGCCGAAGTGCAAGCCGGGACCGTTCAAAGTGGACGAAGAACATACGATGGCCAATCTGACCCACTTTCAGAACTGGGTCGCCGCCATCCGCAGCCGTAAGCATGACGACTTGAACGCCGAGATCGAAGAAGGGCACAAGTCGATGACGCTGTGCCTGTTGGCCCGCACCGCCTACCAGCTCGGCCGATCCCTGAAGTTCGACCCGGCGACGGAAACCATCGTCGGTGACGACGAGGCCGACGCAGTGCTCAACAAGCCCAGCTATCGAAAGCCGTACGTCGTCCCGAAAGAGGTCTAGTGAGTCGTTGCGAAAACTGTCTGACCGGTACGGCTGTAAATGACGAATGTCTAATGACGAATGTCTAATGACGAATGTCTAATGACGAAGCCCGAATGACGAAAACCCCAGGAACACGAGTGTCGGGCGTCGAAATCCGCGTTGTCACGCGGTTGTGATTGTCCCGCGTCGGCGATTGTCGCGGCAAACAAGCCCACTCATTCTTGATCCTGTCCTGAATGAGCGATTCCGATTTGGTCAACCATTTCGACATTCGTCATTTGTCATTGATTAGACATTCGTCATTACTCATTCGTCATTAACCCGGCGAAAGTCACCATACACATTCTGGACGAACAAAACAGGAGACCCTGCCTGTGGTCGATATGGAAGCGCGGTACGCCGAGAGGCTGAACCGTTATACCACCGCCATGCGGAACGAACAGCCGGATCGGGTTCCGATTCGTCCGTTCGTGGCTGAGTTTACGGGCCGCTACGCCGGCTTCACCTGCCAAGAGCTGGCTCACGACTACGAAAAAGCCTTCGCAGCGGCCCGAAAATGTGCGGCCGATTTCGACTGGGACGCCGTGGTGTCCAACATGGTCTACGTCTGGACGGGGCTCACGCAGGCCATTGGGCTGAATTACTACGCGATCCCCGGCATCGACATCCCCGCCAGCACCGGTTTCCAGTACCGCGAGCCCTCGCCCGACGACGCGTTCATGAAACCGGAAGAATACGATCAGTTGATCGAGGATCCCACCGGGTACTTGTTCAACGTTTGGCTGCCCCGGGTCTCGACGCCCGTCAGTCCGATGGGCGAACCGACCTCGTACGAGAACAATCTCTCGTTCGTCAAGGGTGGGATGGCCATGATGCAATACTTCAACGCTTTTGGGGGGCAAAATGCGCGCCTCAAGAGCGAGTCGGGAACCGTCTCGGCCATCGCCGGGATTCTCAAAGCACCGATGGACATTCTCGCCGACAAGCTGCGCGGTTACCTGGGACTGCTCGACGACCTGCGCGAGCGCCCGCAGAAGGTGCTTGCCGCATGCGAAGCCTTGATGCCGCATCTGACCCACGTCGCCCGCTCCACTGCCGATCCAGAAAAGAACGTGCCGATCGGCTTGTGGATGCATCGCGGCTGTGTGCCCTTTGTTTCGCCCGCGCAGTTCAACAACGTCTATTGGCCCACGCTGAAACCGATCATCCAGGAACTTTGGGCCAGCGGCCATCAAACCCTCTTTTACGCCGAGGGCGACTGGAATCATCATCTTCAGTCCTTCGCTGAGCTGCCCGATCGGAGCATCGTCTACCACGTCGATCAGGCGGACATCTTCGAGGTGCACAAGGTGCTCTCGCACAAGTTCTGTTTAAGCGGCGGCATCCCGAACGTTCTGTTGGGCTACCACTCGGCTGAGGAAGTGCGTGAGTATTGCAAGAAGGTCATCCAGGGCGTTGCCCAGGACGGCGGGTACATCATGGACGCCAGCGCGATCATCCAAAACGACGCCCAGGTGGAAAACGTGCGGGCGATGACCGAAGCCACTTTGGAATATGGGGTCTACTCGCGGGGCGGTTCCACTCTTCCAGAGCCGAAGGGCGCCCCGAAACCCGCGCCCGACGAAGCGAAGCCCGGCAGTTTTGTTCCGCCCCCGGCGGCCGGAAAACTTCCGCCCGGCGTCTGTATCCCCTGGTCGCAACAGCGCGAAAAAACGCCCGACAGTATCGAAGAGGAACCGCTTTGCCAAAGCGTGTGGGAGAACATCGACGCGTTGGGCAACATGTATGTTTGGCAGTGCCTGCTGTCTTTCTGAAATTGTGCTGTCCCGTATGGCAAGCTTGACTTGACGAAATCGCGGAATGCTGGATACACTTCCCACAGCTTTGCCCCCCTTTTGCAAAGGGCGATAAGCTGTTTTGAACCCGAATTCGGGGCCGTAGCTCAATTGGTTAGAGTACCGGACTGTCGATCCGGGGGTTGTGGGTTCAAGTCCCATCGGCCTCGCTTGAGTCACTCCACGCCCAGCAATCGGTTACGGTTGCTGGGCTGAGTCGTTTTTTGGACTTGAAAACTTCTCGGCAACCTGGCCGTGCTTGCCGTCGTGTTGGTCGTCATCTCGATAACGCCTTTGCTCCCGAAGACCTGCAGGCCGAAGCGTGACGGACGCTGCGGGTGAAGACGCGCGGAGTTTCATCCGCGGCTGGCCTCTCTTCGCAGATTCATGGAAAATCGCAAGAATCGTCGTCGGCGTTTCTTGTGCTTCAGACTCGGGTTGCTGCAAGTGGACCTCTCTGAGAGAATTCACGGCGGTGCTGAAGATCAAAGGATGAGAAAGAGATGAGCCGACACTTCTGCGTTGCGCAGTATCTGGCAGCCGTTCTGGTTTGTTGTCTGGCAGCCGGCTGTTTCCGTTCCGCACCGCCGTCGGGCGGCTCGAAGTCCGGCGCCGGACATCCAAAGACGAACGACTCGCCGACGCCCGGCGGCGAGAAGGTCGCAGCCACCACCGGGCGCCAGAAGTTCTGGCCGGACTACCCGGACGTGCCTTACGTGGAGGTCATGACGGAGGTGGACGGCATCGAAATCCCGCGATTGCAAATCAAGTCCGAGAACCTGCAAATCAAGGGCACGATTCCCGCCGACGTCGGCAATGAGTACGCAAAGAAGCATCCCGGCAAGCCGGCCACTGGCGACCGGCTGATCGTGCGGTTCAATTCAGAGCCTAAGACGCTCAATCCAATCGTCGAAACGTCGGCCGTGCAGCAGTACGTCGGCGAATACGTCAGCAAGGCGCTGGCGCGGCAGAATCCGGAAACGCTCTTATACGAGCCGGACATCGCCGAGCGGTGGGTCGCGGAGGACTCGGTGAAGCTGTCGCCCAATTACCCCGGCAAAGAGCGCCGGATCGCAGTGGGTGACGGAAAACCTGCCGCCGAACTGGAAATCGACTACCGGCGGGCTGAGAAAGAGGGCCAGGACGATCCGGTTCTTTCGTTGACAACCTACGACGCCGGCGGCGAGCCGTTGGGCGGAGTCTGGGTGGGTCTGTATCCCATCGGCAAGATCCCCGGAGCTCCGACAACCGGTTATCACCGCTGGAGCGACGAGCGGGGCAAGCTGAAGGTTTCTTCGTTGGTGTCGGGCAAGTACAAGGTTCGCGTCGGCGCCGAGGTGTTCGGCAAGACGGAACGCAGCGACGACGGCTCGCTGACGGTTTCGCCGCAGACGCCGGGCAACCCGCTCAGCGAGGAGCTGAAATCCGCCTCGACGCCGAAGGAGCAGCAGTCGCTGACGCTGGCGAAAGGCGAGTGGGTCGACGTGCAAGAACAGACCATTTACACCTATTTTCTGCGGAGGGAGGCGAAGTGGTCGGACGGCAATCCGTTCACCACGAAGGACCTCGAATTCGCCTACGCGGTCGTCAACAACGCCTACGTTGACGGCGAGTCGCTGCGGGTTTACTACCACGACCTGGTGGCGTGCGAGGCGCTCGATCCGTACACGATTCGCATGAAGTATCGGCGGCAGTACTTCAAGTCGTTCGAGTTCACGGCCGGTCTGGCGGCTTACGCTCCGCCTTGGCACCAGTTTGTCGCCTTCTTCAAGAGGGACGGCAAAACCCTGACGCTGGAGCGGCTGACGCCCGACGAGGAGAAAGCTCAGAAGAAGGTCAGCGCGCACGGGCAGGTGTTCGGCAAGTTCTTCAACACCGACGACCGCTACAATCGGAAGCCGTTGGGAACCGGGCCGTACGTGGTCGACAAATGGGTGCGGGCCGATCGTGTGGAGCTGCGCCGCAATCCCGACTGCTGGGATCGCGAGCATGGCGGATACGTCGATCGTCTGATCTTCAAATTCATTCCTGACAACGTCACGGCCATGCAGGCGTTGAAAGCAGGCGAGATCGACTTCCTCTACCGGATGGATTCGGAGCAGTATTTCGAAGACCTGGCCGGACCGCCGGACTGGTTCAAAGCGAAGTACGTGAAGGCCGCGTGGTACAGTCCCGGCTTCGGTTACGTCGGCTGGAATTTGCTGAAGCCGATGTTTCAGGATCGCCGCGTGCGGATTGCGCTCAGCCTGCTGTTCAACAAACAGGAGTTTGTGGAGAAGAAGCTGCACAACGAGGCCGTCTTGGTTTCCGCGAGCCAGTATTACTTCGGTCCCGGTTACGATCACGAGGTGAAGCCGTTAGGGTACGACCCCGAAGTGGCCCGCGACTTATTGGCCGCGGCAGGCTGGGTCGACACCGACAACGACGGCATCCTCGACAAGGACGGCAAAAAGTTCGAGTTCACCTACCTGCAACCGCCGGGCAGCCCGGTGGCTAAGGACCGAGCCGCACTCATTCAGAGGAGCTACAAGAAGGTCGGCATCCAGATGAACATCCGCCAGTTCGAATGGGCGTCGTTCATTGACAAAGTCAAGTCGAAGGATTTCGACGCGGTGAATCTGGGCTGGGCCTCGCCGATCGAAAGCGATCCGTTCCAGATTTGGCACGGATCGCAGGCGGGAGCCGACAAGCGGGGCAGCAACCACGTCTCCTTCAACAACGCCGAAGCCGATGCGCTGATCGAACAATTGCGGGTGACCTTGGACCTGGAGAAACGCAAACGCATCCATTGGTCGTTTCATCGCATTCTCGACCGGGAACAACCTTACATGTTCCTGTACACGGCCAAGGATTTTGGGGGGTATCATCGGCGGTTTCAGGGAGTGAAGTGGTACCGGGTTCGGCCGGGCTTCGATCTGGCCGAGTGGTACGTCCCCAAGGATCAGCAGCTGCATTGACTCGAGTGTAGAATGCGGAGTGCGGAATGCGGAATAGACAAGCGCGGAATCAGGAAGCGGAAGTCGGAAGTGGGACCGCCGAACGGTTCAGTTTGGACCGCCGAACTCCCCATTCCCCATTCCCCATTCCGCACTCTCCATTCCTCGCTCCGCACTCTCAACTCTAGACGGAATCGCGGTGGCGCAGTACCTCATCAAACGACTGCTGTTTATGGTCCCGACGATGTGCGGGATCCTGGTGATCTCGTTTTTGGTCATCAAGATGGCGCCGGGCGATCCCGCCGCCCAGAAGTTCGGCGGCGTCGGTCAGGCGTCCGGCGGCATGGACGCTGAGAAAGGGACCGAAGCCGCCGAGAAACGCTTTCGCGAGAAGTATCACCTCGACGATCCGCTGCCGGTGCAATTCCGGTACTTTCTTCAGCGGCTCTTTACGCTGGATTTGATCTACTTCCAGCAGGAGAAACCGATTTGGCCCGATCTGCTCGATGCGATCAAGGTCACCGTCACGCTGAACCTCATTGTGTTCGGTCTGATTTACCTGTTCGCGGTTCCCATCGGCATCTTGAGTGCGACGTATCCCAACTCGTCTGGCGATCGGGTGACGACGATCGGGTTGTTTGTCCTGTACAGTCTGCCGTCGTTCTGGGCGGCGGAGATGCTGCGGATCTGGTTCGGAGACAAGAGCCAGGCGATTTGGTTCCCGATCATGGGGCTGCACAGCGATGACGCGGCGAGTATGACGACCTGGCAGTGGCTGCTCGATTCCGCGCATCATGTGACGCTGCCGATTCTGTGCATGACCTACGGCGGATTGGCCTACATCAGCCGCCAAATGCGGGCCGGTATGCTCGAAGTCATCCGGCAAGACTACATCCGCACGGCCGAGGCGAAGGGGGCCGGCAAAGCGCGCGTGATCCTGATTCATGCTCTGCGCAACGGCCTGTTCCCGATCATCACGCTGTTCGCGTCGCTGTTGCCGTTTTTGATTGGGGGCAGCGTGATCATCGAGACGATTTTCAACATCCCGGGTATGGGGCGATTCGCCTTCGAAGGAGTCTTGCGGCGCGAATACGACGTGGTCATGACGACCCTGACGCTTTCGGCAGTGCTGACCCTGCTGGGGATTCTGGTCGCCGACGTCTTGTACGTTCTGGTGAATCCACAGGTGACGTTCGAGAATCGGAGTTGAGCCGAAGTGGCTGAAACGGCCTCGAATCGTGAGTCAAAACACCCGGGGCCAGCGCCGGCGACGGAGTCGCCGCGTCCGCTGAAACACGGGGAGAGCCAGTGGGCCTTGGTGTGGCGGGAATTCCGCCGCCGCCGGCTGGCCGTCTTGTCGGGCTGCCTGATTCTGGCCCTCATCACCGTCAGCATCTTCGCTCCGTTTCTGGCCAACGACCGTCCGATCTGCTACCGCGGCTACAACCGCTTTGAGTACCGCGAGGCGATGCGGACATCGAGCGCCGTGATCGCGAATTTGATCAAGCTGCAGACCACCGGCGCCGACGATCGAGAGCGCGGAAATGGGCGGAAACAGGCTAAGATTATCGAACGCCAAATCGGGCTGATGGCGCGATGCCTCTCGCGGGAGAAGGCCGCCGAGCTGCGTGAATTGGGCAAACGTCTGACCGGACTGGCAGTGACGCCAGACGACGGCAAACGAGCCGCCGGCGAGCTGCGGCAGATTCGCGTCGACCTTCGCCAGCGATTCGACGCCCGCAAGGTCGAATTCATCAGCCGCTGGCATTGGCCGGTTTTCGCAACGTTGATTTGGGGGGACGTCGGTTTTCTCGTGCTGAATGTCCTGCTGATCACGCTGCCGGTGTGGCGCTCCTTGGTACGCCGTGTGATTCCGCGAGATCCGTCCAGTGCGCGAACCACCGCATGCTTTGCGGTGCTGTTCGGATTGCCCGTTCTTTGCGCGCTGGGGGCGTGGATGACCATCCCGGACCGGATGGACCGCACCGACTACAAGGCCGGCGTGCTGCAGGCCGGCGACGGGGACGCCTCACAGGCGCCGGTCGTCTATGAAACGGTCCTGTGGCCTCCGATCCCCTACGGTTTGGACGAGGACAATCTCGACGCGGAGTATCTGCGCCCTGCAGCATGGCCCGGCTGTGCTCTCGAGGCAGCGGCCGGAAATTCAAATCCCGGGGATTTGGAGGCCGCATTTGTGCCTGGTCCATGGGATCAACCGCACTGGCTGGGGACCGACAGCATCGGTCGGGACGCGCTCTCGCGCATGATCTGGGGAGGCCGCGTCAGTCTGGCCGTCGGAGTCGTCGCCGTGTCCATTTACGTGACGATCGGGATCATTGTCGGATCGATCGCCGGTTATTTCCGCGGCGTCTGCGATCTGATCGTCTCGCGGCTGATTGAAATCGTGATCTGTTTTCCCAGCTTCTTTCTGATCCTGACGATCGTGGCATTCCTGGGGCCGAGCATCTTCAACATTATGGTCGTCATCGGTGTGATCGGCTGGACCGGGGTGGCTCGCTTGGTGCGCGGCGAGTTTTTGCGGCTGGGTGAACAGGAATTCGTGCTGGCGGGCCGCGCGTTGGGCGACTCGCCGTTGCGGATCATCTTCCGCCACGTCTTACCCAACGCCATGGCGCCCGTGCTGGTCTCAGCCACGTTCGGCATTGCCGGGGCAATTCTGACCGAGAGCGCCCTGTCGTTTCTGGGTTTCGGCATCACGGTTCCCAAACCGTCCTGGGGGGGGATTCTCGCGTCCGGCCGGGACTCCATTTTCCGTGCGCCGTGGCTGATTTACTTCCCTGGTTTCGCGATCTTCCTGACCATTACGGCCTATAACCTGGTGGGCGAGGCGTTGCGTGACGCCGCCGACCCACGGCTCCGCGGTCAACTTCGAGGATGAGAAGCCACACAGAGAGAATTTCAGTAGTTCCAAATATGGCTGAAGCACAGACACTCCTAGAAATCGACGGTCTGAAGACGTATTTCCACGTCGAGAAGCAGGTGGTCCGTGCCGTAGACGACATCGACGTGCGGATTGCCGAGGGGCAGACGCTGGGCCTGGTGGGGGAATCGGGATCGGGCAAGTCGGTCACCGCGCTGTCGATCATGCGGTTGCTGCCGGAAGTCTCGGCGCGGATTGAAGCCGGCCGCATTTCGTTTCTCGGACGCGACCTGGTTAAGCTTCCCAAAACCGAAATGCAGAGCGTCCGCGGTGCCGAGATCAGCATGATTTTCCAGGAGCCGGGCACGTCGCTCAATCCGGTCTTCCGGACCGGCAGCCAGGTCGGCGAGGCGATCATGCTGCACCAGAAAGTCTCGAAGGCCGAGGCCCGGCAGCGGGCGATCGACTTGTTCGACGAAGTCGGCATCCCCGATCCCCAGCGGCGGATCGACAGTTACCCACACGAGATGTCCGGCGGACAAAAGCAGCGGGTGATGATTGCCATGGCGCTCAGTTGCAATCCGAAGCTGCTCATCGCCGACGAGCCGACCACCGCGCTCGACGTGACCATCCAGGCGCAGATTCTCGATCTCATTCGCAAGCTGCGCGACGAGCGCGGCATGTCGATCCTGTTTATCACGCACGACCTGGGCGTGATTGCCGAGATCGCCGACGAAGTAGCCGTCATGTTTCGAGGCAAACTGGTCGAGTTGGGTTCCATCGTGGAGATCTACCGGAATCCACAGCATCCCTACACGCGGGGGTTGCTGGCCTGCCGGCCCAAGCTGGAGGGCGAATTCAAACGCCTGCCGACGGTCGCCGACTTCATGGACGTCCACGAAGAGCCGAACGGCGACGTCACCGTGATCGAGAAGCCGGTCGACGACGCGCGAATGCAAGAGCTGATCGGCAAGGGCCGCGGCCGATTGCTGTACCCGAAATCAAAATTGGCGGCCATGGGGCATCCCTGGGAAAAGGAACATCACGCCGAAGATGCGACAACCGTTCCGGAAGGCCAGCCGCCGATTCTCAGCGTCGAGAACCTGAAAGTCTACTTTCCGATCAGGACGGGCGTTTTTTCGCGGGTCGTCGATCACGTCCGTGCCGTAGACGGCATCAACTTCGACGTCTACAAAGGGCAGACATTAGGGTTGGTCGGAGAGTCGGGTTGCGGGAAGACGACGACCGGGCGGGCGATTGTGCGTCTGGTCCCGCTTACCGGCGGTACGGTCCGCTTCGAGGGAGTCGATCTGTCGACCGTCCATGGGGAAGAGCTGCGCCGGATTCGCCGGCGGATTCAGATCATTTTCCAGGACCCGTACGGGTCGCTCAATCCGCGGATGACGGTCGAATCGATGTTGACCGAAGCGATGCGCGTGCACCGCATCGGCAACTCGCGCAGGAGTCGCCGCGAGCGTGCCGCCGGGTTGCTGGAAGAGGTGGGACTGGAGCCGGATCACCTCAGCCGTTACCCGCACGAGTTTTCCGGCGGCCAGCGGCAGCGAATCTGCGTGGCCCGCGCACTGGTCGTCGAGCCGGACTTTATCATCTGCGACGAATCGGTTTCGGCGCTGGACGTGTCGGTCCAGGCCCAGGTGCTCAATTTGCTCAAAGACCTGCAGGAAGAACGCCGCCTGACGTACATCTTCATCAGTCACGACCTCAGCGTGGTCAAATTCATGTCGGATATGATGGTCGTGATGAACGAGGGGCGGATCGTCGAATTCGGCCCCTCGGAGAACATCTACGCCAGCCCGAAGGATGACTACACCAAGCGTCTCATTGAGGCGATCCCTAATGATTCGATCGAAAACATCCGGCGCCGGCAGGAACAACGCAAAGCAGCGCTCTCGAAGCGGCAGGTGGTTAGCGGTCCGTCAAAGCTGACATGACAGGTATCGTGGGGCAGGCTTTCCAGCCTGCCGGCGAGCAATCGGCAGGCTGGAAAGCCTGCCCCACACTTGGCTATCCATGTCATTTCGGCTTCAACAGGCCGCTCGGTGAAAACTGGGGCTTCGTGGACTCAGCCCCAGCCACACTCGCAAGCGGAAAGCAGAAAGCCGAATCATTCTCAACTCTCAACTCTTCACTCTCAACTCTCGACTGACTCCTGAGAGACACTGTTCGAGCCGATTGAGCTGCCCGTCGATTGCGACGACTTGCTCTTCGTCGAGGCGTTCGGCCCCAAATCGGACCTGGTAGAACAACTCGACCAGATCGATCGGAAATGCAGCCAGTCCGGACGAGCACAACGGGTCATTCAGCGAACGGCGGACCTCGTCGGCGAATTCCTGTTGCGTCTGGGCGGTCTCTCGGACCAGGCCGCGCGAGGCACAGATCTTCCGGAACCGTTCGTAAAAGTCGACTTTCATCCGTACGCGTCCGCGGCGGCGGCGCAAGCTCGAGAACAGCCGCTTTCCCACGCCGGAGAAGCGCCGGGTCAGCCAGACGACGACGCAGAGAATCGAAAGCAGCACAAACGTTGCGACGCCGCCTTGCCAACTGAACCATCGGCGAGGCGATGTCAGGAACTCCCGGATCGACCTGGCGATCGGCCCGACTTCGGCATCGCCGCTTTTCAGCACTCCCCACGTATCGGCGGCCAGTTCGCTCAGCGGGCCGTAGATTGTCCGCCGTTGCTGGCTCAGATTGATGTTGACAACGTCGTTGCTCCAGAAATCAGTGGCAAACCGCTTCAGATCTCCAAGCACGCGAAACTTGATCGCCATGCTATCGACGCTGTCACTGCGGGCGGCGGCCGGAGTGGCGTCGAACACGATCCACCGGTCGTCGATGTAGGCCTCGACCCACGCATGCGCGTGTCGTTGTTCCACCTCGAAGTTGTCTGAAAACCGGTTGGTGACGCCCCCTTTGAAGCCGCTCACGAAACGCGACGGGATCCCGACGGCACGCAGCATCAGGGCCAGCGCCGAAGCGTAGTACTCGCAATGTCCCTGTTTTCGGTTGAAGAGGAAATCTTCGACCGGGTCGATGGTGGCGTCGCCGATCGACGTATTCAGCGAATAGGAGAACCGTCCCGAGTCCCGCAGATACACCAGCAGCCGCCGCGCCATTTCCCGTTGCGAAGGCTTGACGTCTTCGGTTTCCGAGCCGGCCACTTGTCTTGCCAACTTCTTCAGCCGTTGGAGCCTACTTTCAGGAAGCGATCGGTAAAGGTCCAGCACGGATTGTTTGTAGAACCGCGGGAGATTTGTCATGCGAAGCCCTGCCCCCGATGGGATCCGTTTCGGCGAGTACGCGGTGTAGGAGAGCGGTTTTTCCGCTTGGATTTCTTTCGGCCGAGTCAGCACCCAACTCACGCGGTGCTTTCGGACCTCTCCGGCCGAATCGGCAAGCCGGCAGCTTTCGACGGGAGGAATGGCAAATAGAATCTCGGTCCCGATCGGCTGCAACCGGATCTCCTGGCGGATCATACTCCGGCGTGGTCTTCGATTCGAGATCTTCGCAGATCCTCCTGGGATTCGACGGGCCGCCCAATGGCCGTCCCAGTAGAATCCCATGGCCGCCCCGCGAAACAGTGGTTCATCGTATCCCAGCCGGGCGGCATATTGTTCGACGTCGATGGGCTCGCCCGAATCGTTGTCGAACAAACGAATTTCGAGGACGCGCTCGGTGCTTTCCAGGATTTCGCCGATGTCGCCCAATTGCACTTCCTCCGTAAACCCGGTCAATGCCCGGCGTGGCTCACCGGGAAGATCCGGTGTGGACAAAGGCTTGCCAATCCAGACGCGGGGAATCAACAGGAAGAACACGGCGGCAATGAACAACGCGCCGGACGATGTCCCCAACGTGCCCAACGCAAACCGTGCGCTGATCCATTGCTCTCGCGGATCGTGCCCGATGCTCCCGCGTGCCTGGCTGGCGCGCCGCAGCGACCAGGACGCTTCTGT
>CAZGYE010000029.1:0-31286 GCA_964530165.1 uncultured Planctomycetaceae bacterium
GCAGCGACGTCGTGGACAACACGTTCGCCTTCTTCGCCGATTGGATCGACGCAGCGTGAGAGGAGTCGCGAGGTGAGGGCGGGATGCGAAAAACCGCCGACACTTGAGGGTTCCGGTTCAGCCGACACAGTCCCCGCCGCGCCCCGCAAGCGGGGCGGCTAAATGAAACCATGCAATCTTGCTTAGAGTTGCCACGGCTCGCGCATGGCTCGCGTGAGCATGCGGGTGGCCTTTGCGTCGCCGATGATCTCCTCCTTGGCGGGATCCCAGGTGATCTTGTGTCCGCTGCGAATGGCGATCTGGGAAATGTGGCTGACGATGTCGGATCGCACGGCGTCGTCGATGTTGCTGACCGGCGTCTCGCGAGTCTGTACACATTCGATGAAGTTTCGCTCCTGACCGCGGCTGACGGGCAGCCGAACGTCGTTGGAACTCAGCGACGTGGTTCGCAGCGATTCCGGCTCGCAGAGCATGTTGGCGTAGTACACGGCAACCCAGCCTTCGGTGCCGATTAGTTGGGCGTAATTGTTCAACTTGGCAAGACGGGGATGCTCGTCCTTGGGGATTCCCGTCGCCCAATACGTCATCTTGACGCCGCTGGAAAACTGGATGCGAACGTCCCAGTCGATGACGACGTCGTTGCATCCTTGGGTGGGAATCACGCCGGTTCCCTCGACCTCCCAGATGCCGGCCCGGTGAGTGTCGAAGGCCCATTGGAGCAGGTCCAGCGGGTGCGCCCCCCAGCCGGCAATGAAACCGATCGCGTAATCGTACACGTGGAACCAGTTGGACCCTTTGTCCGGACAGCCCGTGTAGGGTCGCCACGGCGCCGGACCGAGCCAAAGGTCGTACGCGAGATCCTTCGGCACGGGCTTGACCACCGTCGACCCGCCCCGGACGCTGTTGGGCGCCTTGACGCGGATTTCGCGGATCTTGCCGATGCGTCCGTTGCGGACCAGTTCGCACCCCAACCGGCAGGCGGCACTCGCCCGCGCCTCGGTGCCATACTGGAATACGCGATCGTACCGCTTGATCACCTCGCGGCACATCTGGTCCTGGGCCACGCTGACGCCCAGCGGCTTTTCCACGCAGACGTCTTTGCCCGCTTTTGCCGCGGCGATGCTCATCGGCACGTGCCAATGGTCCGTCGAGGCAATTCCCACCGCATCAATGTCGCCGCGCGCCAAGAGTTCGCGGAAATCGGTGTATGCTCGGCAATCGCTGTTCTTGTAGTGGCTGTCGACGGCCTTCTTGGCCCGGTTGCGGACCCCCTTCCAGACGTCGCAAACGGCCACCACCTGCGCCTGAGGACACGAAAGTTGTTCGCGGACGTTCAACAGGCCCCTCGGCCCGACGCCGATGTAGCCGGTCACCACCCTTTCGCTTGCCGGCGGGCGGCCTTCACCCCCGAGGGCCGTCGACGTGATGACGTAAGGGGCCGCAATCCCGCTCGCTGCCGCGGCCCGCTTGAGGAACTCTCGCCGGTTCCAACGCACAGTGCTTGGCTGGTTCATCGGTTGCCCTCCCTCCCGAGTGCCTGTCGTTCGTGATTCGACGTCAGATTCGCCACGGATCGCGCAGCGGACGCCAAGTCATCCGGTTTGCCTCGTCGTCATCGACGAACTGCTCGCCGTCAGGGTCCCACTTCAGTTTCCGCCCGAGCTTCATGGCGATGTTGGCCAGGTGACACACGGTTGCGGAGCGGTGACCGACCTCGACCGGCGCGTTGAGCGCCTTGGCGTTTCGCGTGCGGATGCAGTCCAGCCAGAGACCCATGTGCGTAGTGGCACGGCCTTTCGGAGCCAGGTGAATCTCGTCAGGCCCGATCCGCGAAGTCAGCACCGACTTCGGCTCTGCGTCGAGCCGCGAGCGGCTGACGAAAATCCAGCCTTCCGTGCCCTCGAAGCGGACGCCGTTGCCCGCGCTGCGCAGCGCGACCTTCACGCCGTTGGCGTAGCGAAAGTCGACGTGCACGTCGTAAAACGCGTTGTGCAGGCCGCTGGCGTTGCGTTTGCCGCGGCCCTCTACTTCGATCGGTCCGGAATCGTCGGCTCCAATGCCCCACTGAGCGATGTCCAGTTGATGGGCGCCCCAGTTAGTCACGTCTCCGCCCGAGTAATCGCTGACGAAGCGGAACTGATAGTGGCAGCGGTCGCGGTGATAGGGGGCCCAGGGCGCCCGACCCAGCCACATCTCGTAGTCCAACTCCTTGGGAACCGGTTGGGGCGACCAGGGCTTGTTGTTGGGGCCTGGACGCGTCGGTATGTCCACTCTCACGGTCCGCAGTTCGCCAATGCGGCCGTTGCGGACCAGTTCGCACGCCTTGATGAACTTCTCGTCGGAACGCTGCTGGCTGCCGACCTGCAGGATGACGCCGTACCGCTGGGCCGTCTCGACGATGATTCGCCCTTCCCGAATCGTCAGCGTCAGCGGTTTCTCGACGTAGACGGCCTTGCCGGCCTTCATGGACGCGACGGCAATCGGCGCGTGCCAGTGGTCCGGCGTGGCAATGACCACGGCGTCGACGTCGTCGCGGGCCAGCACGTCGCGGAAGTCGTTGTAGGCGTCGCAGTCCCGGTTTCCGGAGAGGGCGTCGATTTTGGTCTTGGCCGCCTGGCGATGTTTGGCGTCCACGTCGCAAACGGCGACGACTCGATCCCCGCCGGCCATGATCTGCTGACCTCGCCCGCCGGACCCAATCAACGCCGTGTGGATCCGCTCGCTCGCTGACGGCGCACCGCCCTTGCCGAGCACGGAGGACGGGACGAAAACGGGCGCCGCCATCATCCCGCCCGCAGCAGCAGCCCCCTTGAGGACCTGCCGGCGGCTCCAGAGTTTCTGCTCCGTTTGTTCCACCAGTCGCCTCCCGTTGAAGAAGAATCCCGTGACGCTCCACTTGGCACCCAACCACACCCGATTATCATCACAGGCTACCGGCCCTGCAAGTTCTCGGACGATATTCCTGCGCACGTTCATTGCGCCAAGAAATGTTTTTTCAGACGTCTCTCGGATCTCGGATCTCGCTGCGCGCTGACAGCAGCAATCGGCTCGGTTATTATCGGTCCAGAGGCGCGGAGAAGATCGGTGCGTCTCGAACGTCATTGAGCTGGCGGGCTTGCCCGCCGCGCCCCGCAAGCGGGCCGGCTCAATGAGAAACGAATTGTTTGGTCGACTCATGTCCGAATAGACCACCAGAAAGGCAAGGAGCAAAGATTATGACGGCTGAAAAGAAATCGACGAAATCGTTGACCACGCGTCGCGACTTTCTGAAGGCGTCGGCGACCGGAACGGCGGCGCTCGGCGGGCTGGCGATCGCCCGCAGCGCGCACGCGGCGGGAACCGGGACGATCAAGATCGGCATGATCGGTTGCGGCGGCCGGTGCTCGGGCGCCGCGGCGCAGAGCCTGAAAGCCGGACCCGACGTGAAGCTGGTGGCCATGTGCGACATCTTCGAAGACCGCCTCCAGCGGAGTCGACAAGCGCTGAAGAAACAGGCCCCCGAGCAGGTCGCCGTCGACGACGACCACCGCTTCGTCGGCTTCGACGGCTACCAGAAGGTGATCGACAGCGTCGACGTGGTGCTGATTGCCTGCGCGTCGAAGTTCCATGCCATGTACGCCGAGGCGGCGATCAAGGCGGGCAAACACGTGTTTGTGGAAAAACCGCACGCGATCGACCCGGTCGGCGTGCGGCGGATGCAGGCCGTCTGCGACCTCGCGGAGCAAAAGAGCCTCAGCATCGTTTCCGGCCTGCATAGTCGCTTTCATCGCGGCTGGCAGGAAACCGTCAAGCGAATTCACGACGGCATCATGGGCGACATCGTCGCGATCCAGTCCATGTTCCTGCGCGGGCCGTACAAACTGGTCCAGCGAAAGCCGGAATGGTCCGAGGTCGAGTATCACTTCCGCAACTGGTACCACTTCCGCTGGCTGTCCGGCGACGACGTCACCCAGTCGCTGGTGCACAACGTCGACCGGGCGTCATGGATCATGAAAGAAGAGATGCCCCAATGGGCGTTCGGGCTCGGCGGACGCTCGGCTTCCTTCGGAGAAGTCTACGGCGACATGTTCGATCACCACACGGCCGTCTACGAATACGCCAGCGGAGCCCGCATGTATGCGTTGTGCCGCACCCAGGCCGCATGCTACGGCAACTCGGGCGACATCATCATGGGGACCAAGGGCAAGTGTCAATTGGCCCGATGCCGCATCGAGGGTGAAACGAACTGGCGATTCGAAGGCAAACACAACAACCCCTACGACGCCGAGCAGAAAGCGCTGATCGACTCGGTCCGCACGGGCAAGCCGATCAACAGCGGCTACCACATGGCCAACAGCACGATGGTGGCCATCCTGGGACAGATCGCCTGCTACACCGGCAGAGCGACCGAGTGGAAGAAAGCCTACCACTCCGATCTGAGTTTCGGCCCGGCGCCGGAAGAGGCGAGCTTCGACATCAAACCGCCGACGCAGCCGGACCAGACGAGCAACTATCCATTGCCGCTGCCCGGCCTCACGAAGCTGTTGTCATGAACCTGGCGAGCGGGGGGCGTCAGCCCCCTGATTTGGCTTCTGTTTCATCCGGCAAGTGACCAGGGGGCTGACGCCCCCCGCTCGCCGTCATCCCGTTCCCAAGAGAGGCGGTCTCCATGAAAGCCTTTTGTGCCGCCGTGTTGAGCTTCGTCCTGGCAGCCGGCGGGGTTCCTCGCGACTTGCTCGGTGATGAGGCGCTCGCGGGTTGGTTTCCGTTTCCGATGTCGGGGCTGGACGCGACGCTGCCGGACGTGGATGTTTCGTTCTTGAACTCCACTCCGGCCGGCCGGGGTGGTTTCATCCGCAACCAGCAGGGGCATTTCGCCGACGAGCAGGGCAAGCGCCTGAGGTTTCTGGGTACCAATCTCACCTTTGGCGGCGCGTTTCCCAAGAAGTCCGAGGCGGAGCGAATCACTGCCCGGTTGGGCAAGCTGGGCGTCAACGTTGTCCGCTTCCACCACATGGACAACGGCACCGCACCCAGGGGGATCTGGCAGACCGGACGGCGGGCCTTTGATCCCGGGCAACTCGATCGGCTCGATTGGCTCATCGCTCAGCTCAAAGGACACGGCATTTACGTGAACCTGAACCTGCACGTCTCGCGGGTGTATCCGGGGATGAGCCCGAAGCTCGCCCGCTCGTTCCGCTACGGCAAGGCACTGGACAACTTTTACGGGCCGTACATTCAACTGCAAAAGGACTACGCCCGAGAACTGCTCACCCACCGCAATCCGTACACCGGCCAGCCCTATACACACGAGCCCGCCGTGCTCTGTGTGGAGATCAACAACGAAAACAGTCTCACAACGACCGCTTGGGGGGACCTGGCGGACCTTCCCGACCCTTGGGGGCTGGAGCTGCGGCGGCAGTGGAACGCATGGCTGGCGAAGCGCTACACCTCGATGGACCAGCTTCGGACCGCGTGGCGGGAAGTCGACGAGCCGTTGGAAACGGAAATGCTGACCAACGGCGATTTCCGTCAGGGCACGAAATCGTGGCGTTTGGAAGCGCCCCGGCCCGCGGAGGCAACCATGCGGACGGTGCCCCAGCAGGGTCCCCGGCCCGGCATGCCGGCACTCCGCGCCGAGTTGATCAAGCCGGGCGAGCGATCCTGGCATTTTCAGGTTAACCAGCCTGGCCTCACTTTGAAGAAGGGTCGGCTCTACACCTTCAGCTTCTGGGCCAGGAGCGACCAGGCGCGCACGATCCGAGCCGATGCCCGCCTGGCCCGAGAACCCTGGTCGCATCTCGGATTGGGCCGTGTGCTGGAGCTGACGTCCGGGTGGCAGCAGTTCGTCCTGCCTTTCCGCGCCACGGGCGGCCAGAAGGGGTATTGCCGGGTCGGATACGTTTTGGGCAACGTGCGCGGCCAGGTGTGGCTGGCCGGCGCGTCGCTCAAACCGGGCGGCGTGCTCGGCACCCCGAAAGATCAGTCACTGACCCAGGGGAACATCGGCCTCACGCGGAGTTACGATACACCGACGCGTCAAGCGGATTACTTTCAGTTTCTGATGGAGACCGAGCGACGCTACCACGCCGAGATGGTCCAGTTTCTGAAACAAGACTTGGGGCTGCACAGCCTGGTGGTCAACACGCAGGCCAGTTACGGCGGCTTGGCGGGTGTGGTCCGCGAAGGCACGCTCTCCGACTTCGTCGACATGCACGGCTACTGGCAGCATCCTCGATTTCCCGGCCGGCCCTGGGACCGCAGGAACTGGTACATTCCCAACACGTCGATGGTCTCCGATGGCGAGGGCGGGGTCCCGTGCCGGATCGCCCTGCACCGGGTCCGGGGAAAACCGTTCACCGTCAGCGAGTACAACCATCCGGCACCCAACGACCACAGCGCCGAGATGTTGCCCATGCTGGCTTCCATCGCCGCCTTTCAGGACTGGGACGCCATCTACCAGTTCTGTTATGCCAGCTCCAGCGAGGAACTGGACCAGCCTCGCATCCGGTCCTACTTCGAAATGGTCAATCATCCGGGTCAATTGGTGTGGCTGCCGATCGCGGCGATGATTTTCCGCACGGCGGCCGTCGAGGCGGGTCCGAAGCCGATCGTCCTCAATGTCCCCTCGGCGGGTGATGCGCTCCAGTTGCGCCGCCGGATGACCGACGTCTGGTCGGCGGCCGGCGCCTCGCCGGGGCTGGCGGTGATGCGCTCGATTTGCGTGCGGCTCGGCGCCGGTGCGAAAGCCACGCTGTCCGAACAAGTCTCACGTCCAGGCCCCGAAGGTGTCTCGAGCACCGGCCAGATCATCTGGCATCCGGCCGGCGAGGGTCGGCAAGTCGGCAAGTTCCTCGTCCAGGCTCCCGGGGTTCGCTGTGCGGTGGGCTTCCTCCAGGACCAGAAGGTCGAGTTGGGTGACGTCTCTTTCACACTTCAGCACGCGGCCAGAGGCTGGGCCAGCATGGGACTGGCTGCCCTGGACGGCAAACCCATTGCGCAGTCGACAAAAATGCTGCTGGTGGCCGTCGGGCAAGTGGCCAACACCGGCATGCAGTGGAACAAGGAACGGACCAGCGTTTCGGATCGATGGGGCGGAAAGCCGACCATTGCCGAGGGCATCCGGGCGACCGTCCGCTTACCCGGACAGGTTAACGTCCGGGCGCTCACCTCCGACGGAAAAACGTCTGGAACGGTTCCGGTGCAGCCCCAGGACGAAACCAGCCGCGTGGAAATCGGCCCCCAATATCAAACCCTGTGGTACCTTGTCACCCGGCCCTAAGCCGACTTCCCCAGTTGGCGACGTCAGTCGTTGGGGCGTATGGGGTGAACCTTGAAAGTCTTCACGATATTTCAATCAGTTTTGATTTCGATGGCAATTCCAGGCCGAGTTTGTGGAGCAGAATTTCCTGGTGGTCACTCGGCATGTGTGCCACGCCCTGAGTCTTCGAAGGGCGTGGTTTGCGACAACCACGCCCATCACTTTGCTCTGAGCGTGCCACCCGATCAATGAAACTTGGAACGACTGTCGCTTTCTGACCCGGCGGTTCACACTTGCTTCGGCTTGATGAACATCATCTCGGCGGGTGTCACCCATCTCGATCTTAGGTCCACTCTGAACCATCCGTCACTGTTTTTGCGGTGGAAGCGGCAGGGTGACCGCTTGCCGAACTCCTTGAGATCGTATTGCGCCCAGGTCTTACCCAAATCCAAGGAGATGATGAATCCCGTGGCCATCGGCGACGCGGGCGCGCAATGCGACGCCAGAATCACGCCGTCTTGGATGATCATGTTGCCGGATTCCACCCCTGGATTGAACAGCAGCGTGTGCTTCGCGGGATTGGTGATGTCGGCCGGATCACATCGAAAGACTCCTCGGTCGTAAGGCTTGGGGCCGTTCGAGTCGCTAATCCAGTAGAGTTTCCCGTCGACGAAATTGATGCCGCCGGCTTTGTACCGCGAGTTCGATGCATCCGATACGATCACCTTCCAATGCCACTTGTCTTTGGCGGCGTCATAAGTGCCTCTCAGCCAGTGGCACTCGTGCCCCTCTTTCCTGTCACGGTCGCCGGTGCACGCATAGAACGCATCTTCGGCCGGGTTATACGTCACGCAGTGAACGTGGCGGCAAATGACCGGGTTGTCGGCGTTGCCAAGCGGCGTGCCTGTCTTGCCTCCTCCCCCGGAGCCATTATCCCGATGAGAGGGATTCTGTCCGAAAGAATAGGCGATTTTCACGGTCTGCCCGTTGTCGGTCGAGTAGTAGATGTTGATCGGCGACGCGCCGTCAATCACGTTGCAGTAATTCCCCCACACAAGCATCTCCACCCCCTTCACATCCCACGTGTTGACGCCCGTGAGACTGTGGAAGTACCAGCCGGGTCGGTCGGTGTTCTTGGGTGTATGCGGGATGTAGTCGGTACCGTCGGTATCCTTCACCGTGATTGGCTTGTACGTCTTCAGGTTGTCCGTGCTGAGATACAGTTTTGCGAGAGCGCTGAAGAGAATGTTTCCGTTGCTCAGAATGCAGCTAAACACGATGTGGCGTGCGTCGGGAAACGCGATGCCATGCGGCCAGGTGCGGCCGTTGTCTTCGGAGAGGAACACTTTCCCGTCCGCAAAACCGAACGCCTTGTTGTCGCGCTGCGAGTCGACAAACGGACCGGCCGGTTGCGGACGATACCAGAAGTGATCCGTTGAAGGGAACTCCGACGTGGTAGCGGGCGGCTTGGCGCCCAGCCGACGCGCACCGGGCAGCAAAATGCCGCCGGCGGCTGCGACCGTTGTCCCCAAGAACCGGCGGCGAGTGAGTCGTTGTCGTGGCGTCATCATGTTATGTTCCTCGTGGCACAGACCGCATGAATGCGACGCGCGGCTGGGGCAGAGTTTTCGATGCCCCAGGGCGTTGGTCGCTGTAATATCTGGGGCTTCGCGGACTCAGCCCCAGCCACGCCGGCCAAGGCCGGCGGCTAAATGCTCTCTCAAAGGCTTGTTATGCGCCGAACTTCTCCAACCGGCCGGCGTGGGCCAGGGCGAGCAGCATGAGGTGTTTCGCCTCGAACCGGCCCAAGCCGCCGGACAGACACTGTGTCTCGCCGAAACTGTCGCACGGGTCGAATCGGCACGAATCGGAGGCGAGCAGCACCGGGACCGGATGCCAACTATGCGCACACAGCTTGCTCGGCGTGCTGTGATCGCCGGTGACGATCAGCACATCGGGATTCAGGGCCGTGATCCGCGGCACGGCTGCGTCCAGCTCTTCGGTGCGGGCCACCTTGGCGTCGAAGTCGCCGTCTTCGCCGGTCGAGTCGGTATACTTGTAATGGACGAAGAAGAAGTCGTAGTCGTTCCAGACCGCTTCCAGGCGGGCGATCTGATCGTCGAGCGTGGTTCCCGCGTCGAGCACGTCCATGCCGACCAGCCGGGCCAGTCCACGATACATCGGATACACGGCAATCGCCGCCGAGTGCAGACCGTAGACCTCACCGCACGTGGGGATGGCGGGGCGTTTGGCGATCCCGCGCAGCGTCAAGAGATTGGCCGGCGCATCGTCCTTGAGGATCTCGGCCGCCTGCCGGATGAATTCTCCGACGATTTCCGCCGTCCCTTCGGAATCCGCGTTGCGGGCGACCGGACTGAGGGGTGGAACACCCGTCTGTTGCGGGTCGGTGTCCGCGATGTTGTCCCCCAAACCGGGACCACGAAAGACGACGACCAGGCGGTACTCCCAGACCGGTCGCACGAACACCTCGACACCGGGGATTTTGATCTTGTCGAGCTTCTCGCACAGCCGGGCGCCGAATTCGGTGGGGATGCGTCCGGCCCGCCGATCGGTGATGTTGCCGGCATCGTCGACGGTGCAGAAGTTGCCGCGGGCGGCCACGTCGTTCGGTCCCAGATCAAAGTCGATGCCCAGCGACTCCAGCACGCCGCGGCCGATGCGGTACCGCAGCGGATCGTAGCCAAACAGTCCCAAATGTCCCGGCCCGCTGCCCGCCGTAATGCCGGGCAAGACCGGCACACTGAGCCCTAACGAGCCTCGCCGCACCAACGCATCCAAGTTCGGTGTGTTCGCGGTTTCCAGTTCGGTCTTCCCGCCCGGTTCTCTGGGCAGGCCCCCCAGCCCGTCGGCTACGAGCAGAACGATCTTCGACCCGTTCTTGCGGTGCAAGTCGCGGGTGAGTTCGTGCAAGTCAATCATGGATTTAGGGAATAGGGGTTAGGGAATAGGGGTTAGGGAATAGGGGTTAGGGAACGAGGACCAGACACTCACTTCCAGCGGGGGGCGGCAACAGCTCGTTTGAGCACGGTCGCAAAGTACACTCCGCGAAACCGCGTGCCGCATTCCCTATTCGCTAAACCCTAATTCCTATTCCCTAATCCTGCAAGGCACGTTCAAAGATCTCCAGCGTGGCTTGGGCCATCACCCCCAAATCGTAGTGGATGCGCACGTTGGCGTGACCGGCGGCCGCCAGCTCGATTCGCTTTCCCGGATCGAGCATGAGCCGCTCCAGAGCACCGGCCAGCTCGTCCGCATCGCCGGGATTCACCAGCAAGCCGCCTCCGGTTGTTTCGAGCAGTTCGGGAAAGGCGCCGTGACGCGGCTGGACGACCGGGACACCGTTGGCCAGGGCCTCGAGGACCGGGAGGCCTTTCGGCTCGTGGTAGACGGTGGGAACCGAGAAGACGTCGAGCGATTTCAGGAAGTCTGTTTTCGCGTTACGGCTGTCCGGGCTGCCAATGTACTCGAAGGCGGTTCCCAACTCCCGTGTCTTCCGGAGCACGTCTCGAAAATACGGCTCGTCGCGTTTGCCGAGATACCCACCGACCCGCAACCGGGTGTTCGGATGTTTGTCGTGCAGAGTGCAAAACGCATCGGCAAGTTGCCGCAGACCTTTTTCCGGGCAAATGCGGGCGAAATAGCCGACCGTGAATGTCTCGTTGTTTCGCTGGACCGGTCGGCCGTCGTGCCCCTGGAGATCAATGCCCAGGGGAATCTGGTGGAATCGCCGGGCCGGCAGGTCGAGGTAGCTCGACATGAAATCGCGGTAGTACCGGCTGTGGACGAGGAACCCATCGAATTCGAGGGCGCGCTGCTGAATCTTGGCAATGGCTTCGGCGCGGACCGCTTCGGGGAGGTCTTCCAGAAAGATGTCATCCCCTTGCAGCGTGCAAAAGACCGGGCCGTTGAACTTCTCTTTCAAGCTCCTCAGCACGCCGACCATTAAAGCGTTCGTGAAGCAAACGACGTCGGGCTTGAGCTGCCCGGTGAGGTATTCGACAAGTTCCGCCACGTCGTTCCGCTGCGGCCCCGTTTCTCCTTCGAGCATGGAGAGCGTCAACGCCCCGAGTTGACTCGCGTCGCTGCTGATGAGCCTCGTCAGGTTCAGCAACCACGGTGCATCGAGCGGGCGGGTGAGCCAGCGGGGCAGCTTCCGCCACGCGCGAAAACGATACTCCAGGTAGACGTTGATGCCGCCGAAAAAAATCGGCCGTGTGCTCAGGTCTTGTTCGTCGACACGGATGGGCGTGTAGGTGGGGATCAGCGAGACCTCGGCGCCGTGTGCGGCCAAGGCCCGGGCCCAGGTGTTATCGTGCATGCACGAACCGCAAAACATTCCAGCACCGCCGGCGGTAATCATCGCGATGTGCATGTTTCAGTCACCGAACACCATGGCCACGAACCGCTTGAGCAGGCCTTCGGTTTCCACCGAGTCGCGGATCATCTGTGGAAATTCTTCCACCGACCGACCGGCGATTCGCTCGACGTATTCAGGATACGTCTGGACACGCAGCAGCAGGTCGCTGTAATTCAGCTCTGGATGAAACTGGGTGCAGTAGATGGGGGCGTCGTCGAATCGATACGCCTGATTCTCGACCAGTTCGGAAGAGGCCAGCAGCGTGGCTCCCCCCGGCAGCTCGACGACGCTGTCTTCGTGGCCCATCTGCCCGTGAAACGACTCACCCAGCGGTCCGAACACTGGGTCGGCCAAACCCGCTTCGGTGAGGAACAGCCGATGCGTTCCGACCTCGGCGTACGCAAGATCGTTCACCACCCGGCCTCCCATCGCCCGGGCCAGCGCCTGGAACCCCCAACACGACGCAAAGGTCGGTGTCCCGGAATCGTGGACTTGCCGCAACACCTCCAAGGCGCGGTCCAACCATTCTCCTTCGCCGAGGGCCGAGTAGTGTCCGCTGCCTCCCAACAGAAACAGATCGGTCTCGTCGAAGTCCTTTTTGCTCAACCGGCCGCTGAGCAGGTCGAAAACGCGAATCTGCTCCGGCGGCGTTTCCAGCACCCGCGAGAAACTCTTCACCTCGTGCTCACGCATCGGGTCGTCGTCGTTGCGAACCTGCAGCAGCAAATAGCGAAGCGAATCAGACATCCGGATCAGAATCGGTCTCAGGTGAGAATTGTGGGTGAACGGCTTACCGCTGGTTACAGTCGCGATGTCGGCCAATTTCAGTAGTTCCAAATTTCGGTCACAATGTTGTGGGGTGGCCGGGTCTGACCAACGGGAAGGCCCGGAATTCGTGGATCTGGGCCATCGCTTTCGCTCTGACCCAGCCACCCATATTCGTAATTTGGAACTACTGAATTTAGATTGCTTCCGGCCAATGTTCAACCGAATCGGTCGACGGCCATCGCGAGCAGCCCCAGCAGCAGGGTCGCCGCGACTTCTGCGGCGATCAGCGTGCCGCCGTGCTTGTTCAAAAAACGTGCGACCGGCGATTCCGGGTCACCGAAAATCGTCGCCACCAGTGCGAAGATCGTCACGAGGAACACGCAGCCGGCCACGATGACGAGGCGAAAGAACAGGTTCGGGCGTTGCGGGTCATCCGACATGGGAAACGTTCCAGCGAGGCGACGATCAACGCGGCGTTTTGCCGCGCGAGGCCCATCAACAGGGAAAGGTCTGCCCGCCGCCGTCAACACGGATGACCTGTCCGCTGATAAAGCCCCCCCCAGGCGAGCACAGGAAACCAACGACGCTGGCGACCTCGTGAGGCCGGCCGTAGCGATTCAACGTTCCCTGCTCGATCAAGCGGTTCTCGTCAATCTCCTGGATGCGGAGGAACCTCTCAGTCACCGTCCCGCCGGGGGCGACACAGTTGACGGGAATGTTGTACGGCCGCAACTGGCTGGCCAGACAGCGCGTGTATTCGTGGACGGCCGCTTTGGCGACCGCGTAGATGGAACCGGTGGGCCGGCCGAAGCAGCCGGCGATGCTGCCGATGGTGACAATCCGCCCTTGCTTTCGCTCCATCATTTCCGGGGCGACCTCGCGGCAGCAAAGGATCGCGCTGAGCAGATTGCGGTCCATCACGCTCTTCACGTCGTCGAGCGAGATGTTGAGACAATCGTCCTTTTCGGGCCGGCCTCCCTGCCCGACTCCCGTGCCAGCCGCTCCGATGTCGCCGCCCGCGCAACAAACGAGGATGTCGATCCGCCCGCAACGTTCACGAATCTCGGAAGCAACGCGGTGGACTTCCTCTTCAGCGGTCATGTCGCCCCACACCGCCAGCGTTTCGCCTGAATGGGCGGCGGCAACATCGTCGGCCACCTGCTGCATCGATTCCCCCTCGCCGAACGTCTTCGGACTGTCCGGCCGGGTCCCATGGACGACCACTTTCGCTCCGAGCCGGCAAAGCTCTTCGGCCATCACGCGGCCCAATCCGCGCGACGAGCCGGTGATCCAGGCGACCTGACCCGACAAAGGTTTGTTTGTTTGCATGCTGGTGTTTCCTCAGGTTGAAAAAGTCTGACGCCGCAGAGTTTCCCACGGGCCGCCGCCCGTGGGCTTCGTGTCTTGCAGGAGTTTTTCCTGCCGGGCGAGTTCGAGGTCGTGGTCGGTCATCAAACGGGCCAGCTCGCGGAACGTGACTTTCGGCTCCCAGTTGAGCAGACGCCGCGCTTTGCCGGTGTCGCCGCACAGCACGTCGACTTCCGAAGGGCGGAAAAACTGCGGGTCGATGTCGATGTACTCATTCCAATCGAGATCAAGATGGCCGAACACTGCATCCAGAAAGTCGCGGACCGAGTGTGTTTCTCCGGTGGCGATGACGTAATCGTCCGGTTCGTCTCGATTGAGCATGGCCCACATCGCCGCGACGTAATCGCCGGCAAAGCCCCAGTCGCGGCGGGCGTCGAGATTGCCGAGCAGGAGCTTGTGTTGCAGTCCCAGTTTGATCCGTGCAGCGGCCCGCGTGATTTTTCGCGTCACGAACGTTTCGCCTCGGCGAGGTGATTCGTGGTTGAACAAGATGCCGTTACAGGCGAACATTCCGTAGGCTTCGCGGTAGTTGACTGTCTGGCAGTAGGCGAAGACTTTCGCGCAGGCGTACGGGCTGCGGGGATGAAACGGCGTCGATTCGTCCTGGGGCGATTCGACCACCTTGCCGAACATCTCGCTCGACGACGCCTGATAGAACCGCACCTGCCTGCCGATCCGGTTTTGGTGCTCGCGCAGCGCTTCCAGCAACCGCAGCGTGCCGAGACCGGTGACGTCAACCGTGTAAACCGGCAAATCGAAGGACAATCGCACGTGACTTTGTGCCGCGAGATTGTAAACTTCCAACGGCTCGACGTCGTCGAGGATGCCGGCCAGGTTGCTTCCGTCGGCCAGGTCGGCGTAGTGTACGGTGACGTTTGGCAGAGAATCGACGACGACACACTGCACGATGCCGTGGACTTTGTACCCTTTGGCCAGCAGCAATTCCGTCAGGTATGAACCATCCTGACCGGTGATGCCGGTGATTAATGCGACCTTCTGCACGGGTTCTCCCATTTCTGAAAACGGCCTGTTCCGAGTATGATTGCGGAGAGTGGATCCCGTCAACAGTAAACAGCGAATAGTGAATAGGGGTTAGAGAATAGGGAAGAGACAAGAGCGATGAACATTCCGCGACTGCGTTGGGCGAATGGTTGTGGCTGACGCCTCTTCCCCAATCCGTATTCGCCCATCCCTATTCGCCCATCCCTATTCGCGAATCCCTATTCTCTAACCCCTCACGAAATATGCCGCAAACTGTCACACCGGCCTGTCGGCCCACGTCGAAACGTTTTCTCGTTGCGCAGATCACCGGCTATCTGATCGCGCTTTCACTCGTGGTTCCGGCTGAGCTCGAACGCCTGAGGGCGGTGGCCTCTGACGAGGGAGGTCTGGCGTTGTGGTTCGTCGGCATCAACGTCGATACCACGCTCTATTTGCTGCTCCTGGTGCTTGCCCCGTGCTGCTGGTGCTGCCGGCGAGAATTGTTCCGTCGTCCAACACGCTGGTCGATCTCGCTGTGGGCCTGGTTGAGTTCAACGACGAAACCCGCTCCCGAGACGCGCGGTTGGGCTGGAGGGCGTGCCTGGACACTCGCGATGCTGGTTGGCGCCACGTCGCTGGGGGTCAGTGCATCCGTTGCAGCGATGAACGTCGAGGGGCCAAGACCCGCAAAGTTTGGCGACCTGCCTCCCGCGTACCACGACGAATACAGTTATCTGTTTCAGGCGAAGACGTTTCTGGCGGGGCGTCTGTATTTTCCCAGTCACCCCGAAGCCGCCCGGCTGTTCGATCAAATGCACGTTTTGAACGAGGGGCGATTTGCCAGCCGGTTCTTCCCCGCGACCGGCGCGTGGATCGCCCCGTTTCTGGCGATGGGAAAACCGCACTGGGGACATTGGCTGGCCGGAGCGCTGACGGCGGTGTTTGTCTTTTGGATGGGTCGCGAACTGGGCGGCAACGGCGTTGGTTTGCTCGCTGGAATGCTGACCGCTTTGTCGCCGGGGATGGCGCTGTTCAGCAACCTGCTGTTGTCGCATCATCCTACGCTTGTCGGCTTGACGCTGTTCATTTTCACCTTTCTACGTATGCAGCGCACCGGGCATTGGGCCTACGCGCTGCTTTCCGGGATTGGGTTGAGTTTTGCGATGTTGTCGCGACCGATGACTGCCGCCGGCGTGGGGTTGCCGTTTGGCGTCTGGTTGTTTTGGTGGCTGGCGCGTGGGGCAGGCTTTCCAGCCGCGCGTGGGGCAGGCTTTCCAGCCTGCCAGAACCGAGCGGCAGGCTGGAAAGCCTGCCCCACAGTGTTGACCGCAGCAGTGGCGGTGCCCGTGCTATTCGGACTGGTGTTGATGTTCGGCTACAATCGCGAGCTGACCGGCAGCGGCTGGACGACGCCCTATCAGCTCTTCACCGACATCTATACGCCGCGGCACGTCTACGGCTTCAACAATGTGATCCGCGGCGAAGGACGGCTGGGACCGAAGGTGCTCGACAACTACGACCGCTGGGCGGAGAACCTGACGCCGGCTCTGGCCGCCCGCAACGTGCGAAACCGGTTGATCGCCAGTTGGCAGTGGACGCTGGGAATTGTCCCGCTGCTGTTGGCGGCGATCGTGTTTCTGTTTCATGCTTCGCTGCTGGAACGGGGCTGGCGGCTGATCGCGGCGGCGATCGTCTCGTTGCACGCCGTTCACGTGCCGTATTGGTACGACGGAATCATGCATTGGCATTACGTCTTCGAGTCGGGGCCGTTGTGGCTGCTTATTTTCGCCGGCGCCACGCAAACCCTATTCGCCGGTTGGAGGGCCTCGCAACGGCCGTGGATGCCGGTTTGGTGGACCGGCGTCATTGTCGCATCGCTGTTGACCACGTATGTCGCGTTCGATCCGCTGTGGCCGAGGTCGAGGCTGCGGACGGCCGTCGACAACGTCGCCTTTTCACGCATACGATATGCGGCGTTTCAGACCCTGATCGATCGGCACGTCACCCACAGGCCGGCGCTTGTGTTGATCGAAGCGGACCCGGACGATCGTCACATCGATTTCGTGCTCAACGATCCCGACCTGCAGGCGGACGTCTTGTACGGCCGGTTTCGTCCCGACGACATCGGGCTCCCGAAGATTCTGCGTCTGTTCCCGAACCGAGCGATTTACCTATTCCGCGCGACGCGGTGGCAGTTGGTGCGTGTTGCGGCTGCGCGCACCGACCGCTAGACTTGTTCGAAAGATCACAAAATCACTACCGGGAGAAACGACCGTGCGATTGGCAACCATTTTGGCCGACGGTGAACACCGCGTCGTCGGCGTCGATGAGGAAACGGACCGGACGCAATGCGTCGACCTGCAAGCCGTCGATGAAAGTCTGCCGCGATCGCTGAAAGTGCTGCTCGCTCAGGAAGACGGAATTTCGCGGGCGAGGGCGGCCATGCAGAAAGGACTGAGCGACGACATTCTTGTGACAGGTGTGTTACAAGCGCCGATCGTCAGTCCTGGAAAAGTGATTTGCATCGGTCTCAACTACCGCGATCACGCCGCGGAGAGCGGAATGGATGTCCCTCCCGAGCCGGTCTGCTTCAGCAAGTTTTCCAGCGCCGTCATCGGTCCGGAAGCCGCCATCGAGTTGCCGGCGGTCGCCGAGCAGGTTGATTACGAAGCGGAGCTGGTCGTCGTAATCGGCAAACGGGGCAAGAACATTTCCGAAACGGACGCGCAGAACCACGTGGCCGGCTACATGAACGGCAACGACGTTTCGGCCCGCGACTGGCAGATTGGCAGGCCGGGCGGCCAATGGTTGCTCGGCAAAACTCCCGACACGTTCGCGCCGACCGGCCCCTGGCTGGTCACTGCCGACGAAATCGCCGACCCGCATCAACTGGCCGTCAAACTGCGTCTGAACGGAGAAACGATGCAGGACTCCAACACGCGGGAGTTCATTTTCCGGATCGAGCCGTTGATCGCCCACATTTCGCAGTTGGTGACCCTCGAACCGGGCGACCTGATCTTCACCGGAACACCACCCGGCGTCGGCTTCGCCCGCAAACCACCCATCTTTCTCAAAGAAGGTGACGTGGTCGAAGTCGAGATCGAACGGCTGGGAGTTCTCCGGAACCACGTACACAATGGCCGCCGAAACTGACGGACGGTCTTTGCGTTGGGAAGTGATGAGGCCCTTTCAGCCAAAGTGTCGCCTGCAGTCGAGGTTAGCGGCGAGCGGAGGCGACTTTGAGCATGGGGCCTAGCTCGTCGACGAAGTCTTTGACATCCTGAAATTCGCGGTACACCGAGGCGAAGCGGACGAAGGCCACCTGGTCGACGGAGCGCAGGATGTTGAACACTTTCTCGCCGATGTACCGTGACGGGACCTCGCGGTCGAAATTCTGGTAGACGTCGGCCTCGACCTCGCAAATGATGGCCTCAAGCTGACTGTCGCTGACGGGCCGTTTGTAGCACGCTTTTTCCAGCCCGATGCGGATCTTCTGCCGGTCGAAGGGGTCGCGCGTGCCGTCTTTCTTGACGACCTTCACCGGCGACTCTTCGATCTTCTCGTATGTTGTGAACCGCCGTTCACAATTGAGACACTCTCGGCGTCGGCGAATGACGAACTGCTGACTGGCGCGCGAGTCGATGACTTTGGTCTCGCCGTGACGACAGAACGGACACATCATGTCGGCGTGTTCTCCCAAACACGTGATTTCATCAGGGCGATCCCTTTCCGCTTCGCTCGTCCCACTCGCACGGCCCATCCATGAGAGTAGAGTACCGAACTGAAGACGAATTGCCTAGCTTGAATGGGTTGCATTGAAAACGACTTCCGCCTAAAATAAACAGCTTCGCTCGGCACATGAAGTTTTGTCGACGATAATTGACAGTCGGCAGTTCGAGTGTCCCCTCCGGCTGAACTGGTTCTCGGGTCGGTTAGAAATGGAGTGACTCACGTGACAATCGACAAAAGTTTGCGAAGAACGGGGCGACTCACACGATCCCGCAACGTTCTGAAGCGGGCCGAGCGGATTGCCCAGATGGAGTTTGAGGATCGCTGGGACGAGGGGCAAAGTCCGTTCGGTCTGCCAACAGTCCGAGTCATCAAGACGACAGTCGGGAAGAAGAAGAAGAAGAAAGCGAAAGATGAAGGAGAAGGGGATGAGAAAGAGAAGGAAAGTGAAAGTTCAGCCGAATGAGGGGTTCGTCGGAACGCTCACTGACCACTCGAACTCGCCTCTCTGAGCAAGACGAAGGACGCCGTCGCATTTCGACGGGTTGCGATTCGTGTTGTGGAAGCGGTCTTCTGTAAGGATGTTCCTATATTGCCGGCAACACGTCTCCTCAACAGGTTGCGGTACGCAGGGGGATGGTTTGCTCGGGTCCGGGTGGGGCGCGAGGCCAAGAAGTTCTTGGCGGCGGCAGTCGATTGTCGCAAAGCCCAACACGCGGTGCTACGTCGGTTGCTGGCGTTGAACGCCGAGAGTCGGTTCAGCCGCGAGCACAAGTTCGCCGAGGTTCGCAACGTCGCTGACTTTCGGGAGCGCATGCCGATCGCCAGCTACGAGTATTTTCACCCTTCCATCGAGCAGTTGAAGCTCGGTGACCACCAGGCGCTGCTGGGCACGCAAAACCGTTTGCTGATGTTCTCTCTGAGCAGCGGAACCACTGACGAGTCAAAATTTATTCCCATCACGCAGCAATTCCTCAACGACTATCGACACGGCTGGCAAGTTTGGGGCGTCTTGGCTTTCGAGGATCATCCCCGGGTTTTCGCCAAGAAAATCGTGCAATTCACCGGCGACTACGACCGGTTCCGAACACCCGGCGGGACCCCCTGCGGCAATATCAGCGGTTTGGTCGGGGCGATGCAGAAACGGATCGTCCGGCTGATGTACGCTGTTCCTGGAATCGTCTCGAAGATCCGCGACGCCGAGGCGAAGAATTACACGTCGTTGCGTTTTGCCATGGCTGAGAGTAGCGTCGGCATGGTGACCACGGCCAATCCCAGCACGTTGATTCATCTCGCCAAATTGGCCGATGCCGAGAAGGAAGAGCTCATCCGGGACATTGCCGACGGGACGCTGTCGAGAAAGTACGCGATCCGCACCGAAATCCGCGAGAAGCTGAGAGGAAGCATTTCACGGCGACGGATCGCTCGGGCCCGGTTTCTGGAGCGGATTGCCGAACGCACCGGCCGTCTCTATCCATCCGAATATTGGTCGGGCTTGGAGCTGCTGGCTGTTTGGTGTGGGGGAAGTGTCGGCGTCTATCTGCATTCACTGCGTCGTTTCTACGGTGACGTGCCGATTCGTGATCACGGGCTGCATGCCAGCGAAGGACGAATGACGCTTCCCCTGGTCGACGGCCGGTCGGAAGGGCTGCTGGAAGTGACGACTCACTTTTTCGAGTTCATCCCGGAAGAGGAGCACGAAACCGAGAACCCCACCGTCCTCGAGGCGCACGAACTGGAAGAAGGCCACGACTATTACATCCTGCTGACGACGTCGTCCGGTCTGTACCGATACGACATCTGCGACGTCGTGCGATGCAACGGCTTCCACGGGAGCACACCCATACTGGAATTCCTGCACAAGGGCGCCCACATCTCCAGCATTACAGGAGAGAAACTCTCGGAGTCTCAGGTGGTCACTGCTGTTCGCAGTTGTGTCGAACGCCTGAAACTGCATCTGAAACATTTCACGGTCGCGCCGGTTTTCGGCGAGCCGCCCCGGTACCAGTTGCTCGTCGAGCGGCGAGATTTCACTTCGTCCGCCGTCGCAGAGGACCTCGTCCGGCAAATCGACGAGTGCCTGCAGCGAATCAACTGCGAGTACGCTGAGAAGCGGACGTCGGGACGTCTCGACCCGATGACCTGGGTGCCCCTGCCGGATGGAGTTTGGGACGAATTCATTCACAACCGCCAGTCGAAGCTCGGTGGAAGCAGTGAGCAATACAAGCACCCCTGTTTGGTCCCCGACATCAACTTCAGTGCCAGACTCCTGCAGGAGTACGCAGCGAGCAGCAACCCGATCTACGAGTCGATGTCGTCGAGATCACCGCTCCCAGCCAGCGGAATGATGTCGTCGTCACTGGGGTCGCTGGGATCCAACGAGGCGCCGTCCACTTCCAGAGGTGCCGCGTCCCGGTCCCGAGCATCCTGAATCGACGACTCAACCTGAAAACTCTCGTCGCTCTCGGGGATGGCCACCGGAAACTCGTGGCTGAGGCTCAGCGGCTCGGCCGGCTTGCCGGAGCGGCTCTGCGAAGCAGCCCCCGGGAGCGTCGCGCCGGACTTCGCGTCTCCGTTGGACTTCTTGCGGCGGGGCCTTGTCTTCTCGACTTGCAACACATACCGCACATCGCCGATGGCCACCTCGTCGCCGAGCCTGAGGGGCGCCTCGTTCTCGACCCGCACACCGTTAACCCGCACGCCGTTCATACTGCCGAGGTCCCGAATCAAATAACGATCGTCCACTTGTGCCACACAACAGTGCTTGCGCGAGACCTTGCGACTGCGTGTCAGCACGATGTCGCAATCGGGGTGACGTCCGATAAAAACAACCGCCTTGTCGAGCGCAATGGGACGTCCCTTCTTGACAGGAACGAGATAGACGCTCATACGGGTCAACTCCCCACAGATGCAAAAGGACCAACCTGGACCTCTTATCTTATCATATTTGTGAGCTGGGAAGGAATGACTTCCGCACGTGTGACGCAAGATCCCCTACGTAAACCGTCGCTCCTTGACGAGCCAGCAAAACGCCCGTGGCCCGACCGATGCCGTTTGCACCACCCGTGACCACCGCCACCCGCCCGGTAAGCTCCGCTTCCGCCATGTTTCGATCGCTGCGTCAAAGCCGATTTGGCAAGTGTTGTGGGGCAAGCTTTCCAGCCTGCCGATTGCCGGTTCATTCGCGTCAGCCCGATGCTATCATAGCCGTATGATCCTGCATGTCGACATGGACGCGTTTTACGCATCGGTTGAACAGCGCGATCGGCCGGAACTGCGCGGACAGCCGGTGATTGTCGGCGGCTCGCCCGAGGGACGCGGTGTCGTTTCCGCGGCAAACTACGCGGCCCGACGGTTCGGCGTACACAGTGCGATGCCCGCGGCCACCGCCCGGCGACTCTGCCCACACGCTATTTTCCTGCGGCCACGGATCAGCGACTACGCTGCCGTCTCGGGTCAGATCTACGAGATCTTCGGCCGCTTCACCCCGCTGGTCGAACCGCTGTCCCTGGACGAAGCCTTTCTGGACGTGACCGGCAGTACGCGACTATTCGGCTCGCCGGCTGCGATCGGTCGGCAGATCAAAACAGCCATTCGCGACGAATTGAGTCTGGTGGCGTCGGTCGGCGTGGCGCCCAACAAGTTTCTGGCGAAGATCGCCAGCGATCTCGACAAGCCGGACGGCTTCGTGCTCGTCGAGCCGGACAAGATCCAGGAATTCCTCGCTCCGCTGCCGATCTGCCGGCTGTGGGGCGTCGGGAAATCGGCCGCCCGCGTCTTGCAGCGTCTCGGTGTCGAGCGGATCGGACAACTGCGAGCGCTCTCGGCTGACGTCCTGCGGGATCATTTTGGTCGAAACGGCGACCAACTCTGGCGGCTGGCGCACGGCATCGACCGGCGCAAAGTCATCCCCGACCATACGGCCAAGTCCATCTCACATGAGACGACGTTCCCCGTCGACATTGACGATCTCGAAACGCTGCGGGCATGGCTGACGGAACTGACCGAACAGGTCGCCCGCCGGCTCCGGCGACACGGCCTGCGGGGACGGACCGTGCAACTGAAGGTCCGCTACGCTGACTTTCAAACCTACACTCGCGCCACCACGTTGCCGACGGCAACCGACATCACGGGCGAGCTCTGGCAGGCGGCCGTGGACATTCTCACAACCCGCCTGCCCGACCGTCCGTTGGCGGTACGACTGCTGGGCGTCGGAGTCAGCGGCATCGAGGGCCACGGCAAGACGCAGCAACTTCTCTTCAAAGAAGATCGCGAAAAACAAAGCCGCCTCGACGCAGCTACCGATGAAATCCGCCAACGCTTCGGCAGCACGGCCGTCGAACGCGGCATCCAACTCGACGCCGACACCAAACGCAGCTCATCCGACCAAGACAGCCCACCAGTTCCAAGGGATCGTCTGTGCTGACATTATTCTCCGGCATGTGTCGTCCTCACGAATCGATACAGCCCATACACTTTTCTTCGGCAGGCGCGACCTCTTGCTTCGATAGGGTGATCCGCTCGACGTGCACACCGAGCCGATTTTCCTCCGCCTCCACGAACACTTTGGTGAGTGTGGCCAGCTCGCGGTAGTAGGCCGTCTGCGCCTGGGCGGCGAGCGATTCACAAAAGACGGGGACCCAATTGATCACGTACCGGCAGAAGAACTTCTTTTCGGCGTCTGCGGCAACGATCAGCCCTTCTTCGTTGTGCTGGGAAATCGCGTCTACTTGTTTCAGCGCGAGGAAAGAGAGAAATTCAAACAAGAAGCTGACGTGATCGGGGCGATCCGTCGAGTCCTTCGCCAACGCGAGACCGAAAGCCGCGTAGAAACCGTTAATGTCCGCCAGGTCCTGCGCTTTCGAGACGGCCTGACGTTTGCCGAATTCGGTGGCGAACGGCGGACAGTTGACCCCCCCGTGGAGCCCGAACAGCCGCACATACTCGACGGAGAGGGTCTCCGGCGACGTCTCGTAGCGTGCCAGTTCGGGTTCGATCCGTGCAAGGACGTCCAGAGCGGCCGGCTGGTTCAGCGACTCGGCGGCTCGCGAGAGCGCGCTGAACAGCTTCCCCTCTCGGACCGCATCGACGAGAGCGCGGTCGGGATGTTGAAACAGGACGGCCAGCCCGTGACAGAAGACGCTCCGTGCTCCCTCAAGATGAGCATCCGAGCATGTTTCGATGTCGCTTGCTTGCATGTTCTCGCACTTTAGGGTTCGTTGAAGCGATAGGAGTCCGCCTGTTCGTCGTGGAAGGGCCGCACGTAGAAAGGTTCTTCGATGGGCACTTCCACCAGGACCTCATTCTTGTCATCAAGGCCTTGCACCTGTTCCTTGGTGACTTTGAAGCGTGTGATGATGTCCGTCGTGGTCCCGAAGAGCTTCATAACGGCGAGCAGCTCATCGTCGGGATTGGTTCGCGTCTCGACCGCGTGGTCGACGCCGGGGCCGAACATCTGGTGCAGGAACTTCCTGGGCGCCCAGCGCGGGGGGATGTAATACACGTTCGGCTCGGTGCCGAACTGTGGATAAAGCGGAAGGGCCACCTTGCGGACATGGACCAAAAAATCGATCGGATTGGTCGGGTCGGCCTTTTCCGGGGGGTTGATCCAGCCTTGCATGCGGATGTTTCCCACGCAGGCGGCCACACAGCGCGTGACCTCCTGGCCTTCGACCCTCGGAAAGCAGGCGATGCACTTCTCGGTGACCCGGCTGGACGAATTGTACATCGGCTTCTTGTACGGGCAGGCCTCCATGCACTTGCGGTAACCCCGGCAGCGCTTCTGATCGATCAGCACGATGCCGTCTTCTTCGCGCTTGTAGATCGCGTTGCGGGGGCAGGCCGCCAGGCAGGCTGGGTACGTGCAGTGGTTGCAGATCCTCTGCAGATAGAAGAAGAAGTTGCGATGCTCGGGCAGCGAGACACCCTCAGCCGTGTGGCCGGTGGCGGTGTCCTCGTAGATATTGGGGAATCGCCACTGCTTCTGATCCGGCAGATACCCGAGCGGCTGATCGCGCAGACGCGTTTTTCTGCCGTCGTCATAGGTCTCCTCGTAGATGGTTTGGCCCTTGTACTTGCCGTCCGCCCACGACTGGGGACCCAGCTGACCGAGCAGTTGCACGTCCCAATGCTGAGGGTATCCCCCGTACGGTTTGGTCTCCACGTTGTTCCACCACATGTACTCCTGGCCTTTGGAGAAGGTCCAGGTTGACCGGCAGGCCATCGTGCAGGTTTGGCAGGCGATGCAGCGATTGATGTCAAACACGAATCCGATCTGCCGCTTCGGGCGGGCGTCACCATGCCTGTACAGCATGTCCCGGCCTAAATGCCAGTTCTTGACCGTTGCCATCATCAGGCTCCTTCTATGAATTGGCCAGTGATGTACCGCTTCATGTCTTCATTCTCTTTTGTCGGGGTGTATCCCGTCTTGACGGGATCCCACACGCCCTTGCCGTCGATACCCCCTTTTTCGGCCAGCTCCACTTTGACGAGCGACTCTTTCGGCGCGCCGGTCGGGGTGTGCGTATCGACGGTAAACCCCTGGACGATCTTGTGGCCGAAATAGTCCTTGTGCACCAGGCTGCCGGTCATCTGTGTCGGATTCAGCCAGGTTCTTACACACGACTGATGGGAACCAAACCGTAGACCGGGCAGATAGCCGGTATCCGTCACACTGTCCCCGTGCGGACTTTTCTGTCCCGCGACGATGGATTTGTGCGTGGCCCCGAAGATACTGTGCTTCATGTTCATCAATCCCCGTGGATACGAGAGATTGTATTTCACGCGGACCATCAGACGGGTCATTTTGTCGAAGACGGGGTCATCGCCTTTCTTTCCGCGGAAGGGGCGGTCGTGAGGCGACGCGTCGAGATAGACGTAATCGCCGTCTTCGATGCCGAACTGTTTCGCGTCTTCCGGATTGATGTCGAGTTCCTCTTCACCCACCCAGGGAGATCGCTTGTCCATGCGATAGGGGTCGCCGAAATTCGAACACCAGATCATGTTCCAGTCGACCGTGCTCCACGACGAGTGCACTCGGTGGCGGGTCTTGCAGGTGACGAACACCGCAAACAGTCCGTACTTCTTGGCCAGTGGGTTGCGAGACCCTTTGACCTTCGGCCAGTCCCACTTCTGGTTGAACAGGCACCGGGCGTCGCCGTCCAGCTCGTCCGGCGAGATGCCGTAGTCCTTCGGGCGGATGGAATCGAAGTCCCCAGGCACCACGATGACGTTTGTCTGATACGGAGTGGCCTCGACCGGTTCGCGGTGGACGATCAGGTTCTCGCCTTGATTGATCCACTCGTCCTCGTCCCGGTACAGCTCCAGCCGTCCCGTTTTGGTGTAGAAGGGAACGTTCTCGTTAATCTGCTCCCATCCCGGCACGCGGGGGTAGGTGCGGAACATGGCCAGCGCGGCGCCGCCTTGCTTCTGAAGCTCCGAGACCTTGTATCCCCGAAAGGCCACACTTCCGTCGAGGATCCGCTGCATGTAGACGTCGACGCGGTCTTCGTCGACGAACTGGAAATACGACCCGAATCGCTTGTCCCCGGTCAGCTTTGCCAGGGCCTTGGCCACACCGGCATAGACCTCGATGTCGTGCCGCGAATCATGGATCCTCTTGATGCCGGCCTTGGGGAACAACTGGATGAAGGGGTTCGTGCAGGAAGCAGTCATGTCCGGGTGCGCGAATTCGACCCAGGAATCGACCGGCAGCACCACGTCGGCGTACTCGCAGTTCATGCACCATTCGTAGTCCTGCGCAACGTGCAGCTCGTGCTGCGGCAGCACGTTCTTGATGATGTCGTAGGCCCATTTGGCGTTGCCCACCTGGTTGGCGTTGTTAGTCCACACCACTTTGCTGGGGCTGGGCATGTGTTTGGCTTCGGTCACGACCACGCGGCCTTCTTTGGGCGTGTTCACGATCAGCGGTGAATCGCCATGGGCCCAGAAATGGATCGACTCGAAGTGGGCATACTGCTTCTTCTTGACCTGCTTGCCATCGACGTTGGGATCGAGCGTTTGGTTGAAGGGGTCTTCGGCGACCCAGGCAGGCAGCCCGTTGAACACCGGGGCCTTGTAGTTGCCGGCGTAACTGCTGACGTTTCCGCCGGGAAGGCCCACGCTGCCCGTCAGCGCCGCCACCAGGAAATAGGAGCGGTTAATCAGGTCGTTGTGCAGGTACATGTTGCAGCCCATGCCGCACAGAAACGACGTGGCCTTGGAGACTGCGATGTCGCGGGCAAAGGTGCCGATCTTCTCTGCGGGAACACCCGTAATTTGGGCCGTCTGTTCCGGGCTGTAATGCTCGGTCAAATCTCGGTACATGCGGAAGATCGACTTGACCTTCACTTTGCCGGTCTTCGTCTCGACCTCTCCCTCGTAGTCCAGCGCGATGTCTTTGGGGCTGAGGTTTTGCTTCTTCAACTCGGCGTCGAGATGTTTCCCGACGCAATTGCGGGAAAGCCCCAGCAGTTTTCCAGCGTTGGTGATGATCGTGGAGTTGACCGCATACTTGTCGGCGTCTTCCTGAACCGGTTTGCCGTCTTTGTAGGTGTAGACCTCGCCGGGATCCAACTTGGTGGGATTCTTGAGGTCTTCGGCCCTCAGAGGCTTCAGGTTGTCCATGCGGACCAGGAACGGGTAGTTGGTGAACTGTTTGACCCAATCGTCCCGATACAGTTTCTCGCGGATGAGCACGCCGGCCACGCCCAGCATCAGGGCCGTATCGGTGCCCGGTCGCACGGGCAGCCAGTAATCGCATTTGGTGACGGTGGGGTTGTGCTCGGGCGCGATGACCACGATTTTCTTCTTGCGTTCGATGGCCGACTGCCACCAGATGGGATCGGCCATCTTGTTCTCGACCAGGTTCAACCCTGAGATGACGATCATGTCGGCGTTGGCGAAGTCGTGGAACTCCTGGTCGAACGTCTGACAGCCATGCACCATGGGATGACCGGGCGGCAGGTCGGTGTGCCAAGCGTAATTGTCCCACGAGCGTCCGCCGAGACACTTCTCCGGCGGCGCCTTGCGGACATGGTGATCCAACAGCGCCATCATGTTGCTGAAGCGGTACAGCCCGGTGAGCCGCGTTGCGCCCAGGAACGCCATTCCGCCCCGGTATTTCATGGTCCGTACGCCGGCCAGTTTGCCGTCGGAGTCCTTCATGGGGGCGATCATTTCCTCGGGATACCCTTGGCTTTTGAGCCAGTCGGCCGCTTTGGGACCGCTGTAGGCCTCGGCGATGTTCACCAGCGACTTGGCGAGCAACTGGTTGATCTCATCCCAGGAAACACGGACCCAGTCGTCTTCCCCCCGCTTGAAATACTTGGGATCGGTCTTGCCCGTGTTGGGGTCTCGCGGGAACCCGGCGTCGGCCCATGCCTTCCAGCCCTTTCGCACGAGCGGGTACTTGACGCGGAACGGATTGTAGACCCGCCGCATGTAAGTCATGCCCTTCAGACAGCCGCGCGGATGCCACGTCGCGGTCGTCTTGTTCTTCTGAAGGTCGGTGTAGTCCTTCACGTCGTAGGGTTGTTCGATCCGCACGATCACGTCGTTGCGGACGAAAGCCTTCAGCCGGCAATTGTGTGTGTCGTTGGGCGCACAGACAAAGGTGAAGGTCCGATCGTAGCGGTACTGATCGTGGTAGATCTTCTCCCAGTCGCGCGCCGGATAGTGCTTCAGTGGGTTGTCAATCTCGGCCGCTGCACCCAGCAACGGCGGAGATCCCGCAGACATCATAAAGCCCAACGCACCGGTGCCGAGCCCGGTCAGCTTCAGGAACTCGCGACGATCCATGTTCCACAGGGCGTCGCCGCTACCCGCTTTCACGGATGCGTCTTGGGGTTCGCCCTGTTTCGCGCGGGTCTTCTTACTGGTCATGGAGAAGTCCTCCTTAGTGGATCGCTTAGTGCGGGGCAATCATTTCTCCAGGGTCAACTCGTGCCAGACCGAGACGTTCTTCTGCCCGTCGCGGTCTCCGGCGCTGCCTTCCCAAACGGCAAAGGTGACGGACAGCGTCTCGCCCGGCTTGAACGAGACGTCTTGCGGTTCCTTTGCTTCCAGCGGCCGGGACATCACGACCTGCCATCTGCCGGACTTCCAAACCCCCCGCCCGGCCACGAGAGCGCGCACGTGTGAGCCTCCCCTGAGGGTGCCCGGCCCGCCGGCGTTGAGATTTTCGACGGGCGTCTTCGCCCGCGGATTCGAGACCGGATTGCCGGAACCCCAGCCCGCCACATAGGTGCGATCCTGTTGCGCGATTTTGCCGCCCGTTCGAAACACTCCGACGGCCGGCGGATTCTGGAAGGGGTAGAAAGCCGCGATCATGTTGGGGAACGCCGATTCGATGCCGGCCACCGCGTCGCCGCTGGCTGCGTGATCGGCCTTCCAGTACCACGTGTTGACGAGAGCGTCTTTGGCACCCATGCCGAAAAACGGTGGGTCTGTCGACGGTGAAAACTGGACGGCGGCCCCGTCGCTGAACTCCTCCACCCGAACGGCACGCCCGTTGAGAGACGCATCGTCCCATGACAGGTGCAGGGAAAGCTTGGATCCGTCATGCACCGCTCGGACCTCGACTGCTTCGACACGCTCGTTGCGCCACCGCAGCGGCGTGAGACGGAGACGCAACGGCTTCACCTTTCCCCAACTCTCGTCAACCGGCGAATCCGGAGCGGTCTCGACCTTTCTGGCGACGATCTTCTCCCGGTTCAATACGGTCTCTGCACGGGTCGCCGCGTCCGAGAGCGAAAGAGCATAATGCACCAGGTCGATAATCTCTTCGGGCTTGATGTCCGTGGTGACCGGCATGGCACTGCCGGGCATGCCCGCCTGCGTGCGAATATACACCGACTTCGGGTCGGGACTTCCCTTGAAGATTCCCTGCGTCAAGTCCCGCGGAAGGTTCGGCCAACCCTCGACGTTGAACATTTCTCCCGTGCCGTCTCCTTTGCCCTCCTTGCCGTGGCACTTGTCGCAGCCTTTCGACAGATACAGCTCCTTGCCGCGAGCGACTGCCTCCGGAGTGGATGCCGGGATCTCGGGGACCTCGATCCCCGGCCCGGGGGTCGTTAATTCCTGAATCAGTTGGTTGACTTCTTCTTCGTCGATTTCTTCACCATCTTCCTTCGCCAAAGCGACTTCCTGGTCGCGAATCCCCGTGCGTCGGAACTCCATCACCTGTTGGGCCAGCAGCTTTCGGTCGGCCTCGCTGAGCTGCCGCCAGGGAGGCATGGCCGATCCGGGCATCCCGCGAGCGAGCACAGCACCGATGTCCTCGATGGTCGGGACACCATTGGACGTGCTCACCAGCCGAAAATGACCGGCGCGAAAGTCCCGCGGCTTGGGGAATAGATAACGGGCTGCCACGGATTTCCCGTCTCCTTTCTCCCCATGACACCCCGCACAGTGACGGTTATACAGCGTTTTCGCTCGACCTCGCTGCTCATCCGTCAGCGCGGTCGTCTGCGGTCGGACACCCGTCCCAGCTTTGCTTTCCACCTTCGGAACGGTCTCGGCTGGTCCGGGTGGCAGGGTGGGTTTCTGCTCCGCGCGCTCGGGGCATCCCGTCAGTCCGATCGCCGCAAGGGCCAACACCACAACGGCTCGGATCGACGGATCACCGGAGCCCTTGGATGCAACGGAACGGGCACTCTTCTGCGTGTCAGGACTCATGCGATTCCTCCTAACATCAACTCTCCCAAGCAAATCACGGCCGGCACAACGGCCATTCGAACATCCGATCGTCTTCAAAAATGTTCGACTCGAAACGACACGATTGGAACGCCTCACCATAATGGGTCACTGCAGCCGCGTGCCGAATGTCAAAATGCACCACGTTCGCGTTGGAAAGACCGAAGCAGATGACTTGCTGCCGGCGTCGATCCAAACGTGACCGTGCCCCTTCCCACATATCCGCGCGAGATCGCACGCATCTACACTCGGCACCAGCCGCCCGATTGGTACACAGTGAGCCCTTTCGAGCAGTCTCGCAACAATCGAGCCGCAACGTCAAAGTCCCCTCCATCCGTGAATAAACATTAAGGACCCAACCCGATTTTCAATGTTGTGTTACTACGCAAATGGCTGACGGAAATCAAGGGAATCCGGGACTCATTTCCCAACTTTTTCTGAATTTTCCGGAGTGTGTGTCGCTGGGCAATTGAAAAACGACCACTTCCCAATCACACGAAGCTGTCCGATCTTCGTCATGATCGTCGAGTGGAGTTCCCCACGAATAGTGGGCGATGGAATAAGCGTGTCAACTGTTCGCAAGGAGGGGATGAGATGACGAAGCGACGACGGCACAGTGAAGAGTTCAAGGTCAAGGCCGTGAATCTGGCGACGGAGCAGGGGTGCTCGGTCTCGGAGATCCTTCACGACTTCGCCCAGCCGCCCAATCATCACGTCGAAGACTGCCTTCACCAGCCGACGGTGCGGCTGTTGACCCAACACCTCCTGAAACCGCGACATGTTCCACTTCTTGGGAACCCCCTCTTCCGCGACAATCCCGACCACCCGCCGCAACCCCTCGTTGCGACGCAACTCCGCCAGACAGGCTTCGATTGTCGGATGCCGCAGTAGCACCGTCAGCAGTTGCACGCCCCACAACACGTGCACCGGATCATCGTTGCGGCCCTTGCTCCGGGCTTGCCGTAAGGACTCCAAAAGCTTCCCATCAGGAACGGCGGCCAACAGCTCTCGGATGGTCTTCAGTGCGGGATTGTCTTCCAGGCAGTCCCAGGCGCACAACGCAACCGCCTCCACCTGAGCGGATTTTTCTGGGATTTCTCGCGGCAGATGGGTACAATGGCAGGCAAC